>CAYUOL010000112.1:0-17716 GCA_964446345.1 uncultured Iamiaceae bacterium | reverse complement strand
AGCCAGGATCAAACTCTCCATCGAAACCATTGCCCCGAGCCGAAGCTCGAGACGTTGATCAGGAGAGCCTGTGTCGAGCGACCAAGCTCGACACTGACTCGACGATCGGTTCCCCCGAAGGAGCCCCGATCGATACTGCTGTTATTGGACAACCGATTGACAAGCGCAATCGGCTGCTCAGTGACTTCTGACGTCTTCCACAGGGTTGCCCATCCAGACTGCTGAGCAGAGCTCAGGAGCCTGGTCGGATGGACCGCCCAGCGTGGCTGACGCCCGCACTGGCTTTTTCGTCCTCTCTTCTGTTTTCAAGGAGCGCCCGGGCCGGGGGAAACCGAGCCCGTTTTGCGGGGCTCGGCCAGAACTCGACCTGCTCATGCCGCGCCGGCAACCGAAGTTCCGGGCGGAGGTCGCTTCACCTACGTGTCTCCCTCGCCGAAGCGAGCGGGCCGGGGTTTGAAGCGGAGTGCCAACCTAGTGAGTTCGTTCCGTTGCGTCAAACCCAGTGACTCGGGTTCGTCGTGCCGGTACCGGCTCCGTTGGCGGAGAGACACTGTACCACTCCGTGTGCAGCGTTCCAAGTCTGCGGAGCCGATTCGGCGAGTGACTCTCGTCACCGCCTCGTCGTGGTTCGGTGCCCGACCCGTCGCCGGGCCGGCTGCAGAACCTAGGCGCGGCGCATGGCCCGGCGCCAATCACCGCCGGGCCGCCGTCGCGTGGTCCGGTCCCTCGGCTTCCGAGCCGCCGACGACCGAGGCGCCGACGACCTCAGCCCACGACCTCAGCCCACGACCAGGAGGTGGCGCGTGCGCTTGCCCTTGCGCAGGAGCACGAACCGGTCGTGGAGCAGGTCCTGCTCGTCGAGCGCGCGGGGCGCAGCCACCTTGTGGTCGTTCACGGAGATCCCACCCCCGTCGATCTGGCGCCGGGCAGCCGACTTCGAGGACTCGAGGCCGGTGGTGACGAGGAGCTCGACGAGGTCGACCGGCAGCTCGCGCCGGGCCAGGTGGGTGGTGGGGATCTCGTCTGCGAGGGCCGCCAGGTCGGCGGCCGACGCCTCCGCGACCGACGCGGTGAAGCCCTGCGACGCCTTGGCGGCCTCGTCAGCCGCGTCGGTGCCGTGGACCAGGGCGGTCATCTCCCAGGCCAGGCGCCGCTGGCCCTCGCGCTTGTCCGGCGCCGCCGCGTGCGCCGCCACGATCGAGCGGATCTCGGCGACCGGCAACAGGGTCATCCGCAGCAGGAACGGCTCGACGTCGGCGTCGACGGTGTTGAACCAGTACTGGTAGAAGGCGTAGGGCGAGGTCTTGTCGGGGCTCAGCCACACGGCGCCGTCGGCGGTCTTGCCGAACTTCACGCCGTCGGAGCGCAGGAGCAGCGGGACGCTGAGCCCGTGGACGTGGGCGCCTTCCCGGCGACGGATCAGGTCGATGCCCGCCGTGATGTTGCCCCACTGGTCGGAGCCCCCGACCTGCAGGTCGCACCCCTCGTTCACGTGCAGCCACCAGAAGTCGTTGGCCTGGAGCAGCATGTAGCTGAACTCGGTGTAGGAGATGCCGCCCTCACCGGCGACCCGAGCCTTGACGGACTCCTTCGCCAGCATCTGGTTGACGGTGACGTGCTTGCCGACGTCGCGGAGGAACTCGAGCATCGAGACCGGCGCCGTCCAGGAGCGGTTGTCGACCTGGCGGGCCTGCAACGGTCCGGGGGTGAAGTCGAGCAGCTGCTCGAGCTGCGGGATGATCGCGGCGAGGTTGCGATCGAGCGTCGCGTCGTCGAGCAGGTTGCGCTCGTTCGAGCGCCCGCTCGGATCGCCGATCATCCCGGTCGCGCCGCCCGCGAGCACGATGGGCCGGTGGCCGGCCTCCTGGAAGCGCCGCAGCAGCACCAGCGGGACGAGGTTGCCCGCGTGCAGGCTGTCGGCCGAGGGATCGAAGCCCGCATAGACCGTGATCGGCGCCTCGTCGAGTCTCGTGCGGAGCGCATCGAGGTCCGTGCTGTCGTGCAGCAGGCCTCGGGCCTCGAGGTCGTCGATGATCGCGGAACCGGACAACGGGTCGTCCCTTCGAGCGGCGGTGCGGTGGGCACCGCGGAAGCGGGCTGTAGCTCCACCCCGGGGCAGCCCGGAGCGGTTCCGTAGTCTGGCCTGCGACACGCGTGCTCGTCGCACCCGTTCCCGTTTGGTGGCGACCCGGACGCCGGTGGCACAGTTGGACGGTGCCCTCCCCCGCCCGGACCTCGCCATCGCGCCCCGGCCCCCGGGTCGAGCTCGCGCCCGAGGACCCCGATCTCGAGGACAACCGCCGGTCGCCGCTGCGCCTCCTCGGCCGGGTCGCCGTCGTGGTGCTCGTGCTCGGGCTCGTGCTGATGTGGATCTACGCGCTGTGGTTCCCCCACGACGTGCCCGGGCGCCTGGCGAACCCGGCGTTCGCACACGCGGCCCAGCCGATCTGCCAGGCCCGGATGGATCGCATCGCCGCGCTGCCGAAGTCGATCGAGACGCCGGACGCCGCCTCCCGCGCCGACGTCGTCGACCGGGGCACGGCCGAGATCGAGCAGATGGTCACGGAGCTGCGCGCGGTCGTGCCGGCCAGCGGGCCCGAGCGCGAGATCACGACCCAGTGGATCGATGACTACGCGACCTACGCCCGGGATCGGCGCGAGTACACCGCCGAGCTGCGCCGCGACCCCACCACCCGCTTCGCCGTCACCCAGTCCGACCGGGACAAGAAGCAGATCACCTACGCCATCGACCACTTCGCGCAGGTGAACCCGATGCCGGCGTGCGTCACGCCCGGCGACGTCGCCTGACGGCCGGCTCCTGCGCCTCGTTGCGCCGACCGTCAGCCTCCGGCGGTGATCGGCTCGGCGAACCGCGCGCGACCCGCCGAGAACAGGCGCCGCGTGCCCTCGTCGATGCCGAGGCCGGTTGCCTCCTCCGCGGTCACCCAGCGCAGGGCCTCCGACTCGTCGTTGCCGCGTTCGACCGCGCCGGCGGGGGCCACGACGAGGAACCGGACGTCGAGGTGCAGGTGGCGCGGGTCGGCGCCGGCCTCGATCACGTGCACGTCCAGGTCGATGGGCCGCGGATCGATGGCGAGCCCGTCGATGCCGGTCTCCTCCGTCGCCTCGCGCCAGGCCGTCGACACCAGGTTGCCGTCGCCGTCCGCGTGGCCCCCCGGCTGCAGCCAGCGCTGCAGCTTGCGGTGGAAGAGGAACAGGGCTCGCTCCCCCGTCGCGTCCAACACCAGCGCGGAGCCCGTGAAGTGCCCCTCGAGGCACGTGCGCACGAGCGCGTCCGGGTGCTCGCGCGCGAACGCCAGCATCTGGTCCGCGGTGTCCCGCAGCGCGGCCGGGGTGGCCCGTCGATGTGCGATGAGCAGCCGCTCGACGTCGGCGAGCGACGCCGACGGCTCGAGCCCGGGGTCACCGGCGCGCAGGAGGCGCCGCGTCATGCGGGTCGTCCGATGTCGGCGCGGCGCTCGCCCGCGCCGCGAGCACGGGAGACGTGAGGGTCGGCGCGCAGGTACCAGCGCCACCGGTGCTCGATGCCGACCCGGATGCCGACGCGGGTGCTGCGGCCGGGTCGCGTCGGCGGGACGAACCCGTCGTCGCCGATCGTGATGCCGTGGTCCCCGGTCACCAGATCCGCGCCGTTGAACGGCCGATCGATGCCGAGCGCGGCGCAGAGCTTGGCGGGCCCGTTGCACAGGTCGACGTCGCGACGCGCAGCCGGCCGACGCGCGCGCATCGTCTCGAGGCCCCGCAGCGGCGCGAGCGCGCGGAGCAGCACGGCCGTCGCCTCTCCCTCGTCGCCGCACACGGCGTTGGCGCAGAAGTGCATGCCGTAGGTGAAGTACACGTACAGGACGCCCGCCCGGCCGAACATCACGCGGTTCCGCTCGGTCTGCCCCCGGTACGCGTGGCTCGCCGGGTCCTCACCGCCCGCGTAGGCCTCGACCTCGACGATGCGTCCCGCGAGCTCGCCGTGCACCAGGACCTTGCCCAGCAGCTGCGGCGCGACGTCCCGCCCGTCGCGGGCGTAGAAGGAGCGGGGCAGCGTCGCCACGGCGGACGGACCGGGGTGCGCGGCCGATGGGCGCACAGCGTTCACGACCCCGACCCGTGACGGTCAGGACCCAGAGCCATCGTCGCCGTGCCCGACCCGCGCCCAGTCCGCCTCGAGCTTCGCGAGCAGCTGCGTGAGCTGGGGCCCCGACGGCTCGGGCCCGGCGCCCCCGGGGGTCGTGCGGCGGGTGACGGCGACGCCTTCCTGCAACAGGTGCAACGCGGGGCGGCCGAGGTCGCTGTGGTCCGCGACCAGGTCGGCCAGCGACGCGCCGGACTCGAGCGACTCGCGCACGAGCGCGCCGACGATCGCGTGCGCGTCACGGAAGGGGACGCCGTTGGCGACGAGGTGCTCGGCGAGATCGGTGGCGGCGCTCGTGGGTGCGTCGGCCGCCGCCCGCATCGCGTCGAGCTCGAAGGCGGAGCTGGCGAGCAGCCCGGTCATGGCGGACAGAGCCAGGTTCATCTGGTCGAGGCTGTCGAACAGCGGCTCCTTGTCCTCCTGCAGGTCGCGGTTGTACGCGAGGGGCAACCCCTTCAGCGTGGCGAGCAACCCGGTCAGGTTGCCGATGAGGCGTCCGCTCTTGCCGCGCGTGAGCTCGGCGATGTCGGGGTTCTTCTTCTGCGGGAGCATCGACGAACCGGTCGAATACGCATCGGCGAGCTTCAGGAAGCCGAACTCGTCCGTCGACCACAGGATGATCTCCTCGGCCAGGCGCGACAGGTGCACACCGAGCAGGGCCAGGTCGAAGAGCAGCTCTGCGACGAAGTCACGGTCGCTGACGGCGTCCAGGCTGTTGCTGAACACGTCGGCGAAGCCGAGATCGGCGGCGGTGCCCTGGGGGTCGAGCGGCAACGAAGATCCGGCGAGCGCCCCGGCACCCAACGGCGAGACGTCGAGCCGGCGGCGCGTGTCGACCAGGCGATCGACGTCGCGCGCCAACGTCCACGCGTGGGCCAGCAGGTGGTGCGAGAGCAGCACCGGCTGCGCCCGCTGCAGGTGGGTGTACCCGGGGAGGTAGGCGCCCTCGGATTCGGACGCACGAGCGACCAGCACCTGCTGCAGCTCGAGGATGCGCCGCGCCACGAGCACGATCTCGCGCTTGCAGTAGAGCCGCAGGTCGGTCGCGACCTGGTCGTTGCGGCTGCGACCGGTGTGGATCTTGGCGCCGGCGGCGCCGGCGATCTCTGTGACGCGCCGCTCGACGGCGGTGTGGATGTCCTCGTCGCTGGGCACGAAGATGAAGCTCCCCGAGCGCAGCTCGTCCTCCACGGCATCGAGCGCCGTGAGCACGGCCTCGCCCTCCTCGGCCGAGAGGATCTCCCCGCGCACGAGACCCCGGACATGGGCGCGCGAGCCGTGGATGTCGTCGGCCGCGAGGCGCTGGTCGTAGGGCAGGCTGACCGTGAACGCCATGAGCTCTTCGGCGGGCCCGCCCTCGAAGCGCCCGTGCCACAGGGTGGACATCCGATCAGTCCTTCTGCGACTGGCGCGAAGCCCACGTCTGCAGGCCCAGGCCCCACAGCTTCACGAAGCCCTCCGAGTCGCCGTGGTTGAAGCTGTCCGCCGCGTCGTAGGTGGCCAACCCGTAGTCGTAGAGGCTGTAGTCGCTGCGCCGCCCGACGACGAAGCACCGGTTGGGTTCGAGGCGCAGGCGCACCTCGCCGCTGACGTAGCGCTGCGACGACTCGATGAACGCGTCCAAGGCGTCCTTGAGCGGCGAGAACCACATGCCGTCGTAGACCAGCTCGCTGTAGCGGTGCTCGAGGCTGATCTTCTGGCGCTGCAGGTCGCGCTCGAGCGTGATGCCCTCGAGGTCGCGGTGCGCGGTGATGAGCGCCAACGCCCCCGGAGCCTCGTACGTCTCGCGGCTCTTGATGCCCACGCGGCGGTTCTCGACCATGTCGAGGCGCCCGAAGCCGTAGGACCCGACGATGGTGTTGAGCTCGGAGATGAGCTCGAACGCGGGCTTCGCGGCACCGTCGAGCGCCACCGGCATCCCCTGCTCGAACGAGATCGTGATCTCGCGCGGCTCGGTGGCGGTCTGCTTGGTCATCTCCCACACGCCTTCGGGCGGGCGCGCCCACGGGTCCTCCATCTCGCCGCACTCGATGGCGCGCCCCCAGAGGTTGTCGTCGATCGAGTAGATCTTCTCCTTCGTGACGTTCAGCGGGATGCCGTGCTGCTCGGCGTAGCTGATGCACTCCTCGCGCGTCATGCCCCAGTGACGCACCGGGGCGACGCACTCGAGGTCCGGGGCCAGCGCCCGCGTGGCCACCTCGAAGCGCACCTGGTCGTTGCCCTTGCCGGTGCAGCCGTGCCCCACCCCGTCGGCGTCGAACTCCCGGGCCGCGGCCACGAGGTGCTTGACGATCACCGGTCGGGACAACGCCGACACCAAGGGGTAATGGTTCTCGTACAGGGCGTTGGCCTTCAGCGCCGGGCCGCAGTAGTCGCGCGCGAACTCTTCGCGGGCGTCCACCACGACGGCCTCGACGGCGCCGGCGCCCTTCGCCCGCTCCTTGATGGCCTCCCAGTCCCCGCCCTGGCCGACGTCGACGGCCACGGTGATGACTTCGACGTCCATCTCCTCGATCATCCATCGGACGGCGACTGAGGTGTCGAGGCCTCCGCTGTAGGCGAGGACGACGCGCTTGGCCATGGTGCAAACCTTCTTCTCTGGGGGTCGGGTGGATCGGATCGGGTGGATCGGGTGGTTTGGGACGGTCGGGGGCGGTGCGGGATCTTCCTACAAGCCCGCGAGGTCGGCCAGGCGGGCAGCGAGGTCACGACCGCCGATCTCCTCGGACGCGACGACGATGAGGGTGTCGTCTCCGGCCACGGTGCCGATGACCTCAGGGAGCGACGCGCGGTCGAGCGCCGAGCCGACGACGTGCGCCGATCCCGGCGGCGTGCGCAGCACCACGAGGTTGCCGGAGTGCGCCGCCTCGACGACCCAATCGCCGAAGACGCGGCGCAGGTGGTCCTCGGGGGCGACCTGGGCCTTGGGCAGCTCGGGGATCGCGTACGCGGTGTCACCGCCGGGCACGCGCACCTTTATGGCGCCGAGGTCGTCGAGGTCGCGCGACACCGTCGCGCCCGTGACCTGCACGCCCTCGGCCGCGAGGCGCTCGACCAGCTCCTGCTGGTTGCGGATGGCGTGCTGCTCGATGAGCTTCACCACCAGGTGCTGGCGCTGGCGCTTGCCGAGCCGGGTGGGTTCGGTGGTGCTCACGTGGCCTCCATGATCCAGGCCAGGAGCCCCCGCGCGGCGTGCATGCGGTTCTCCGCTTGGCGCCAGACCTGGCTGCGGCCGCCGTCGACGACCTCGTCGGTGACCTCGTCGCCTCGATGAGCGGGCAGGCAGTGCAGGAACACGGCCTCGGGACCCGCGGCGTCGAGCAGCGCGTCGGTGACCTGGTACGGCCGGAACACGGGCCGGCGCTCGTTGGCCTCTGCCTCCTGCCCCATCGAGTACCAGGCGTCGGTGTAGACGAACGCAGCGCCGTCGACCGCGTGCTCCGCCTTGTCGGTGACCTCGATGGCGACGCCGGCCGCCTGCAGCCGCTCGAGGTCGGACGACGGCAACGCGTACGAGGGCGGCGTCGCGATGGCGACGTCCATGCCGAGCATGCCCGCCGCGAGCGCGAGCGACCGGGCGACGTTGTTGCCGTCGCCCACGTAGGCGATCTTGCGGCCCACGATCGCGTCGAGCCCGCCGAGCAGCTGCGAGATCGTGAGCACGTCGGCGAGCGCCTGCATCGGGTGCCCGGCGTCGGAGAGCAGGTTGACGATCGGCACCTCGGACACCGCCGCCATGCGCTCGAGCTTGGCGTGCTCGAAGACCCGGGCGGCGATGACCGCGTGGTAGCACTGCAACGTCCTGGTGACGTCCTCGACGGATTCGCGGCGGTCCATGCCCACCTCGTCGTCGCGGATCGTGACCGGATGGCCCCCCAGCTGCACCACCGCCATCTCCATCGAGTTGCGGGTCCGCGCCGACGGCTTCTCGAACACCAGCGCCGCGCCCTTGCCGGCGAGCACCTGCGGCGGGTGCGGCGTCGCGGCGAGCTCGAGCACGGCGACCAACTCGTCGCGCGACAGGTCGTCGATCTCGAGCAGGTGACGGGGGCGGCTCATGACCGCCCCTCCCCCGTCGCGGCCTCGTCGCCGGGCTGAGCCGCGAGCACGGCGCGCAGGATGGCGAGCGCCTCGTCGATGATCTCGCCCGACACGTTCAGGGGTGGCGCGAGGCGGATGGCGGTCGGGGTCACGGCGTTGACGACCAGACCGTGGGCGAGCGCGTCGGCCTGCACCGCGCGGCTGTCCACCCCCGGTTCGAGCTCGACGGCGATCAGCATGCCGACGCCGCGGACCTCCGACACCCGGGGCAGCTCGGCGAGCTCGCGGTGCAGGTAGTCGCCGGCCTTGGCGGCGCGGGCCGGGATGTCGTCGCGCTCCATGATCCGCAGCACCGCGAGCGCGGCCGCGGCCGCGAGCGGTTGCCCGCCGTAGGTCGTGCCGTGGTCGCCCGGCTTGAACGCCGACGCGACCTCGCGCTTGGCCCAGCACGCACCGATCGGCATCCCGTTGCCGAGTGCCTTCGCGATCGTCACGACGTCGGGGACGACGCCGAAGTGCTGGTGCGCGAACCACGCGCCCGTGCGCCCGAGCCCGGTCTGCACCTCGTCCACCATCATGAGGATGCCGCGCTCGTCACACAGCCTCCGGACGCCTTCGAAGTAGCGCTTCGACGCAGGGTTGACCCCTCCCTCTCCCTGCACCGGCTCGAGCAGGATCGCGGCGACGCTCGGGTCGAGCGCACCTTCCAAGGCGTCGAGGTCGTCGAAGACCACGTGGCGGAAGCCCTCCGGCAGCGGTTGGAACGCCTCGTGCTTCTGCGGTTGGCCGGTCGCGTGGAGCGTCGCGAGCGTGCGCCCGTGGAACGAGCCGAAGGCGCTCACGACGACGTACTTGCCGTGGCCGCCCCACTTGCGGGCCAGCTTGAGCGCGCACTCGTTGGCCTCGGCCCCGGAGTTGGTGAAGAACACCTGGCCGCCGCCGCCCAGCAGCCGGTCGAGCGTCTCGGCGACCTTCCACCCGGGTTCCGTGCCGAAGAGGTTCGACACGTGCAGCAACGTCGCGGCCTGTTCGCTGATCGCGGCTGCGATCTCGGGATGGGCGTGGCCGAGGCTGACGACGGCGAGCCCGGTGAGGAAGTCGAGGTAGCGCGTGCCGTCCCGGTCCCACAGCTCGGCGCCGGCACCGCGCACGAACGAGACGGACGGCGGGGCGTAGGTCGGCATCAACGGGCAGGCGTCGAGCTCGGCCGGGGCGCCCATCGCGAGGGCGTGGACGTGGGGATCGCTCATGCGGGCTCCTCCGGGGGCGACGCGGGGTCGGCGGTGATCATGGTGCCGATGCCCGCGTCGGTGAACAGCTCGAGCAGCAGGACGTGCGGGATGCGCCCGTCCAAGAGGTGGACGGACGCGACGCCGCCGGCGAAGGCCTCGAGGCAGGCGTCGATCTTGGGGATCATGCCGCCGGCGATCACGCCGGCCTCGATGAGGTCGTGGATCTCGCTGACGGTCACCTCGGCGATGAGCGATCCGAGGTCGTCGACGTCGCGCAGCAGGCCGGGCACGTCGGAGAGGTACAGCATCTTCTCGGCGACCAGCTCGGCCGCGAGCGCGCCTGCGACGGTGTCGGCGTTGATGTTCAACGACTGGCCGTGCTCATCCGCACCGATCGTGGAGACCACGGGGATGAGGTGCTCCGCGAGCAGCCGCTCGATGATCGTGACGTCGACGGCGGTGATGTCACCGACGAAGCCCAGCTCGGGGTCGCGGATGTCGGCCGTGATCATGCCCGCGTCCTCGCCCGACAGCCCGACCGCGAGCGGACCGTGGACGTTGATGGCCGAGACGATGTCACGGTTGACCTTGCCGACGAGGACCATGCGGGCGACGTCGAGCGTCTCGGCGTCGGTGACGCGCAGCCCGTTGCGGAACTCGGACGCGATGCCGAGCCGCTTCAGCAGATCACCGATCTGGGGGCCACCGCCGTGCACGACGACCGGTCGGAGGCCGACCGAGTGCAAGAGCACGATGTCCTCGGCGAACCGCGCGGCGAGGTCGGCGTCGATCATGGCGTTGCCGCCGTACTTCACCACGACCGTGGCGCCGGCGAAGCGGCGGATGTACGGCAGCGCCTCGACGAGCACCGCGGCGCGATCCTCCGCGTGCGCGAGCAGCGCGGCCACGGCGGCCGCGTCGGAGGGCGGGGGCGCCGAGCCCTCCGCAGGGACGGCGCTCATGATCCGCCCGTGTTCTCGTCGATGTACGCGTGGGTCAGGTCGTTGGTCAGGATCGAACCGGACCCGCCACCGAGCCCGAGGTCCGCCACGATGTCGAGGTGGCGCCCCGCCATGTGCGCGGCGACGGCCTCCTTGTCGTGCGGGATCTCGATGCCGCCGGCCGCCACCTCGACGCCGCCGTAGCGCACGCTGACCTTCGTGGCGTCGAACTCGATGCCGGCACTGCCCAGCTCACTGCAGATGCGCCCCCAGTAGGGGTCGAGCCCGTACCACGAGCACTTGCACAGGTTGGAGTCGGCCACCTTGCGCGCGCCCTGCTTCGCCTCCGTGTCGGACGCCGCGCCGTGCACGGTGACCCGCACGACCTTGGTCGCGCCCTCGGCATCGCCCGCCATCTGCCCGGCGAGGTCGGCGCACGCCGCGGCGACGGCCGCATCGAGCGCGCCGGGGGCGGCCGGCCCGGCCGCACCGCTCGCGAAGAGCAGCACGGTGTCGTTGGTGGACTGGCACCCGTCGGTGGAGAGGGCGTTGAACGACTCCTCGATGCCGGCGAGGAGCGCGGCCTTGAGCTGCGCAGGCGTCGCCTCAGCGTCGGTCGTCAGCACGGCCAGCATCGTGGCCATGTTCGGCTCGAGCATCGCCGCGCCCTTCGCCATGCCCCCGACGAGGAACCCGTCGCCCTCGACGAGCACCTGCTTGGCATGGGTGTCCGTGGTGCGGATCGCTTCTGCGGCCTGCGCGGCCCCGTCGACGGACCGGGCGGCGACCACGGCCGGGATGCCCGCGGTGATGGTCTCGATCGGCAACGGGATGCCGATGAGCCCGGTGGAGCACACGAGGATGTGGTGCGGATCGCACCCGAGGGCGGCGCCGGCCGCCTCGCACATCGTGATGGCGTCGGCCTCGCCCTGCGCGCCCATCGCCGCGTTGGCGTTGCCGCTGTTGAGCACGACGCCGACCGCGAGCCCGCCGGTGCGCTCGAGGTGGCGGTTCGTGACGATGACGGGCGCGGCCGTCATCTTGTTGCTGGTGAAGACGCCGGCGGCGGGGACGGGCTCCCCGTCGGCCGTCGCGACGAACGACAGGTCGAGGGCGCCGCTGGGCTTGATGCCGCAGGCCACGCCGGCGGCGACGAAGCCCGCAGGCGCGGTGACGCTCACGGATAGACCCCCACGGTGCTCAGGCCGGTGGTCTCGGGGAACCCGGCGAGGATGTTGGCGCACTGGACGGCACCGCCGGAGGCGCCCTTGGCCAGGTTGTCGATGGCGCACAGGGCCACGACGTGACCGGTGCGCGCGTCGAACCGCACGGTGACCTGGGCCGTGTTCGAGCCGAGCGTGGCCTTCGTCGACGGCGAGCCGTCGATCACGACGACGAACGGCTCATCGGCGTAGAAGTCGCGGTACTGCGCCAGCAGCGACTCGGTCGACAGCGTCCCCGCGGTGGCGGACGGACGGGCGTAGCACGTGGCCAGGATGCCCCGGCTCATCGGCGCCAGGTGCGGGGTGAACAGCACGCTGACGGTGCCCGGGGCGAGCCCGCCGACCTTGGCCAGGTTCTGCTCCATCTCCGGCGTGTGCCGGTGGTTCAGCAGGCCGTACGCCGTGAAGTCCTCGTCGACCGTGCAGAACGTGGTGTTCGGCTTGGGCGGCCGGCCGGCGCCGGACACGCCGCTCGCGGCGTCGACGATGATGCCGCTCGGGTCGACGACACCGCCCTGCAGCAGGGGTGCGAGGCCGAGCGACGCGGCGGTCGGGTAGCACCCCGGGGTCGCGACGGCGGAAGCGCCCGCGATCTCGGCGCGGAACAGCTCGGGCAGCCCGTAGGCGAAGTCGTCGAGCAGGTCGGGAGCGGCGTGCTCCTCGCCGTACCACACGGGGTACGCCCCGGGATCGTCGAGGCGGAAGTCGGCTGCGAGGTCGACCACGTGCTTCACCCGACCACGCAGCTCGGGCACGATCGTCTGCGACGCACCGTGCGGCAGGGCCAGGAACACGAGATCCAACCCGTCGACGGCACCTGGGGCGTACGGCTCGAAGACAAGATCGCCGTAGGCCGCCGCGAGGCTCGGGTACAGGTCGGCGACGCGGGTGCCGGCCTGGGACTCGCCGGAGGCGAAGCGGACCTCGAGCTCGGGGTGCGAGGCGCAGATGCGCAGCAGCTCGGCGCCGGTGTAGCCCGACGCCCCGATGATCCCGATCTCGCTCATTGCAAATGTTTACAGGCCGCCGCAGAATCCTGCAACCCGGTTGCCGGGCTCGGCCGTCCGGGACCTCGGCCCGCGCCCCGCTACCCCTCGCCGCGGACCTTCGCGACGGTCTCCTGGATCTCCTGGGCGCTCAGCTGCCCCGTGACCGAACCGAGACGCTCGTTGGGGTCGTGCGGCGCGTTGTCGACGATGGTCTTCAGCACACCGTCGTTGTACCGGCCCGGGAGGCGGTGCAGCTGCTCCTGCGTGGCCATCTTCTCGTCGCGAGCGGCGAACTGACGGGACAGGACGGCGATGGCGGCGAGGCCCAGCAGGGTGAAGGCCACCCCGAGGAGCACCCCGGTCCACCCCTCCTGCCCACCCTGGACGGGGATGACGACGAGGCCGATCACGGTCAGCAGGATCGCCAGCGCCACGCACAGCTTGCGCTGCGGCGAGTTCTGCACGCCGAACAACAGCTTCATCAACATGGCACGCCTCTTCCCGAAAGACCGCTTCCCCCACGGGGGGACATCACTTCACGTCGTGTCGCATCGGCCCGTCGGCCGACCCGAACACCTTAGGCGACGCGTCCTGACGTGCGATGTCTCACCCGCGCAGGCGGGCGCCGTGGCCGGCGGCCACGGCGGCGATCACGCGGTCACGGACCTCGGCGATGTCGCGGTCGGTGAGCGTGCGGTCGTCGCTCTGCAACCGCAGCGTGAACGCGAGGCTGCGGTGGTCTTCGGGCAGCCCGGGGCCCCGGTACACGTCGAACAGGCGCAGGTCGACCAGCAGCGCACCCGCGGCCTCGGTGATCGTCGCTTCGACCGCCGCCGCCGCGACGAGCTCGGGGACCTCGAAGGCGAGGTCGATGTCGCTCGAGGGGTAGCGACTGATCGGGCTGTAGGTGCGGGCCGCGTGCGGGAGCTCGAGCAACCGGCCGAGGTCGAGCTCGAGCCATCCCACGCGCTCGTTGATCGCGAACGCCGACAGCACGGCCGGGTCGACCTCGCCGACGACCCCGACCAGGGTGTCGGCCACGAGGATCTCGGCCGAGCGGGTCGGGTGCATGCCCTCGACCGCGACCTGCTCGAGGCGGGTGTCGGCCACCGCCAGCGCGTCCGCGAGGACGTGCCACACCGCGACGGCGCCCACGGCGTCCTCGCCGGCCAGGATGATGCCGACGTGCTCGCGCTCGTCGGGCAGCTGCTCGCCGGGCGCGGGCGCGAGGAACACCTTGCCGATCTCGAAGAGGCGCGTGCGCAGGTGGCGGTGCGACTCGTTGTAGGCCACGGCCTTCAGCAGACCGGGGCGCAGCGACGTGCGCAACGTCGACTCGTCTGCGTCGAGCGGGTTGGTGACCGTGATGGGGCTGTGCCCCAGCCCGGCCCGGCGCACGTCGTCGGACGACAGGAACGGCAGCGGCATCGCTTCGTCGAGCGCCAACCCGACGAGGGTCTGGCGCACGAAGCGTCGTTCGACCTGGTAGCGGGTGAGGCTTCCGGTGCGCACGCCGGGCGGGACCCGCCGTGGGAGGCGGCTGTAGCTGTAGTGGCGAG
This sequence comes from uncultured Iamiaceae bacterium, assembly GCA_964446345.1. Classification (GTDB taxonomy): domain Bacteria; phylum Actinomycetota; class Acidimicrobiia; order Acidimicrobiales; family Acidimicrobilacustridaceae; genus CAYUOL01. The sequence goes on along the minus strand of CAYUOL010000112.1, from coordinate 3,584 downwards.
CCACCTCCTCGATGATGTCGGTCTCGGTGGCGGTGTCGGGCCGGAAGCTGGGCACGACCACGTCGAGGACGCCGTCGCCGACCGCGCTGACCGTATCGACCTCGAACTCGATCGGCGTGAGCAGGTCCCGGATCTCGGCGCCGGTGAACGAGGTGCCGAGGTAGTCGTTGACGCGCCCCACGCGCACGCGCACCGGCGCGCGATCGGGCAGGTCACCGCGCGCATCGACGGTGCCGTCGGCCAGGCGCGCTCCGGATGGGGCGAGCAGCTCTGCGAAGCGCCGTGCCGCGAGCTCGACCACCTCGGGGTCGGCACCGCGCTCGAAGCGCATCGACGCCTCGCTGCGCAAGCCCAGGCGCGCGGACGAGCGGGCGATGGACATCGGGTCCCACCAGGCCATCTCGAGCAGCACCGACGAGGTCGAGGACGAGATCTCGGTGGAGGCTCCACCCATGACGCCCGCGATGCCGATCGCCTGGTCGTCGCGGTCGGCGATGACGCCGTCGCCGCTGGTGAGCGTGCGCTCGACGTCGTCGAGGGTGCGGATCGTCTCGCCGTCGCGCGCCCAGCGAACGCGCAGCGCGCCGTCGGGGACCTTGGCGAGGTCGTACGTGTGGTTCGGCTGACCGAGCTCGAGCATGACGTAGTTGGACACGTCGACGACGCTGTTGATCGGGCGCATGCCCAGGTGCAGCAGGCGGTTCGCCAACCACGGCGGGGAGTCGCCCACGGTGACGTCGTCCAGGATGCGCAACAGGAAGCGCCCGCACAGATCGGGGGCGAGCAGCTCGACGGCCGCGCGGCCGGCGACGGATGCCGGGCCGGTGGCGACGGCGGGCTGCAGCTGCGTGAACGGGACGTGCAACCGAGCGGCGAGGTCGCGGGCGACGCCGGCCACCGACATCGCATCCGGCCGGTTGGGGTTGATCTCGAGGTCGTAGAGCACGTCGGGTTCGATGCCCAACGCGTCGGTGATCGGTTGGCCCAGCGCGAGGTCGCCGGCGAGCACCATGATCCCCGCGTGGTCCTCGCCGAGCCCCAGCTCCTTGCCCGAGCACAGCATGCCGTTCGACCACTGGCCCCGGAGCTTGCGGCGCTCGATCTTCATGCCGTTCGGCATCACGGTGCCGAGCGTCGCCAGGGGCACGAGATCGCCCACGGCCATGTTGAAGGCGCCGCAGCAGATCTGCAGCGCGTCGCCGTCACCCAGGTCGACGTCGACGAGCTGGATCTTGTCGGCGTCCGGGTGCGGGCGCAGGTCGAGCACCTTCGCCACGACGATCCCGTCGAGCCCCTGGCCGAGGTGCTCGATGGACTCGACGGCCATGCCGAGATCGCTCATCTCCTCGCCGAGCAGGATCGGGTCGCCCTCGAACGGGGCGAACTCGCGCAACCAGGACAGCAAGACCTTCATGGGCCCGGAGCATAGGTGCCCGTGCGGAGAGGCTCACACCCTCAGTCAGATCAGAACTGCTGGAGGAACCGCACGTCGTTCGTGTAGAGCTCGCGGATGTCGTCGACGCCGTGGCGCATGAGGGCGAGCCGGTCGATGCCGAAGCCGAACGCGAACCCCGACCACTGCTCCGGGTCGTAGCCGACGGCGGCGAACACGTTGGGGTGCACCATGCCGCAGCCCCCCAGCTCGAGCCACCCCGTCTGCTGGCACGTGCGACAGCCCTTGCCCTCGCAGAAGATGCAGTTGATGTCGTACTCGGCCGACGGCTCGGTGAACGGGAAGTACGACGGCCGCAGGCGCGAGTGGATGGCCCCGCCGAAGAACGCGGCGGTGAAGGCCTCGAGCGTGCCGGCGAGGTCGGCGAAGCTGATGCCCTTGTCGACGACGAGGCCCTCGATCTGGTGGAACACGGGCATGTGGCTCGCGTCCGCGGTGTCACGGCGGTACACGCGCCCGGGCATGATCGAGTAGATCGGCGGCTCGTTCGCCGTCATCACGCGGATCTGCACCGGCGAGGTGTGCGTGCGCAGCAACGTGCTCTCGGGCTCACCGAGGTCGACGTAGAGGGTGTCCCACATGCCCCGGGCCGGGTGGGATGCCGGGATGTTCAGCGCCTCGAAGTTGTACCAGTCGGACTCGACCTCGGGGCCCTCGGCCACGGTGAAGCCCATGCCGACGAAGACGTCCTCGAGCCGGTCCCGTGACTGCGTCACCAGGTGCAACCGGCCCTGACGGTGCTGGGGGCCGTACTCGGTGAGGTCGAGGCGCTCCGCCTCGAGCTGCACGGCCCGCTCGGAGCGCTCGAGGGCGGCCCGGCGCTCGGCCACGCCCTGCTCGACGGCTTCGCGCGCCTCGTTCAGGCGGCGGCCGGCCTCGCGGCGCTCCTCCGCGCCGAGCGCGCCGAGGCGCTTCTTGAACGCGTTCAGCGCCGCCTTCTTGCCCAAGACCTCGGTCTCGACGGTGCGCAGCTCGTCGAGCGAGGCGGCGGCCTGCACGCGCTGCAGCGCGTCCTTCTCGGTGGCTTCGATGTCCTCGATCATCGGCTCGGCTGCCCGTGGTCCTCTCACATGCGCGGCGGTGGACGCCCGAGGTTAGTGCGCGACGCCGCGTCCACCACCCGACGGTGTCAGCGCGACCGACGCTGGCGCGCCGCCTCGAAGCAGATCACGGTCGCCGCCATCGCGACGTTGAGGCTCTCGGTGGCGCCGGCCATCGGGATCGTGAGCAGCCCGGTGAGCGCGGCCCGCACCTCCGGGTCGAGGCCGTGCGCCTCGTTGCCCAGCACGACCGCGGTCGGGCCCGTGAGATCGACGCCGTCGTACTCGGCGCCCCCGTCGGCGACCGTGCCCAGCACCGCGAACCCGGAGGCGGCGAGCGTGGTGACCAACGAGACGGCGTCGCCTTCGGCCTCCGCGACGGGAACCCGGAAGATCGATCCTGCGGACGCCCGGACCACCTTGGGGCTGTGCAGGTCGACCGAGGCCGGGGTGACGACGACGCCCTTGGCCCCTGCTGCTTCGGCCGACCGCAGGATCGTGCCGGCGTTGCCGGGGTCGGCCACGCCGGCCAGCACGACGACGAGACCCGCGGCGCTCGAGGTGAAGAAGCGCAGCGGGCGGGTGCGGACGCGACCGATCGCCGCGATCGGGGGTGGCGTGACGGTGTCGGTGGCGCTGGCCAACGTGCCGTCGACGACGTCGAGGCGGCGCACGCCCACCGCTGCGCACCGCTCGAGCAGCGCGCCGGCCCACGGCTCGGCGAGCGCGCGGGGCTCGACGTAGACCGCGTCGAGCTCGACGTCGGCATCGAGCGCATCGCCGATCAGGACGGGCCCGTCGATCACGAACGCACCGGCCTCCAGACGCACCCTTCGGCGCCTCGAGAGGCGCCGAAGGTGCTGCACCGCAGGGTTGCGCGGGCCGATCTGGCTCATGACCGTCCTGGTTCCGGAGCGCTCGACGCGCGACCGGCGAGCGTCAGGACGCAGCCGCCTCGGCGTCGGTGTTGGCGGCGCGGGCGACCTCGACCAGCGCGGCGAACGCCGCGGCGTCGGTGACTGCGAGATCGGCCAGGATCTTGCGATCCACCTCGACCTCAGCGGCCTTCAAGCCCGCGATGAACCGGCTGT
>CAYUOL010000111.1:0-17815 GCA_964446345.1 uncultured Iamiaceae bacterium | reverse complement strand
GGACGAGAGCGAGGCGGATCGGGCCGCGCACGTGAGACACCCCACGACGAGGTCGCCGGCTTTCCCGCGTCGGGCGATGATGGAGCCGTGAACGTTCAGGACTTCAACTCGCTGTTCGACGACCTCGTCGGAGAGCGCCTCGCCCCTGTCGGCTTTGTCCCGCGCGGTCGAGCGCTCTACTACAACGACGGCGCGGTCATGGCTGGCATCGTGAGAGTTGAACTGCGTTGGTCACCACCACCGATCCTTCTGTTCCTCTTGCGGCACAGCTTCCTTTCCACGTTTCATGACGACGCCCAGCCCGTGGTCGACGAGCCACCGTCCTGGAAGTTCGAGTATCCGATCAAGGTGCCACCGTCCGAGCTACCGACGGTCCTTGATGAAGACTGGCACTACCAGTCCCAGAACACGCGGGTGCGCGGTGAGGTCGTTCCGCTCAGCGAGGAGCACCTCGCCCGCGCAGCGTGTTCGCAACAAAGCATTCGGGACTACTGGGTCGCTCGGGGTGGCGACGCGCCGCCGTTCGACCTCCTGCCCGAAGCGGTCGATCCAGCCGCACAGTTGGAACGCGTGGGAGCGGTGGTCGCGAGCACATTTTCCGCGGTGGTTGAGAAGTTGACACCGGATCGGATGCTGCAGGAGATCGAGGAGTTCGGTGCGGGCGAGTTCGCGGACCGGCACTGGGCCGCGGCGTATCGGATGCGGCAGTGACAGCGTGATTCAAGTCCTCGATGACTGGCCCTCGGAGTCGGCAGCCGAGGTCGCCTACTCCTCGTCCCGGCTTCGTGCACACGAGCCTTCGCTCGCCGGAAGCTCGAGCGCCCACCCTGGATCCGGCGTTCGGCCCCGCCCGTGAGCGTACATATGCCCGCGTGTTCGGGGACAGGTGCACGCCGAACCGCGGTCAACTCCACACGGCTCTTGCCTGGGTTCGGGGACACTCGGTCGGCAGCGGGTGGTTCACGCTGGCGAGACGACGTCGAGTCCTTCTCGCATGCGTAGCGCCCGCTTCACGCTCGCAACGAGTAGCCCCACGGCCGTTCCGACTGGGAGTCCGAAGACCGGCACCCAGATGATCGTTCCAACCGTCGCGAAGAAGACAGCCTCGATCAGGTTGAAATCGTCCTCGGATCCGTTGGCCGGGGTCAGGGCCAACGCGCCGACGATGAGTGCCCAGAGCACGACCTGCGTGAGCAAGGCCGCGATCGCGAAGGTTCGCCAGTCGGCTCTAGCAAAGTGAGTCCACGCGTACCAGAGGCCGGCGACGAAGGCGGATGCAATGACGATTCCGAGCGCCCAGTTTCCGGCAAGACCCCAGGACAGGGAGTTCGACGACAAGAAGTTCATGACGGCGTCGGCCGCGAAGACGATGACTGCAGCCAAGGCAAGGATTCGCAGCCACTTGTGCGATGAGGTGGTCGCCCCGGCGGATCGAGTGCCGCAGTCGCCCGGCCGCACCCGGGTCGCCGACACTGCGCGTGCTCGACCCAGCCATTGCCAGGCGCTTGCGAGCAGAAGACCGCTCGCCACGACTCCCAGCACCACCGTGATTGGCCACACTCCGGAATCGTAGGTCGAAGAGATCGCTCACCAGCAGGGTCACTCCGTCGCCTACGCGCCATTGGGGACCGTGAGGAGCGCACGCGGTGGGCACTGCAATCCGCGCTGAGTACACGCCGGGTGTCCGCACAACCGGCGAACTGGGATGCTGATGACGATCTGCTCCATGAACGATCGGGGACGCCCGAGTCTGATATGACCCTTGACTCATTATGATGAGTAGCTCATAGTTGGGTGGTGTGGGACATCGAGGTGACCGACGAGTTCATCGCGTGGTGGGACGGGCTCACCGTGGACCAGCAGGAGTCGGTCACCGACCGGGTGGGGCTGCTCGGCGAGCGGGGCCCGGATCTGGGTCGACCAGTGGTGGATCGCATCCAGACCTCACGGCATCACAACATGAAGGAGCTGCGCGCCAGCCAAGGCGGCGCCTTGCGGGTGTTGTTCATGTTCGACCCGCGGCGGCAGGTGATCTTGTTGGTGGGTGGCGACAAGAGCGGCGATTGGAACAGCTGGTACGAGGCGGCGGTCCCGTTGGCCGATGACCTCTACGACCGGTATCTGGCGGAACTGCGCGACGAAGGGTTGATGTGATGGCACGTACCAAGTTCTCCGAGCTCCGCCAAGAGGTCGAAGCCCGCCCCGGCGCGGCCGAACGGCTGGCGGCCAAGCGGGCCGAGACCCTCGAGGAGATCCGGCTCTACGAGCTGCGGCACCGCGAGGCGGTGAGCCAGGTCGAGCTCGCCGGTCGTCTCGATGTGACCCAGGGGGCGATCTCCAAGCTCGAGCACTCCGACGACGTACGCGTTTCCACGCTGCGCCAGTACCTCGAAGCGCTCGGCGCCCGCCTCGAACTGGTCGCCGTGTTCGACGACGAAGACCGGCGCGTGCCCGTGCACCTCGGCAAGGACTCCGCGGCGTGACGCTGCCTCCCGACCCGCCGCCCCTGTCCCAATAACCCGGCCCCGATCACCCGAACCCGCGCGCAGTAGGGCCGATCGGTCGCGCTCTCATAATGTGCCGATGGATCTGCCGGCGGCCGGTCGGCGACCACCATGCGTGACCACCTGGCCGTTGGTGGTTAGACCCTGTTGGCGGCCGCTGGCAGGTTCTCGCGGCGGCCGACCACCCTGCAGACCGCTGGGCGGAGCCCCGCTGAAGCGGTCCGGTTGGAGCTAGGAGCATTGGTACGATGATCCAGCACGTGACGGACCGGAGCTGAAGATGTTGCGCCACGAAGAGTTGACGCCCGAAGAAGTCGAGGTCCAGCAGGGACTTGATCGTTCGTGGGCTGCTGCCCGGGCAGCGCTGCGGGATCCGCAGACTCGCGCCGAGCTGGAGCGAGGCGTGGAGCGCGTCAACAACTCGACTGTCGGAGTGATCTCCAAGGACGAGTTCCTCGCGCAAACTGAGCCCGCCGAGTAGTGCCCCTCCGCGACATCGGCGAGTACCACACGTGGATCGCCAGGGAGTCACCGACCAAAGCTGCCCAGAGCGTCGCGCGGACCTTCATCGCCCGAGCTGGGCGACGTCCCGTGGCGGGCGCCGAGCGTTCCCGTCGCTGACTTGTCGAACCAGCCTGAGTACGAGGTCCGCTTCGCTGCCCAGCGAGTCGAGGACGAACACGACGTCGAGCTCTGGTACGTGCATGCCTATGCCACCGGTAACGTCGACCTGATCGCCGTCACCAACCGCTGAGCCTCAAGGTCCTACGAGTCGCCGAACGAGCAGTATTCGCCGTCGTTCGACGTCCGGGCCGAAATTCGTGAGGCGGCACGGAGACACGGCCACCGCCTGCTTCTCGTGCATGGACGCCCTGCGAGCGGCCTCGAAAGCCAACGACGAGAAGGCGACGGCAACAGCTGCAAGCACCTGTCCGTCCTAGCGGCGGATCACACTCTCTCAGAACAGCAATGGCCCCGGCAGGTGTCTTCGCCGGGGCCGGGTCGCGAAACGGGGAGGCGCGGCCCCCACGGTGCGGACAACTTGCCGTGGATGTGACCGGCTGCCGCGAACACACGAACGCGCGGCGAGAGCATCCCGAATATCAGCCCGCTGCCATCCCCGCCCGGTTCGCGCGCGCCGCTCCTCCGATCGACATCGAGCTCAGCGTCACGCACCGTGAGCCGGACCGTTGGCCGCCGATGGGCAGTGCGTGATGGCCGTCGTCAAAAGGCGCCCATGTTCGGCGGCGAGCCGAACTGCGGACCATCGACTGGCGCGCGGCGCAATCGAGTGCGACTGACGTCCTGACGCCCCGTCAGAAACGCCGTCTCCAGGACACAGTGAGGACACAAGAGCACACGCAGGACGCACTTTCCGTGTCCTGGACGGTCACTCTCGGTCACCAACGGTCGGAAGAGACGCTGGTCAGAGGAGCTTCACTGCTGATCTTGTCCACGGAGAGAGTGGAGCTGGGGGGAATCGAACCCCCGTCCGCTGAAGAGTCACTGCACGCGCTACGACCATTCCCGGAACGTGGCTTGCGGTTACCGCACTGCCGGGTCAGCTGGGCCGAAGCCCACCGCCGGGTCTTTCCCCGATGTCAGCGGTCTTTCCCTGCGGTCAGCGGTCTCTCCCGCCGTCCTCCACCACTTCTGTTGCCGGGCTGTGGTGGACAGGCCCCGTGCGCCATCTCTGGTCACGATGTCTCTCTTCCACCTGAGCTATCAGGCGGCGAGAGCGTAATCGCTATCGGCGATTATTTTGGTGCCCCGATTAACGAGTCTGAGCAACTCGGGTCGCACGAAACAGCTTCTCGGTCCAACGTCGAAACCGATCAGCCCCTTGTGTGCCCTGTCAGGGTAGCGCCTCGGTGTGACGGCGCCGCCTCGATGGCCGGCGTCTACGTCTGCGCCGCCGCCCACTCGAGCAAGATCACCGTCTTCGCGTCGCAGATGCGGCCGTCGGCGACCATCGCCCGCGCTTCGTCGAAGGGGACCTCGAGGATCTCGAGGTCCTCGCCCTCCGCCGCTTCGCCGCCGCCGGCGCCGGTGCGCGTGTCGTCGGTGTACTCACCGACGAAGAACGTCAGGTGCTCGGTGACCGACCCCGGGCTCATGTAGAGCTGGAACAGCCGCCGCAGGTCTCCGACGGTGTGACCGACCTCCTCCTGCAGCTCGCGGCGCAGCGCTTCCTCGGCCTCCTCGCCGTCGTCGAGCAGCCCGGCCGGCACCTCGAGCAGCATGCCGTCGGGGTGGTCGTTGAGGTGCGCCGGCAGCCGGTACTGGCGCACCAGCAGGATCGTGCCGCGCTCGGGGTGGCGCAACAACGCGGCGGCGCCGTTGCCGCGGTCGTACGCCTCGCGGACGATGCGCCGCCACCGACCGTCGCGCTGGCGCTGCTCGAAGGTCGCCTGGTGCAGCGCGTAGTGCGCCTGGCAGATCGTCTCCACCCGCAGGTCGCGGATGTCGGGGTTGTCCCCTCCGGGGGTTGTGTGCGGCGCCATGGGCGGGAAGCTAGCCAGCGATCTGCCGTCGCGGGCAGTTAGGCGTTCGAGCCGTACTTGTTGGCGCGGGCGATCGCCTTGCGGGCTTCCATCTCGGCGTCGCGCTTCGCGATCGCCTGGCGCTTGTCCTCCTGCTTGCGGCCGCGGGCCAGCGCCAGCTCGATCTTGGCGCGCCCGTCCTTGAAGTAGAGCGAGAGCGGGACGAGGGACAGGTGCTCCTGCTCGACGCGGGGCCGCCAACGATCGATCTCGGCCCGGTGGGCCAGCAGCTTGCGGCGGCGCTCGAGCTCGTGCCCACCGAACCCGCCGTCATGGGAGTACGCCGCGATGTGCAAGCCGTGCAGCCAGAGCTCGTTGCCGTCGAGGCGGCCGTAGCTGTCGGCGAGCTGCACCTTGGCCTCGCGCAGCGACTTGACCTCGGACCCTCGCAGCACGATGCCGACCTCCATCGTCTCGAGGATCTGGTAGTCGCGCCGGGCCTGGCGGTTGGACGCGACGGTCTTGCTGAGGCTCTCGGCGGTCTTGCCCTTCGGCTTCTTCGTCTGGTTGGTCTTGCCGGGCGCGGTCATGGGACCGATCAGGCTACCGGTTGGGTCTCGTGAACCGAATCGGTGCGTCGTCCCGACAGGGAGCACCGCCGGGGCGGATCCGTCGCCGCGGCGCACCGGACGCCCGACACCGCACGCGTTGCCCACACCTTCCTCACATCTGTGCTCCACACTCGTCCACGATGCAGACGATCCCACCCCGTCCTCGCCGCCCGGCGCGGGTCCGATCGCGGGCGGTGGCGGTGCTGGCGCTCGGGCTCGCCCTGGTGGCGACCTCGGCCTGCTCGCGACAGCGGGACACCACCGGCCCGGCGTCGCCCACCGTCACGACGTCGACACCGGGCTCATCCGTCCCCGAGGGATCCGTGGTCGGCTCGACCGTCTCGCCACCGGCCACGGTGCGCCCTGCGGTCGCGCCGAAGGGCGGCTCGTCGACCGCGACGATCAGGACGCCGGACGGTCGCGACCGCACCTACCACGTGTACGTCCCGAGCCAGCTCCCACCCGGGCAGGCCGTCCCGTTGCTCGTCGGGCTGCACGGCGGCTTCGGCTCGGGGCAGCAGTTCGAGGAGCAGTCGGGCTTCGACGGCTTGGCCGAGGCCAACGCGTTCGTCGCGGTGTACCCCGACGGGATCGAGATCCCGGTCCTCAGCAAGGGCCACGTCTGGAACGGCGGGGGCTGCTGCGGTCCCGCCGCCGAAGACAAGCAGAACGTGGACGACGTCGGCTTCGTCTCGGCGGTCATCGACGAGGTGCGCCGGCAGCAGCCGATCGACCCGAAGCGGGTCTACCTCGCCGGCCACTCGAACGGCGGGATCATGGCGTACCGCTTCGCGTGCGCGCTGGCGGACGAGGTGGCGGCCGTCGGCATGCAGGCCGGCACGATCTTCGTGGATCCGTGCCGACCGTCGCGTGCGGTCCCCCTCATCGAGATCCACGGCACCGCCGACGAGAACATGCCGATCACCGGCGGCGTCGGCGGGCGCGGCCTCTCCCGGGAGGACTTCCCGTCGCCGGCAGCATCGATCGCTCGATGGGCACAGATGAACGGCTGCACGATCGGCCCCGTCGAGACGGTCGACCCCACGAACGCCGACGTCGCCCGGGACCGCTGGAGCGGGTGCCGCGACGCCGCCGACGTCGAGATGGTCCGGGTGACCGGCGCCAACCACGCCTGGATGGGCCACGACGCGACGAAGGCCTCCGAGGTGCTGATGGGCGCGCCATACCAGGGGCTCGACTCGAGCGCGACCATCTGGACCTTCCTCGCCGCCCACTCTCTCGGGTGACGGCGAAGCACGGCCCCGGGTGACGCATCCGGTGCACGTGGCGCCGTCGAGGCGCGGCTCCTGCGCCGCTAGCCTCGGCCGCGATGTTGCGTCTCTCCGAGCTGGCCTACCAGCAGATGATCGGTCACGCCTACGACTGCCTCCCCATGGAGGCGTGCGGCCTGATGGCGGGGGAGTACGGCGCCACGCGGGCACCGCTGTTCTACCCGTGTCGCAACGACGCCGACTCGTCGAAGGTGTACACGGTCAACACCAAGGACTACCTGCAGTCCGAGCGCGATGCCGAAGACCGGGGTCACGACATCGTCGGGGTGATGCACAGCCACACCCACACCGACGCCTACCCGTCGCCCACCGACGTGAAGCAGGCGCCTGACCCCAACTGGCACTACGTGATCGTGTCGCTGAAGTACGAAGCCCCGGTCCTGCGCTCGTACCGCATCGTCGACGGGACCATCAGCGAAGAGCGCGTTGTCGTCGACGATCGGTAGAATGCTTACTGATCAGGTCGGGATTTCCCCCGTCAGGCCGGCGCTCCGCCGGCCGCCATCGTCCTGGAGCGCTCTCTCATGGCCGTCGCCCACTCGGTACTCGATCTCATCGGCAACACGCCGCTCGTCGACGTGAGCCAGGTCAGCCCGAACCCGAACGTGCGCATCTTCGGCAAGCTCGAGGGCCAGAACCCGGCCGGCTCGGTGAAGGACCGCATCGCGCTGAAGATGATCGAAGAGGCCGAGGCCGACGGCACGCTGAAGCCCGGGCAGCAGATCATCGAGCCGTCGTCGGGCAACACGGGCATCGCCATGGCGATGATCGCCCAGATCAAGGGCTACCCCATCAAGATCGTGATGCCCGAGAACGTGTCGATCGAGCGGCGTCAGCTGCTCGAGATCTTCGGGGCCGAGATCATCTTGTCGCCGGGTAGCGAGGGGTCGAACGGTGCCGTGCGCCGCGCGCAGGCGCTGGCGGCCGAGCACCCCGACTGGGCCTTCCTCTACCAGTACTCGAACGAGGCGAACCCCCGCGCGCACTACGAGGGCACCGGCCCTGAGATCTGGCGTGACTGCCCCGAGATCACGCACTTCGTCGCCGGCCTGGGCACCAGCGGCACGTTGATGGGGGTCGGCACGTTCCTCAAGGAGAAGAACCCCGACATCAAGCTCTACGCCGTCGAGCCGCCCATCGGTGAGCTCGTCGAGGGCCTGCGCAACCTCGAAGAGGGCTACATCCCACCCGTGTACGAGAAGTGGGGTGGCCAAGAGCTGCTCGACGGCAAGCGCATCGTGCGGCCCCGCGAGTCGATCGAGTGGACCCGTCGCCTCGTCACCGACTGCGGCGTCTTCGCGGGCATCTCCTCGGGGGCGGCGCTCGCCGGCGCCGTGAAGGTGGCGGAGAAGATCGAGTCGGGCACGATCGTGTTCATCGTGTGCGACGGCGGCTGGAAGTACCTCTCGACCGGCGCCTGGACCGACGACCTCGACGAGGTCGTGAAGAAGGCCGAGAAGATCATCTACTTCTAGCGAGGGGCGCCGCCCTGGCGTGTCGTTGCCGTTCGACGGGGGCCCTCGGGGGCGCCGACACGCGCCGGCATGAGCGACACCTGCGGTCGGCCCTGGACGTCGACCACGTAGGCTTCGTCGATGGCGGGGACGCAGAGGCAGCGGGTGCACACGACTGCGCCAGGAGCGTGGGATCGGCGGACGCGGCGCTCCGCGGCGCCGGCGTCCACGGTCGTGGCGCTCCTGGTCGTGTGCCTCCTGGCGGTGGGCGCCGTCCCTGAGCGCGCGAACGCCGCGACGAAGGCGCGTGCCGCGGCAGAGGCGGATCTCGTCGACCCGACCTACGCCTTGTCGTGGGGCACGACCTTCCACCCGGTGACGCCCACGCGCATCCTCGATTCCCGGACCCCGCTCGGTGGTTTCGGCGGGCCCCTGGGCACCAGCCCCAAGGAGCTCACGGTCGCCGGGGTGGCGGGCGTCGGCGCCGCCGACAACCTGAGTGCCGTCGTGCTGAACGTGACCGTGACCGAGGGGACGGCGCCGTCGTTCCTCTCCGTCTTGCCCTCCGGCTCCGTGCCCACGACCTCGACCATCAACTTCGCCCCCCGTCAGACCGTCGCCAACGCCGTCACGGTCAAGGTGGATGCCACCGGCAAGGTGCGCTTCGCCAACGCCGCAGGTGCGGTCCACGTGGTCGCGGACGTGACGGGGTGGTACGACAACCCCCCGCTCGCCTCCTCCTCGACGGGGCCGCCTGGCACGCTGTACAACGCCGTCGGGCCGACCCGGCTGCTCGACTCCCGCACGTCGATCGGGGGCTGGAACCACGGGCTCGGGCCTGGCGAAGAGAACATCGCCGGCCTGCAGGTCGCCGGGGGCAACGGCATCCCGCTGACGGCACGAGCGGTGGCGCTCAACGTCACCGCGACCGGCAGCGACGCCGGATCTTTTGTGCAGGTGTGGCCGAGCGATGCGCCGCGACCCACCTCGTCGAGCGTGAACTTCGGGCCGGGCCAGACCATCGCCAACCAGGTGACGTCGTCCTTGAGCGCGACGGGCCGGCTCTCGTTCTTCAACGCCGTCGGATCGACGCACCTCGTCGTCGACGTGCTCGGCTACTACGACCCCACGCAAGGAGCGAACTTCCACCCGGTGGCCCCGACGCGCGTGCTCGACGATCGCACGGGAAGCGGCCTGACGGGCCCTTGGGGGCCGGCTCAGTCGCGGTCGTTCCCGGTGGCCGGCACCCACGACATACCGGCCGGCGCCACCGGCATCGTCGGCAACGTCACCGTGACGAACGGCAGCGCCAACACGTTCGTGACCCTGCGGCGCACCGATTCCGGTGGGCCGAGTACGTCGACCGTGAACGCCGGCGCGCACGAGACCATCGCGAACGCTGCGTTCACCAGCTTGGACGCCACGGGTCACGCCAGCATCTTCAACGCAGCCGGGTCCCTGGATGTGGTGCTGGACGTGGCCGGGTACTTCGACGGAGACGCCCGCGCCCGGCCCGTGTACCTCACCTCGTCGGGCCCGGCCGGAGCCCCCGGCTACTACCAGCTGGGGTCGAGCACACCGATCGTTGCCTCCCCACCGTCGACGTACGCTGAGGTCCCCGCCGACTACGACGGCGATGGGCGCTGGGACGTTGCGTTCGTCAACGCCGGAGGGGACTGGATCACCCTGGGCACGGCCGGCACGTTGGTCTTCCCGAGACCGAGCTCGCCGGTGCCGACCAGCACGGGAAAGTTCGTCATGCCAGTCCCAGGGGTGTACGACGGTGGGAGCAAGGCCATCCCGGCCTGGTACCGCGACTGGGACGGGATGTGGTTCATCCAGGGTCACGATCCCATCCAGTTCGGCGAAGGACCGACGGACACGAGCCTGCCGAGTGGGACGAAGCTCGCGCAGACCGATCAGGACGTGCCCGCTCCGGCGGACTACGACGGCGACGGCATCACCGACCTCGCGACGTTCCGGCCGCTGACCGCTCGGTGGATGGTGCGGCGCAGCTCTGATCACGCGATCGTGACCTTCACCCTGGGCAAGAAGGAGCTGCTGACGTTCCCGGTCCCCGCCGACTACGACGGTGTCGGACACGCGCAGGCTGCCGCCTACGACGGGGTGTCGGCGTGGTGGATCAGCGGCCGCGCGTCGCCCAGCACCTTCGGGGCGGGGGACTGGGGCCTCCCGGGCCCCGCCGACTACACCGGCGTCGGTCACGCGCAGCTCGCGTACATCCCCGGGTCTGCCTACCCGACCTCGGGGCCCTGGAAGGTCGAAGGGTTCGCGGCCGGGATCGCACCCGCCGCGAACTACGCCCGGCCCGTGACGTTCCCCGCTGCCCTGAACATCAACGTCGCCCGCATGACGATGATCAACCGGTGCGCCTACGCCGGTTCGCTCTGCTCCACCTGAGCACGGGCATCGCCGGCGGGCCGATCGGCGCCTTCGCGCTCCGTTCGGCGCACTCCGTCCGCGACGCCATGACGCGCCGAGGGGCTGACCGTCGCGGCCAGCCCCTCGGGCGCTCGTCTGCTGTTGCGTGGTGTGCGGCTCAGGGGGTGGGCCACACGCGCCCACGCGTCAGAAGCAGATGTGGAAGAACTGGCACAGGAACTTCTTGAACCAGTTGTCGCTCGGCGGCGCCGTCGTCGTCGTCGTCGGGCGGGTGGTGGTCGTCGTCGGCCGCGTGGTCGTGGTCGTCGGTTTGGTGGTCGTGGTGGTCGGCGCCGTCGTGGTGGTCGTCGGTTTGGTGGTTGTGGTGGTCGGCGCCGTGGTCGTGGTCGTCGGCTTGGTGGTTGTGGTGGTCGGCGCCGTGGTGGTGGTCGTCGGCTTCGTGGTGGTCGTGGTCGGGGCCGTCGTCGTGGTGGTCGGCGCCGCCGTCGTGGTGGTCGGCGCCGCCGTCGTGGTGGTCGTGGCGGGGGCGACGATCGAGAACGTGTTCAGCACGGTCGGGCTCGAAGCCGTCGGCGTGCAGGTCGCCTGGATCGCGTTGCCGCCGAGGTCGGCATCGGCCGTGATGCTGGTGGGAGCCGCCAGCGTCAGCGTCTGCCCGCCGGTGCCGGGCTTGATCGTGCTGTGCACGGTGACCACGGGGAGCACGGCGGTGTTCGAGGGCACGGCTGCCCCGGTGAACGTCAGCACGAGGTTCGACCCCGAGATGGCGGCGGCCCCCGTGAGGTTGGCCGGCGTGGACCCGTTCGAGAAGGCGACGCTGATCGTCGAGGCGTCCGCCTGCGTGGGGATCGGTGTGGTGATGACGATCTTGTTCAGGTTCACCGTCAGCGACAGCGCCGGCGGGGACGGGGCGATGGTCAGGTCGCCGGCGGCGCCCGCGACGACCGGATCGGGGTTCGCCGAGGTCGTGATGGCGGACTGCGCGGTGGTCGTGATGCCGATGTTCGTGGCGCAGCTCAGGTCGAGCGTCACCGTCTTGGACGCTGCGCCGGCCGGCGCCTGGTAGCGCACGACGCCGACGGCCGCGACCAGCGCGACCGCACCGGCGAAGACGGCTGCCTTCTTCCGTCTCGTCAGACCGTGGGTGGACACATTGCTCATGAGGGTTCCTCCAATGGGGCGCCTGCGCGCCATGCCTGTCGTGTGTCCCCCGGGTTCGACGAAGCGGATGCTGCTCGTTGAAGCCGCCCCCAACGCGAAGCTTCTCCGGGGTTGGTGACGAACGTAACACCTTCAACTGTAAATGACCAGTATCAACTGTTGACGTTGAATGATGTAGTCATTGATCGGTGCAAGCATCTCCGATTGGTGCAATCCTCTTTCTGAATAGCACGATTTCTCAATCACGTCACGTGGTTCGGGGCCGTCACAGGCCCGCGGGTACTGTCGGGACGTGGATCCGCGACCGATCGGCATGTTCGACAGCGGCTTCGGTGGGCTCACGGTCGCTCGGGCGATGATCGACCTGGTGCCGTTCGAGGATCTGGTGTACATCGGCGACACCGGCCGCTACCCGTACGGTCCCCGTCCGCTGCCCGAGGTCCGCGACTTCGCCGTGCAGATCACCGATCACCTGGTCGGCGAGCACGACGTGAAGATGGTGATCGTGGCCTGCAACACGGCGGCCGCTGCGGCCCTCGCCGAGCTGCAGGAGCGCCACGCGGGGATCCCGATCGTCGGGGTCATCGAGCCGGGGGTGCGCTCGTTGGTGGCGGCGACGCGCAACGGCAACGTGGGCGTGATCGGCACCGTGGGCACGATCGGGTCCGGCGCCTACCAGGAAGCCGTGCGCGACGCCGACGACGGGGTGAAGCTCACCTGCGCCGCGTGCCCCGGCTTCGTCGAGTTCGTCGAGCGCGGCGAGACGCAGAGCGATCAGGTGCACGTCCTCGCCGAGCGCCTGCTCGCGCCGCTGGTCGAGGCCGAGGTCGACACGCTGCTGCTCGGGTGTACGCACTACCCCTTCCTGGCTCGTACGATCAGCGACGTGATGGGCCGAGACGTGGTGCTGGTGTCCTCTGCGGACGAGACCGCGTTCGGTGTGCGGCGCACGCTCGAGTCCGCGGCGGGGGCCCGACCGAACGAGACCGACCGGGTCGCGAGCCACCGCTTCCTCTCGTCGGGCGACGTCGCGACGTTCCGGGCGCTCGGCCGCCAGCTGCTCGGTCCCGAGCTCGATCATGCCGAGGCGGTCGTGTGGGACTGAAGCTGACCATCCTCGGGTGCTCCGGCAGCTTCCCCGGGCCGGGCTCGGCGTGCAGCGGCTACCTCGTGCAGGGCGGCGGCAAGAACGTCGTGCTCGACCTCGGCCCAGGCACCCTGGCGAACCTCCAGCAGCACATCGACCTGCAGGAGATCGACGCCGTCGTGCTCAGCCACTCGCACCCCGATCACTGGATCGATCTCACGGGGCTCGAGACGGCGTGGACGTACGCGCTGCAGCGCACCGGCCTGCCGGTCTACGGCACCCATCAGACGCTCGAGAAGGCCTCGTGCGTGATCGGCGACCTCGCCCCGACCATCGACTGGACCGACATCGACGACGCGCACTCCGTCAAGGTCGGCGGGCTCGAGCTGAGCTTCTCGGCGACCGAGCACTACGTGCCCACGTTGGCTGTGCGCGTCGCCGGCGAGGGTGGGGCGCTCGCGTACTCCGCAGACACGGGGCCCAGCTGGTCGTTCAGCGAGTTCGGCACCGACATCGACCTCGGGTTGTGCGAGGCGACGAACCTCGAGCAGGACGAGGGCGACGGCGTCCTCCACCTGTCCGCCCGCCAGGCCGGTGCGATGGCCCGGGCCGCCGGCATCGGCCACCTCGTGCTGACCCACTTCCTGCCCGGCGCCGATCTCACGGCCTACCGCGCGGAGGGCGAGGCGGCCTTCGGCGGCGCGCTCGATCTCGCGTCGACCCACGCGACGTTCGAGACCTGAGCGGCCGGCGCACTAGCGTCGCCGCGTCGCTTCGCGGCATCGCGGCGACCGGAGGACGGGAACACCACCACCAGGACCTGCGGGTCCACGAGAACGGGGAACGTGCTGTGCGAGTCGATGGGCGACAGGCCGACCAACTGCGGGAGATCTCATTCGAGCGGGACTTCACCGCCCAGGCCGCGGGGTCGGTGCTGGTGCGGGCGGGTCGCACCGTGGTGCTGTGCACCGCGACGATCGACGAGGACGTGCCGCGCTGGATGCGCGGTTCGGGCAAGGGGTGGGTGACCGCCGAGTACGGCATGCTGCCCGGGTCGTCCAACGAGCGCATCCGCCGCGAGGCGGCCGCCGGCAAGCAGTCGGGGCGCACGCAGGAGATCCAGCGGCTGATCGGGCGCTCCCTGCGTGCCGTGTGCGACATGGTCGCCCTCGGCGAGCGGCAGGTCGTCGTGGACTGCGACGTGCTCCAGGCCGACGGTGGCACGCGTACGGCATCGATCACCGGCGGGTACGTCGCGCTGCACGACGCCCTCACCCGAGCGATGGCGGATGGCCGCATCAAGCAGCACCCGTTGCGCGAAGCCTGCGCCGCGGTGTCCGTCGGGGTCGTGGGCGGCGAGCCCCTGCTCGACCTGCCCTACACCGAGGACTCGACGGCCGAGGTCGACATGAACGTCGTGATGACCGAGTCGGGCAAGTTCATCGAGGTGCAGGGCACGGCGGAGGGCCTGGCGTTCTCGCGTGACGAGCTCGACGATCTGCTGGCGTTGGCCGAGAAGGGCATCAACGAGCTCATCACGATGCAGAACCAGATGCTGTCGACGCCGCCCGCGCCGCGCTGAGCACCGCGATGGCTGCCCCCCTCGAGCTCGTGCTCGCGAGCGCGAACCCGGACAAGGTGCGCGAGATCGCGGCGATCCTTGGGCCCGGGATCACGCTGCTGCCGCGACCGGCAGAGCTCGGCGAGGTCGTGGAGGACGGCGACACGCTCGAAGCCAACGCCCGGCTGAAGGCAGCAGCCGTCTGCGCTGCCACGGGGCGTCCCGCCGTCGCCGACGACACGGGGTTCGAGGTCGACGCGCTCGGCGGCGCCCCGGGCGTGTACGCAGCGCGCTACGCCGGCGAGGACGTGACCTACGAGGACAACGTGGCCAAGGTGCTCGCCGAGCTGCGGCGGGTGGGCGCGACGGCACCGGCCGAGCGACGGGCGCGGTTCCGCACCGTTGCCCTCGTGCGGTGGCCCGACGGCTCCGAGCTCGTCGTCGACGGTTCCGTCGAGGGGCACGTGGCGCCCGAGCCGTCCGGGGCGGGGCGCTTCGGGTACGACCCGGTCTTCGTGCCCGACGACGGTGACGGTCGCACGTTCGCGGCGATGACGGCCGACGAGAAGCACGCCATCAGCCACCGCGGTCGCGCGTTCCGCTCGCTGGCCACCGCCCTCGCCACGCGCGCCGAACCCTGACGGTCAGCGCGGGTGCACGGCGTCGGTCTCGGACGCCGACGCCCGGCGGATGTCGTGGCCTCCCGGCGGGATCACCAGTTGCGCAGGTCGACCGGCCACACGTCGACGACCGTCGCGTCGGGGGCGGGCACGACGCGTCCCGCGTCGGCGCCGGCCGTGCCGCTCACCACGTGCAGGCGCTCGTGCTGGCTGATCGTCGGGTCGATGTGCGCCGGCCACACCGACACCCGGTCGCCGACGCGCATCCCCCACTCGGCGAAGGTGGTGCCGCGCGGCGGGCCGAAGGTGAGGTGCTCGTCCGAGCAGAACCACACGAACGACCCGTCGACCTCGGGCTTGCCGTGATCCATGCCGAGGGCCTTGAGGCCCACGTCGGCCACCGCGAAGCCGTCCTTCGCGTTCACGGAGATCACGGTGCCCAGGACGCTCAGCGCCGGACGGAAGGGGAGGTCGAGCGCGGCGTAGGCGGTGTCCATCAGCGTGAACGAGCCGGCTTGGAGCTCGGTCACCCAGGTGTTGCTGTCCCATGTGCCCGTGCCGCCTCCCGAGACGACGTCGCCACCCACCGCCGCGTGGGCCTCGCGGAGCTGAGCCATCGAGGCGGCGACGCCGCGGTCGCGCTCGTCTCGGTCGGTGAGCCCAACGATGTGGCCCTCGTAGCCCATCACGCCGCGCACCTCGAGCCCCGCCGCGCGGGCCTGCGCCGCGAGGCGGCCGGCATCCTCGACCGGGCACCCGCAGCGGGGGAGCCCCACGTTCACGTCGATCAGCACCTCGAGCAGGCCGGCTCCGGCGGCGGCCGCGACGGTCTCGTCGGAGTCCACGGCGACGGTGATGCGGGCCGAATCGTCCCGCACGAGACGACCGAGCGCAGCGAGCCGGCGCGGGTCGATGCTCTCGTTCGCGAGCAGCAGGTCGTTGCCCAGGCCGGCGGCGGCCATGCCCTCGATCTCGCGCATGGTGGCCGCGCAGAAGGCCGGGTGCCCCGCGGCGTCGAGGGCCCGCGCCAGGGCGGTCGACTTGAACGCCTTCACGTGGGGACGCAGGGCGCGACCGGGCCACCGCGCGCCCATCGTCGTGACGTTGTGGTCGAACGCCGCGCGGTCGACCACGAGGGCCGGCGTGGCGAGGTCTGCAAGCGTGGAAGGGGCGGGGTCCGTCACGGCCGCTGACGTTACCCGTGGCCCCACCCTCCGGCGCGGGAGCAGGGCCGAGCTGCGCCGCCGCCGGCGCTACGGTGCGGCGATGCCCACTCCTGCACCGTTCCCGCTCGCCGTCACGCCGACGCCGTTGCAGCCGATGGACCGCTTGGCCGCCGAGCTCGGCCTCGCGCCGGGTCAGCTGCTGGTGAAGCGGGACGACCTGACGGGCCTCGCCGGCGGCGGCAACAAGGCACGCAAGCTCTCCTTCCTCGTCGCCGACGCGAAGGCCGACGGATGCGACACGCTCGTCACCGGCGGCGCCGCGCAGAGCAACCACGTGCGCATGACCGGGGCGGCCGCTCGCGCGGCCGGCCTGCGGTGCACGGCCGTGCTGGGCGGCGACGAGCCCGCCGTCGACGAGGGGAACCTCGTCCTCGATCGGCTGCTGGGCATCGACTTCGTGTGGGTCGGCGCGTACGACGGGTTCCAGATCGAGCAGGAGATCGCCGAGACCGCGATGCGCTTGCGCGCCGAAGGGCGCCGGCCCTACGAGATCCCCCTCGGTGGGGCGAGCCCGGTCGGCACCCTCGGCTACGTCGAGGCGGCCGACGAGCTCTGCCACCAGCTGCCCGGCGGGGCGATCGTCTACACCGCGACCGGCACCGGGGGCACGCAGGCCGGGCTGGCGGTCGGCTTCGGGCACCACGACCGCGTCCGCGGCGTGGACGTCGGCGCGCTCGACGACGTCGAGACCCGCATCGGCACGCTGGTGCCCGCCGCGGCCTCGTTGGCCGGACGATCGCTGCCCCAAGGGCGCGTGCACCTCGACCGTGGGCACATCGGTGCGGGCTACGGCGCCCGCACCGACGGCGCTCGCGAGGCGCTCTCGCTGTGCGCGCAGCTCGAGGGGATCGTCCTCGACCCGGTGTACTCGGGCAAGGCCATGGCGGCGTTGATCGTCGACGCCCGAGACGGACGGATCGACCCCGCCCAGCGCGTCGTGTTCCTGCACACCGGTGGGCTCCCGAGCCTCTTCACGACCAAGACGGCCACCTGGCTGGCGGGGTAGGAGAGCGGCCGGACATGGACGGCGGCTACTCGGCGGTCAAGCGCCTGCTCGTCGGCTCACCACTGCCGAGCCACGAGGAGCAGCACCAGCGGCTGACGAAGCGCGTGGCGCTGGCGGTGTTCGCGACCGACGCCATCGCGTCGACGGCGTTCGCGACGCAGGAGATCCTTGCGGTCATCGTGCCGGTGGCCGGGATGGTGGCGGCGCTCGAGTACCTCGTGCCGATCTCGCTGTTCGTCATCGCGCTGCTGGTCATCGTGGTGGCGAGCTACTTCCAGACGCTGTACGCGTACCCCAGCGGCGGTGGCTCCTACATCGTCAGCCGGGAGAACCTCGGACGGCTTCCCGCCCTCGTCGCTGGCGGATCGCTGCTCGTCGATTACACGTTGACCGTGTCCGTGTCGATC
>CAYUOL010000110.1:13726-17881 GCA_964446345.1 uncultured Iamiaceae bacterium | reverse complement strand
GGGGTCGATCCGGTGCGGGTGTTGGATTCGCGGACGGTGACGGGTGGGTGTGGCGCCCGGTTGGTGGCGGGGGCGCCGCGGGAGTTGGTGGTGCGGGGGGTGGCGGGCATCCCGGTGGACGCGTCGGCGGTGGTGGCGAACGTGACGGTGACGGGGTCGTCGGCGAACTCGTTCTTGTCGTTGTGGCCGGCGGGTGGGGCGAGGCCGGCGTCGTCGAACGTGAACTTCGCGGTGGGGGAGACGATCGCGAACGGGGTGATCGTGCCGGTGGGGGCGGGCGGGAAGGTCATGGTGGCGACGGCGGTGGGGGCGACGGATGTGGTGGTGGATGTGACGGGGTACTTCACGGCGGCTGGGGGGAGCCGGTTCTTCGCGGTGGGTCCGACGCGGGTGCTCGATGACCGGGAGGGTGTCGGGGCGGTGGGTCCGTGGCTGCCGGGGCAGACGCGGGCGGTGGGGGTGACGGGTGGGCCCGTCGCGGCGAACGCGGTGGGGGTGGCGGCGAACGTGACGGTGACGAACGGGTCGGCGGGGTCGTACTTGTCGGTTTTCCCGCACGGGGCCGCGCGGCCGTCGGCGTCGTCGATCAACTTCGGCCCGGGGCAGACGATCGCGAACCAGGCGATGGTCCGGGTGGGCGGCGGCCAGGTCGACATCTTCAACCAGTTGGGCAAGGTCGACGTCATCGCCGACGTCGTCGGCTACTACTCGCCGTAGTCGCCACGGGGCCGCGCCACCCCGGCACGAAAGCTCGGCGGCGCCGCAGATCGAGACCGGTAGGGTGCCCGCCGTGCTCCGGGGCCGTGGACTCTCTCGTTGGCACGGCGGCCAGGTCGTGCTCGACGAGGTCACCGTGCAGCTCGACGCCGGGGATCGCGTCGGGGTGGTGGGCCCCAACGGCGTCGGCAAGTCCACGCTGCTGCGCATCCTCGCCGGCGACGAGCGCCCCGACCGCGGGTCGGTGGCCCACGAACCGCGCACCACGACCGTCGGCTACCTGCCGCAGGAGCCCGACCCCGAGCCGGACGAGACGCTGCGCGGGTACCTTGCCCGTCGCACCGGCGTCGCCGCCGCGAACGCCGAGCTCGACCACTGGACCGAGCGTCTGGCCCACGACGTCGATGCCGTCGACCGCTACAGCGAGGCCCTCGACCGCTTCCTCGCCTTGGGTGGTGACGACTTCGACGCCCGCGCGGCCGAGGTCGCCGTCTCGGTCGGGTTGCTGGGGGGTCACCGCCTCGGCCAGGTGATGCAGACGTTCTCCGGCGGCGAGGCGGCGCGGGCGCTGCTCGCGGCGATCCTGCTCTCGCGCTTCGACGTGCTGCTGCTGGACGAACCGACGAACAACCTCGACTTCGCCGGGCTCGATCAGCTCGAGGGATTCGTCGCCTCGTTCCCCGGGGCCGTGATGGTCGTCTCCCACGATCGAGCGTTCCTCGATCGGGCGGTGGACCGGATCGTCGAGATCGACGAGCACTCGCACCGGACGCGTGAGTACGCCGGCGGGTGGTCCGAGTACCTCGACGCCCGGGCGCTCGCGCGGAGCCAGCAGTACGAGGCGCACGAGAAGTACACCGCCGAGCGCGATCGCCTGAAGGCCCGCGCCCGACGGCAGATCGAGTGGTCCGAGACGGGGGTGCGCAACGTCAAGAAGTCGGGTGAACCCGACAAGAACGTGCGGGCCGCCAAGATCGCCCGCTCCGAGAAGCAGGCGAGCAAGGTCAAGGCGACCGAGCGGAAGATCGAGCAGCTCGAGGTGGTCGAGAAGCCGTGGGAGGGGTGGCGCCTCGAGCTGCAGCTGCAGCCCGGCGCCCGCTCGGGCGACGTGGTCGCCCGGCTCGAAGGCGCGGTGATCGAGCGCCGGCGCGACGACGAGCCCGAGGGCTTCCGGTTCGGCCCGGTCGACCTCGAGGTCGGGTGGCAGGAGCGCATCGGCATCGTCGGCCCGAACGGCTCGGGCAAGACCACGCTGCTCGGCGGCCTGCTCGGTCGCTACCCGCTGGTCGAAGGCCGGCGGTGGTTCGGTCCCGGCGTCGTGGTGGGCGAGCTCGACCAGACGCGCGGCCGCTACGCCGGCGACGAGCCGCTGCTGCGCACGTTCCTCGATCGCACCGGGATGATCCTGAACGAGGCGCGATCGCTGCTGGCCAAGTTCGGCCTCGGGGCCGAGCACGTCGATCGTCCGGGCGCACAGCTCTCGCCCGGCGAGCGCAGCCGCGCCCTGCTCGCCGAGCTCATGGCCACGGGGGTGAACTGCCTCGTGCTCGACGAGCCGACGAACCACCTGGACCTCGAGGCCATCGAGCAGCTCGAACAGGCCCTCACCGCGTGGACAGGCACGCTGATCGTCGTGTCACACGACCGTCGGTTCCTCGAGGCCGTGCACCTCACGCGCCTCGTCGACGCCTGACGGACCCGCCCCGGCGCGGTCGGCGTCCGCCGCGGCCCCCGTCGAACCTGTGGTGGCGTCAGCGCGGCGGCGCCGGTCCAGCACCCACGCCACCACGATCCCGGCGATCGACAGCGCGAGCATCGGCCACGGCCCGACGAGGGTCGCCAGGGTGCTGCCCTCGCGGCGGGGCACGTCGTGCTGGATGACCGCCGTCTCGGCGATGTTCGTGTCGCGGCCCGGCGGCGTGATGTCGGTGCGGGCGAGGAGGTCGCCGTTCGGGTTGATCAGCGCGCTGAAGCCGGTGGGCGCCGCCTGGGTCATCCAGCGGCCGGTCTCGATCGCCCGCAGGCGCGACGACGCGATCTGCTGCGTCTGCACCTCGGTCAGCCAGTAGGAGGCCCCGTTCGTCGGGTTCATCAGGATCTGCCCGCCGTTGCCGATGGCGTCGCGCGCCCGGCCGTCGAAGAAGGTCTCCCAGGAGATGACGACGCCGAAGTCGCCGGCGGGCGTGTGCAGGACCCCGTGGCCGTCCCCGGCGATCGCGTCGCGCGACGGCAGCCCCGAGTCCCCGGCGATCTTCTCGAGCAGCCCCCGCAGCGGCACGAACTCGCCGAACGGCACGGTGCGCACCTTGTCGAAGCGATCCGTCATCGTGCCGTCGGGCTGGAAGACGATCGCCGCGTTGAGGAAGCCCGTCTTGTCGAGGCCCTCGGTGGCGCCGACGATGAGCGTGGCGTCCTTCTCACGGGCGAGCGCCTGCAGCTCGGCGTACTCCGGGTTGGCGGGGAGGCGACCCTCGACCGCGATGACGTTCTCCGGCCACAGGATCACGTCGACCGGTTCGGTCACGAGCTCGCGGGTCGCCTTGACGTGCCGCTCGAAGACCTCGCGCGCGTCCTCGTTGCCGAAGCGCGTGCGCTGCGGCCCGCCGCCCTGGACGATCGCCACGTTGATGGTGCCGCCGGCGCCCTCGATGTCGTGGCCCTTCGGGGCGACCCACCCGAGCACGGTGCACGCCACGACGACGGCCAGTGCCACACCGGCCGCCTTCCACCGTCGTTCCCACGCGGCGGAGAGCGCGATGCCGCCGACGACGACGAGGGCCACGACCAGCAGCGGGCCCAGCAGGCGGGCGGCCTGCGCCAGCGGCGAGTCGAGCTGCGCGCACGGCGGCGCGCACGAGCCGGCCTGCGTGAGCGCGAGGTTCGCGAGCGGAACGCCGCCGAACGGGAACGTCCACATGAGCGCCGTGGCGAGGACGACCGCACCGGGGAACGCCAACCAGCGCACCCGGCCGGGCGGGACGCACGCGACGGCGACGCCGTAGTACGCGGCGTACGCCGCGCACGCGATCACGTAGCCGGGCGGGGTGAGGTCGAACATCCACAGCATCGACGGCAAGAACCAGGTCACCCCGACGAGCCAGGTGCGCCGGAAGCGCCGCTTCCACGACACGTCGGCGATCAGCCGATCCCACAGGGCGAGGCCCACGAAGGCGAACGGCCACCAGCCCCACGGCGGGAGCGCGAAGGCGATGCACCCGCCTGCTGCGAGGCACCGAACGAAGATGGGGACCCGCAACGAAGCCTTCATGGCTGGCCCATCTTCGTTGAGAGGTCACCGGGGCACCAGTCGCCCCCTCGACGTCGGGCGGGCGCGTAGCCTCCTCGGCCATGTCCTCCGACGCTGCGGATCCGCCTGCTCCCGCCCCCTCGCCTTCGCCCGCCACGGCATCAGCGCCCGACGCGGCCGCCGCCCCGACC
>CAYUOL010000110.1:0-13626 GCA_964446345.1 uncultured Iamiaceae bacterium | reverse complement strand
CCGCCGCCCCGACCAACACGCCTGCGCTGCCCCTCGGCCTGCTGCACGGGGCGGGTGGTGATCCGCTCGCGATCTTCGCTCCGGATCTCTTCGCGGGGCGCGTGGCGCTGGTGACCGGGGGTGGCACGGGCATCGGGCGGGAGGCGGCGCTGGGCTTCGCCCGGTACGGCGCCGACGTGGTCGTCGCGGGGCGCACGGCGGAGACGCTCGAGGAGACCGCGGCCATGGTGCGGGCACTCGGGCCGCGCTGCGTGCCCGTCGTGACGAACATCCGCTCCACCGACTCGGTCGAGGCCCTCCGCGACACGGCCTACGCCGAGCTCGGCAAGGTCGACTTCCTCGTCAACAACGCGGGCGGGCAGTTCCCCGCGCTGCCGTCGCAGATCTCGGACAACGGCTGGCGCGCCGTGGTCGACCTGAACCTCAACGGCACCTGGAACATGATCAACCGCTTCATGGGGCCCATGACCGAAGCGGGCTTCGGGTCGATCGTCAACGTCATCCACGTGTTCTCGTTCGAGCGGGGCGGTCCCGCGTTCGTCCACTCCGGCGCGGCGCGCGCCGGCGTGCTCAACCTGACGCGATCGATGGCCAGCTACCTCGGGTACCACGGCGTCACGATCAACGCCTTCGCGCCGGGCACGATCCAGACCGCCGGCATGCAGGCCAACGAGTTCGACCAGATCGGCGTCGACGAGAACGAGGCCCAGGACATCGCCGAGGCGATCGGCCCCATGCGCCGCATGGGTCAGACCCCGGAGATGGCCGCGATCATCCTCTTCCTGTGCTCGCCGGCGGCCCGGTTCATCAACGGGGCGGACATCGTGGCCGACGGCGGCGAGCTCAGGTCGAACTGGTTCAACTTCTTCGAGCGCGGCCAGCTGTAGCGAGCTGCGCTCCGGAACTGCGTCGGGCCCTCGACGTCGCCCAAGGTGACCCGTTCGTGCTGGAGATGACGGGCACGCGGTCTGGAGAGTCAGCGGATGGCCTTGTCGGCGGGGACCTTCCTGGTGTTCGTGCCCGCGGGTGCCGGCCGCTCCTTCGTCGGCTTCGGTCGGGCGCGGCCGGCCGCGACCTTGGCTGCGTGCTTCGCGTCGCGCTTGGCGAAGCGGCGGAAGTCGGTGTTCAGGTCGTAGGCGATCACGCAGAGGAAGATCGCGGTGACCAGGACGATGACGGCGACGACGACCTCGAGGATGCCGAAGCCATCACCGAGGAACGCGAGCGGTGGGACCGCGCGCGAAGAGACGAGATCCAGAGTGGATCGCATGTGCATGCTCCTTCGTTCTCGACGGACCCCGGCCGGCGCGGCCGGGGCGGTTCACACGAGGTGACCGTCGGGAACGGGTGGCGCGCCGACCAGGCGCGCCCACCAGCGCTGGCGCGCGTCACGACGTGGCACGGTGGCGTCGAGGAGCACGACGACGCCCCACGCGGCCACCAGGGCGACCGCAGACGCACCGGCGGGGAGCGCATCGGCGGCGAGGCGCAACGCCGTGAGCCCGGTCGGGCGGGCGCTGGGGACGACCGCGTCGCGCGGTGCGTCGGCGGGCGTCGACGACACGAGGTGCGTGGTGTCGTACCCGCCGCTCGGGCCGGAGGAGACGGGCAGCGACGAGATCGCCCCCCACGAGAGCGCGGCGAGCGCGAAGAGGATCGCGAGCGGCCAGGCGGCGCTCGTGATCCGGGGCGACCGTGGCGAGGACGTGGTCGGGAGCACCCGCGACGGCGGCGGAGCGGGTGCAGCGGGCATCTGGCCACCGTACCGGGCGCTGCCGGCGCGCGTCACCGCGTCAGCCGGCGGTGCCGCCGAAGGGGTCACCGCTGCCCGCCGGGGCCTGCCCCGTGTTGCGCACGACCAGCGTGGATCCGGTGACGGGATCGGACCCGAAGTCGACGGGCGGCAGCGAGGACTCGGCGTCGACGGGCTTGCCGTCGGGGCCGAGCAGCGCCAGCTTCGCCACGATGCGATGCGTCGCCGAGCCCCGCGGGTGACAGGCGAACAGCGTGGCCGTGTGGATGCCCTTCGCCTGCGTGGCGATGCCGATGTTCTGTGCCGGCACGATGATCACCCCCCGCACCTGGTACACGAACGTGCCGTCGGGGGTGCGGAAGACGACCTTGTCGCCCCGCACCAGCTCGTCGAGCCGGGCGAAGGGCTTCGAGTAGGTCGTGCGGTGGCCGGCGACGACCATGTTGCCGATGCCACCGGGCTGCGGCGTGCCGGGCCAGTGCCCGGGGCCCCGGTTGATCGCGGTGAGCGTGATGCCTTCCTGCAGGTTGCCCGTCACGCCGAGCTTGGGGATCTCGATGGTGCCGAGGATCACCTGCGGCGTCGGCGCGTAGGGATCCGCCGGCGGCGGGTCGGGAAGCGGGCCGGGGTCCTCCGTGGTCGTCGTGGTCGCCGGCTCGGTGGTGGGCGGCAGGGTCGTGGGCGCGGCGGCGGACGTCGTGGTGATCTGGTTCAGCTGGCTGGCCTCGGAGCCCATGACGGCCGCCAGCGCCGACGCCGCTTCGGGTTCGTCGCCGGGTCGCGTGCTCGTGAAGCCCAGCGTGGTGGCGAGCAGCAGCGCCGCGAAGAGCACGAGTGCCAGCCGCGCCCGGGTGCGACCGCCGGGCGACGGGGCGGCGTCGGGTCCCGTCGCGGCGTCAACCATGGACCCAGTAGTAGCGCGCGCGACCGGGCTCTGCGTGTCGCCTGGCCGATTTCTCCCAGCGGTAGCCTCGCCCGCATGGGGGGTTCCTGGCGGGTGGCGGTCAGGACCAGCCGCCGCACCGCGACCTCCGCGACGCGCCGCGGCCTGCGCTGGGGCGCACGGTGGGCGCCGGTGCACGCGTGCGTCGCGCTCGTGCTCACGTGGCCGTTGGCGCTCCACGTGGGCGACTCGCTGCCCGCCGGCGTCGAGGGCGAGCAGACGGTCCCGCTCTTCAACCTGTGGACGCTGCGGTGGAACCAGGCGCAGATCGGCGACCTGTACCGGCAGTACTGGGACGCACCGATCTTCCACCCGACTCCCGGCGCCTTCGCGCTGTCCGAGCCGCAGCCGCTCACGGGGCTCGTGTTCGCGCCGATCGCGTGGATCACCAGAAACCCGGTCCTCGCGTACAACGTCGTCCTGCTGCTCGTCCTCACCCTCAACGGGCTCGCCGCCGCCCGCCTGGCCCGTCGGCTCGGCGCCGGCGTCGGCCCGGCCGCGCTGGCGGGCGTGATGGCGCAGGCGCTGCCCTTCGTGGCGAACCAGCTCGCCGTCCTGCAGCTCACCGTGCTCTTCCCGATGTTCTTCCTGCTCGACAGCGTCATCGCCTGGGTGGGCCGCCCGCGCCCGCCGGACGAGCCCATCGGAGATCCGCCGCGGCCGGGACCCCGGGCGTGGGCGGCCGCGACGGGGCTCTGGCTCGCCGTCACCTTCCTGACCTGTGGCTACTACGGGTTGTTCAGCACGGTCGTCATCGGCGGGGCCTCGCTGGCGTTCGTCCGGCGTGACTGGCTGTCGTGGGCGTGGGCCGGGCAGGCGGCGATCGCCGCGGCGGTGTTCGCCGTGCTGGCGTTGCCGTTCCTGCTCGCGCAGGCCCGCTACACGAACGCCTACACCCGCAGCGACGAGACCATCCGCGCCCTGAGCGCGCTGCCGGTCGACTACGCCCGGCTCCACCCCGCCAGCCACGGCGCGTCCTTCGCCCCGTGGCTGGCCGATGCGGGGGGCACGGAGCACTGGCTGTACCCAGGCACCGCTCTGCTCGTGCTGGCCATCGCCGGGGGCGTGGTCGCCACCCGGCGCGCGTCGGTGCCGTCCGCGGCGGTGGAGCGGTCACGGCGGCGCCGCGTGCTGCTCTTCCTGGAGATCGGGGTCCTGCTGGCGCTCCTGCTGAGCTTCGGGCTGCGCCTCGCGTCCGGCGGCGTCGGCCCCTACGTGGTGCTGCGCGATCACGTGCCGGGCTTCCAGGACCTGCGCAGCCCCTATCGCTTCGCCGTGCTCGTGCAGGTCTTCCTCGTGGCCCTCGCGGCGCTGGGCCTCGACGGGCTCTGGCGGGCGGGCCGCCGTGCGGCGGATGCTCCCCGGTCCGCCCGCGCGCGCCTGCCGCTCGGCGCCGTGGCCGCGGTCGCGATCGTGGTGCTCGGTGTGCTCGAGGTGTCGAAGGTGCCCGAACGACTGCTCGTCGCGCCGGCCTCGGCCACGACGACCTCCACGGATCCGAGCGCGCTCGCCGATTGGGTGACGTGGTTGCGCGACCACCGCGGGGACGATCGCGACGGCGACGGATCGGTCGCCAACGTGCCGTTCCCGGCCGACGCCTCGGCCCGCGCGTACGAACCGACCACGAGGTGGATGATCGACGGGCTCGCCCACGGCCACCCGCTGGTCAACGGCTACTCCGGCCTCTTCCCGCCGAGCTACGAGGACCTCGAGCAGGCGATGCGCAGCTTCCCGAGCGTCACGTCGGTGCAGCACCTGCGCGATGCCGGCGTGACGTTCGTCGTGGTCGAGCGCTCTTGGCTGACGCCCGACGCGCAGGGGTGGATGCGCGACTGGTCGGCCGAGCTCGTGCCGGTGTTCGAGGGCCACGACCACGTGATCTACGAGCTGCGTCGCTGATCCCGACGCGGCGGCGCCGGGCGCCCGCTCAGCCCGCCAGCGACTGGCCGAGCTGCTGGCCGAGCACCATCAGCAGCTTCACCAGGGTGTCGGTCAGCGAGCCGGGGGGACCGAGCGTCGACACGTCGAGGGTCACCTCCCGGGCCGATCCGGCATCCCGCGCGACCCCGGCCACGACGAGCGTGTCCGAGCCCTTCGCCGTGAGGATCACGTGTGCGTCGGCCGTGATCATCTGCGCCGCCACGATCGCCTGGTCCTCAGCGGTGAGCGGCCCGCTCTCCTCACGCAGCGTCGCGACCACGTCGACGCCGTAGCGCTCGGCGAAGTAGCCGAGCTGGTTGCGGCCCGTCACCAGCGCCCGCTTCGTCTCGGGCAGCGGCAGCAGGGCCTTCTGGATCGCCTCGTCGGCCTTCGCGAGCTCAGCGGCGTAGCTGTCGGTCCGGCGCTGGATGGCCCCGCGATCGACCCCGGGCAGGGGGCCCACCGCGTCGCCGACGATGCGGGCCAGCTGCGTCATGCGATCGGGATCGAGCCACACGTGGGGATCGAGGGCGGAACCGCCCGACGGCGCCGCCGTGCCCAGGGGTGCCCCTGCGGCAGCCGGGCTCGTCGTCGCCGTCGTGCCCGGAGCGGCCGGGCCGGCCGACGTCGGGTGCTCGCCGCCGGGGGAGGGCAAGGGCAGCGGGTTCAGCCGGCTGGCGGCCTCGATCACCTCGTGCCCGCGGGCCCGCACTGCGAGCAGGGTCGTCCCCAGCTCCGGGTCGACGCCGAGCCCGTTCACCACCACCACCGACGCATCGGGCATACGCTGGCGCTGCTCGGCGCTGACCACGTAGGTGCGTGGGTCGACGGCCGGGGGCACGATGACCTCGACCTCCGCCTGGTCGCCCAGCGCGTTGCGCACGACGTCGCCGAGCA
Source organism: uncultured Iamiaceae bacterium (assembly GCA_964446345.1). Lineage (GTDB taxonomy): Bacteria > Actinomycetota > Acidimicrobiia > Acidimicrobiales > Acidimicrobilacustridaceae > CAYUOL01. The sequence continues at coordinate 8,113 of CAYUOL010000110.1, read as the reverse complement.
CCGGGGTGGTGACGACGACCTTGGGCTTGGCCGCGGCCCGCGGCGCCGGCGCCGCCGAGCAGGCGACGGCGACGAGCAGCAGGCTCGTGGCCAGCAGGGCGATCGCCGGCGCACGCGTTCGTCCCCGCCACCGCGCTCGTGCCATCACGTGCACCCTACCGATGCGCACCCGCCCGCAACCGGCGGCCCGGAGCGGAGCCGCGGGGACGGTGGGCGACCCCGCCACTACGATGCCCAGGTTCCTCGATGGCAGGGACCCGAGCCTGCGCCGGCTGGATCCGGGCTCGCGTCGTGCCGGCCTGAGCTCGCGACGCGCGGAGTCGACGTGCAACCCATCCCACCCGAGAGCGTCCCCACCACCCCGCCCGAGAGCTCACCCGACCGCTTCACCCAGGTCATGTTGCCGCTCACGGTCGGGGTCGCGTCGGCGCTGGTCGTGTTCTCGGCGCTCGTGTTCGCGTTCGGGGACGTCGGCCCGTCCACCCCCGCGCCGCCGCCGGGCGTCACGAACGGCACGGTCGCCACCGTCGCCGCCGGGCCCGCCCGCCCCACGGCGCCGCGCGTCGTCAAGAGCGCGGTGAGCGGGCAGGGCGAGATCGTGTCGCTCGTGGTGACGCTCCAGATCGGTGACGAGCTGCGCTTGAAGGTCGTGCCCGAGGCCGCCTTCGACCCGCAGGTGGGCATCACGATGCCGAAGGACCAGGTCGTCGCCGACTACTTCCAGAAGGGGTTCAAGGGCGACGTGCAGCGCCTCTTCCCGATCCAGAACGGCCTGCTCTACAGCGACACCCTCACGCCGTCGACGTCGGTGGCGCTCGAGGCGAACGACCTCGGCAAGGAGGGCGCGGCCGAGTGGTTGGTGTTCGTGGCGCCGACCTCCGCCGACTACTCGGTCGTGGTGCGCGGCCGGGACCGCTCGGCGGGCACGTACGCGCTGACGCTGCAGACGCGCGACGGTTCGGCGAAGGCCGCGCTGGCCAAGAAGCTCCCGGGGAACGACCGCTGGCTCGACCGCGATGCCGCGGTGGCCCTGGCGCGTGAAGACGTGTCGTTCCTCGGTGAGGGCTCGTTCTACAGCGACGCCGAGTTCCGGACCGACGGCGACGACACCCGGCCCACGTCCGCGAGCATCGAGAACCTGATCGCCACGGGCACGTGAGGGCGCTGCCCGACGACCGGCGCCTCCCGCACCCCGACCGGTTGCCACCTTCGTCCCCGCACCACGACGCGATCATCGCCGCCCACGAACGGGCGCTCGTGGCAGGAGAGCCCGGCTACTTCGATCCGGCGACCGGGCTCTTCGTCATGACCGCCGCGCACCTGTGGGCGCGCGAGAGCTGCTGCGACGCGGGATGTCGCCACTGCCCGTACGTGAGCCGCACCCTGCGGACCCCGACGAGTCGTCCGCCGGGGAGCCGCTAGCGCGACGAACCGTCGGGCGCGTCGGGCGCGTCGGCCGTGTCGAGCGCCGCGAGCCAGGAGCGGATCGTCGCAGCGAACGGTGCGAGCTCGTGGCCGTGGTCGCCGTCGACGAACGTGACGTCCCACCCGCTGCGCTCGAGCACCCGCACCACGCTGCGCCCCATGGGCGCCGGCACGGCGTCGTCGTCGGTGCCGTGCGCCACGAGGAAGGGCACGTCGACCGGTGTCGCCAGGTCGAGGTCGAGCCCTTCGGCGTCGGGCAGCCACCCGGCGACGCAGAGCACGGCCGCGACGCGCGGCGTGAGGCCGCGCCCGAGGGCGCCGCGCCGCAAGCTCCACGCCAGCGCGGCGGCCCCGCCCTGGGAGAAGCCGCCGAGCACGACCTGGTCCGGGGTGATCTCGTGCGCCGCGCAGGCGTCGCTGATCGCGCTGCTCACTGCGTCGAGCCCGGCGGCCAGCTGCGCGGGATCGGGCCCGCCGTCGGGCCCGGCGCCGAACCACGCGAGGGTGCCGTCGTCGAGCTCGCACGGCCCGCGGGGTGCGACGAGCACGACGCCATCGGGCAGCAGCTGCGGCGCGAGTCGGAGGTACTCGTCGGGGCGGTCGCCGTGCCCGTGCAGGAAGACCATGACCGCGGTCACGACCCCGGCTCCCGGGGCGCGTCGCGGCCGTGCGCATCGAGGCCCTGCAGCACCTGCGTCGCCGTGCGCTCCGCGTCGGCGATGCACGCAGGGATGCCGAGGCCGAAGTAGCTGGCGCCCGTCAGGTGCAGGTCGCCGTGCGCCGCGGCGGACTCCTTCCAACGCTGCGCGTCGGCGAGGTGCCCCGCGGGGTACTGCGGCAGCGAGCGCAACCAGCGCGACACGCGCACCTCGGTCGGTGAGCCGTGCAGGCCGATGGTGCTCGCGAGGTCGCGCTGGAGCGCGTCGACCAGTTCGGCGTCGGAGAGCTCGAGGGCGCGTGGGTCACCGTGCCGGCCCGCCGAGACCCGGAGGACCACGTCGCCGCGCTCGCCGGCGGGCGACGTCGGGGTGGGGGTCCAGTGCGCCCACTTGCTCGAACCGAAGGAGCACGCCGTCATGAGCAGGCCCTCGCCCGCGGACACGAGGAAGCCGCTGCCGTCGAGCGGGTGGGCGATGGAGGACGCGGGCACGGCGAAGGTGACGAGGGCGACGTCGGCCCAGGCGAGCGTGGCCAGGTCGGCGGCGAGGTCGGGCGCGAAGGGCTGCACCAGCGGGCTCGTGCGGTGCGACGGCGTGGCCAGCACGACGGCATCCGCCGTGAGCAACGCCGCGCCGGTCCCGCTCGCGACGGCGACGGTGAACCCGCCGCGGCCATCGGGCTGCACGCCGGTCACGGTGCTCTCGGTGCGCAGCGAGCCGGGGGGCAGGGCGGCGGCGAGCGCGTCGATCAGCGTCTGCGTCCCCCCGCGCAGGCCGTAGAAGATCGGCGCGTCGGGGTCGTGGCCCGGCGCCGCCATCGCCGCTTCGCGCTGGCGGCGGAGCCCGGTGATGAGGCTCGGCTGGTCGCGCACCGCCGCAGCCAGCTGCGCGGCGCCGGCCTGCAATGACAGCTCGTCGGCGTCGCCCGCGTTGACCCCGGAGAGCAACGGGTTGACGAGCGCCTCGAACACCTCGTCACCGATGCGGCGGCGCACGAGCGAGCCGACCGTCTCGTCCTCGCCGGGCGGGGGCCCGGGAGGCAGCACGGCCTCGGGGTCGAGGTCCATGGCCGCGCGCTCGAGGCCCGCCTCGGAGATCAGGCCCGACGCGCGGAGGGCGTCGAGGTCGGTCGGCACGCCGAGCACGAGGCCGTCCGGGAACCGGTGGAGCGCGCCGTGGCGGAAGACGAACGCGCGACGCTCGGCCGGTGTCACGAACTGGTCGGCCAGACCGAGCTCGCGGCACAGGTCGATGGCGTCGGGCACGCGGGCGAGGAAGGCATCGGCCGCCTCGTCGACGACGATGCCGTCGATCGGCGAGGTCCGGATCTTGCCGCCGGGACGCGCCGAGGCCTCGAGCACGAGCACCTCGACGTCGGGCCGCCGGACGTGGACGCGGTGCGCGCACGTCAGCCCGCTGATGCCTCCGCCGACGACGACGACCGTGCTCACACGGCGCCCTTCGCGGCGCGGCGCACCCGCTCGGCCAGCGCCTGCATCACCTCGGGATCGTCGTTCAACGAGCGGGTGCGGGCGAAGGCGAGGCCCAGGTCCTGGGCGAGGTGCGCCGCTTCGATGTCGAGGTCGTAGAGCACCTCCAGGTGATCCGAGGTGAAGCCCTGCGCGCATACCAGAACGCCCTCGCTGCGACCGGTGGCCGCCAGCTCGCGGATGATCTCGAGGATGTCGGGCCCGCGCCACGGCTCGGGCGTGCGCCCGGCGCTCTGCCAGCCCAGCGCCCAGTCGGGCCAGGGCAGCAGGCCGACGCGCGCGGCGACGGCGGCCGCGCTCTCGCGCAGCTGGTCGGGGTAGGGGTCGCCCTCGAGCACGCGCTCGGGCAACGAGTGGGCGGTGAAGAGCACCTTGTGCTTCGCCGGCAGCGTCGCCCGGGCCTCGCGCACGGCGTCGGCGAGGAACGTGAGGTAGGCCTCTTCGAGGTGCCAGCTGTCGATGGGCGTGTAGGGGATCGCCGGCGACGCGGCTGCCGCGACCTCGGCGGCGCGCTCGTGGTACTGGCCGACGCTGCCCCGCGAGAAGTGCGGCGCGAGCACCAGCCCGACGATCTGGTGCACCCCCGAGGTGGCGAGCTGCGTGACGGCGTCCTCGATGAAGGGCGCCGCGTGCTTCTGGCCCAGCACGACCTCGAACCCGTCCCCGAGTGCGCTCGCCAACGCGGCCCGCTGCGCCTCGGTGCGCGCTCCCAGCGGCGAGATCCCGCCGATGGCGTCGTACCGGCGGGTGAGATCGGCCAGCTGCTCGGGCGTGGGCGGGCGGCCCCGGCGGATGTGCGTGTAGTAGCTCTCGACGTCCTCGGGGCGGCGCGGCGTGCCGTACGCCATGACGACGAGCCCGACCCGGCTCACGACTCGGCCTGCGCTTCGGTCCGGTCGCCCGTCGCGCCGTCGGCGCGCCCTTCGGCGTGCACGAGCTCGACGACCTGCTCGAGGATGCCGGGATCGGTCTCGGGGTACACGCCGTGGCCCAGGTTGAAGATGTGGGCGGGGTGGCCGCCGTTGCGGGCCAGCACCGCCCGGACCTCCGCGGCGACGACCGGCCAGGGCGAGAGGCAGATCGCGGGGTCGAGGTTGCCCTGCAGCGCGTGTCCGGAGCCGACGCGCGCCCGGGCGGCGTCGAGGGGCACGCGCCAGTCGACGCCGACCACGTCGGCGCCGGCATCGCGCATGAGCGTCAGCAGCTCGCCGGTTGCCACCCCGAAGTGGATCCGCGGCACGCCGAGCTCGGCGACGGCCGCGAAGACCTTCGTGGAGTGCGGCAGCACGAAGGTGGCGTAGTCGGACGGCGTCAACGCGCCGGCCCAGCTGTCGAACAGCTGCACCGCCGATGCGCCGTTGGCGATCTGCGACCGCAGCGAGGCGATCGCGAGGTCGGCGAGGCGATCCATCAGCTGGTGCCACAGCGCAGGATCGCCGTGCATCAGCGCCTTCGTGCGACCGTAGGTGCGCGAGGGCCGGCCTTCGACGAGGTAGCTCGCGACGGTGAAGGGGGCGCCGGCGAAGCCGATGAGCGGCACCGCGAGCGTGCGCACCAGCTCCCGCACCGTCTCGAGCACGTACGGGGTGTCGCCCTCGGGGTCGAGGGGGCGCAGGCGCTGCAGGTCCTCGGCGCGGGTGAACGGCTCGGCGACGACGGGCCCCACCCCCGGGGCGATGTCCACCCCGAAGCCGATGGCCGCGACCGGCACCACGATGTCGGAGTAGAGGATCGCGGCGTCGACGCCGTAGCGGTCCACGGGCTGTCGCGTGATCTGCGTCGCGAGCTCGGGGATGCGGATGGCGTCGAGGATGCTGCCGTCGCCGCGGATCGCGCGGTACTCGGGCAGCGACCGGCCGGCCTGGCGCATGAACCACACGGGCACGCGGCCGCTGGGGGCGCCGGCGACGCCGGCCTCGCGGCGGCACGCCCGGAGGAACGCCGATGCCTCGAGCACGGAGGGCGCCGGCGACGTGGTCGGGGCAGGGGGAGCGGGCACCCGACCAACGTAGGGGCCGCGCCGCGCGCGGGGCACGTCGAGCCGCAGGTGCTCGCGGCCCCGGCCCACGCGGACGTAGTTGAATGAGCCGATGCGGCGCTCCATCGACGACTACCCCTTCGACGCAGCGGACTACCCGCCGAGCTACGAGGACGACGAGCTCACCCCCATCTCGTGGGGCATCGCCATCAGCGACGACTACGACGACGCCGAGCCGCGGATCGTCCTGACGGTCGAAGAGGTGGGCCGGGCCGGTGCCGGCCTCGTCGGCCACCTGAGCCCGGAGATCGCGCGCCGGCTGCGGGTGGCGATCCGCGACGGCCTCCGGGAGATCGGCGAGGACCCTGGTCCGTGATCGTCAGGAGACGGGCGCGGCGGCGCGCAGCACGTCGAGGCGATCGCGCCGCTCGGGGCCGGCCAGGTGGTCGCTGATCGTGGTGAACGCCTGGCGCGCGACCGGGGCCGACGACTCGTTGGCGAGGAGGTCGCCGCGCATCAGCTCGTGGTCGTCGCGACCCGGCTGGATGACGAGCACCTCGGTGCCGCGCTTGCGGATGGCGGCGATCTCCCGGCCCAAGGTGCGTGACGCCAGCAGGCGCAGCGCGTTGGACGGCGAGCGGTCGAGCGCCTCGGACGCGGCGGTCATCGGCGAGACCACCACGACGAGGTCGAAGCCCAGCGGCGCGGCGAGGTCGGCGTTGGTGACGGAGAACGTGGCGCCGTCGAAGTAGTCGTGGCCGCCGATCCGCACCGGCGTGAAGTAGCCGGGGACGGCAGACGAGGCTTCGACCGCCTTGCCGATGTCGGGCACGTCGACGTCGTCGCGGCCGAAGACCGTCCGCTTGCCGTCGCGGGTGCGCACGGCGACGACCCACGTGGGCTGCGCCGGCCAGCGCCCGTTCGAGATGGACCGGATGCGATCGCCGAGCGGTGACGTGTCGTGGGTGCCGCGCGGCGCGAGGCCCGCCAGGAGGCCGGGTCGCACCGGACCGGGGGACAGGAAGGCGGGGGCCACCAGCCAGGGGGCCGTGGGGCGGAGGAAGCCCAGCGGACGCGGCAGCGTGCGGGCCGGGAGCTCGAGACGGCCCTCGTGCAACGAGCCCCCGAGGGCCTGCGCCTCGTCGGACACGTCGAGGTCCTGGGCGCGCCGGTAGTGGTCCTGCGGAGAGAGGCCCGCCCGGAGGCTCGCGGCCACGCCGGCGCCGGCGGAGGTGCCGATGATGAGATCGGCCGTCCGGGCGTCCCACCCCGTGACCTGCTCGATCGCGGCGAGCGCCGCGGCGTGGTACGCCCCGCCGACCATGCCCCCGGCGCCCAGCACGAGCCCGACCGCGGTCATGGCGCGCCCATCATCGCGTGCGGCTCTTCGTGCGGGGCTCGCTCATGGCCGCCCATCGTGCCATGCCCGGGGGCGACGGCCGCAGCCGGGCCGAAGGGCGGGAACGGGCGGCCGCCGGGTACTATGAACGATCCCCTTTTCGGGTCCGGGCCGACGTGGGAGGACAGCCCGGAACCCTCGGAGGCAGACGAACAGGAACGACCCCGCACCGACCGCCGCGACGGTCGTCCGCGGGTAGAGGAGCTCGATGGCAGGACATCCCGATCTCGAAGCGGAGCAGGCGTACATCGACCGCGCGTACCGGTGCCTCGAGGAGTCCCGGGAGGCGGCCTCGCGGATGACCTCCATGGTCGAGGTCGGTCGCGGGGGCACGAACCAGGCCCGCTACGAGCGCGACGTGATCTGGGACACCATGCTCCAGCGCCTCTCGCAGCTGCAGCTCGGCGACGCCTCGCTCTGCTTCGGGCGGATCGACCTGATCGGGGAGGCCCCCGGCACGCCCACCGCCGACGGCCGCGAGGCCGCGCCCGGCGCGAACGGCAACGGCAACGGCGCCGCCCGCGAGAGCGGCTTCGAGGGGGGCGACCGAGACGGCGCCAGCAACGGCAACGGCAACGGCACCGGCGACGGCATCGGCACCGGCACCGGAACCGGGTCCGCCGCCGCGGCGACCACCCAGGGCGTGCTCTTCGGCGGCGGCGAGCACGACGACCCGGTGGCCGACGCCGCCCTGCCGCCGACGCACCCGGATCCGCCCGTCGGCGAAGCGGGCGGCAGCTACTACATCGGCCGCATCGCCGTCTCCGACGAAGACCAGGAGCCGGTGATCGTCGACTGGCGGGCGCCGGTCGCCGAGCCGTTCTACCGGGCCACCGGTCGCGCGCCGATGGGCCTGGCGCGCCGGCGCCACTTCTCCACGCGCGGACGCACGCTGCTCAACATCGAGGACGAGCTGTTCGGCGACGCCATCGCCTCGCTCGGGCTCGACGCCGGCGCCGAGCTGCGCGACGACGGGCCGCAGATCCGCGGGCACGGCGCCCTCATCTCAGCCCTCGAGACCACCCGCACCGGTCGTCTCGGCGACATCGTCGCCACGATCCAGGGCGAGCAGGACGAGATCATCAGGGCCGAGATGCCCGGTGTGCTCGTCGTGCAGGGCGGCCCCGGCACGGGCAAGACCGTCGTCGCGCTGCACCGCGCC
>CAYUOL010000109.1:0-17914 GCA_964446345.1 uncultured Iamiaceae bacterium | reverse complement strand
GCATCTTCGTGCAGATCGGCCTGCTGCCGAACACCGAGTGGCTCGCGGGCGTGGTCGACCTCTCACCGCGAGGCGAGATCGTGATCGACGAGCGGGGCCAGACCTCCGTGCCGGGCGTGTTCGCGGCGGGCGACTGCACGACCGTGCCGTACAAGCAGATCGTGGTGGCGATGGGCGCCGGATCGACGGCCGCGCTCAGCGCGTTCGACCACCTGATCCGCACGCCGTTGCCCGATGCGATCCCCGAGCCGGTGCTGGCCTGAACCGCGCCGCCGATCAGTAGTGTCCGACTCGGATCGCGCGCCCCTGGAGGTCGACCGTGAACCTGCGTGACCTCAGCTACCTCGTCGCCGTCGCCGAGCACCGCCACTTCGGGCGGGCGGCCGACGCGTGCTTCGTCTCGCAGCCGACCCTCTCGACCCAGATCAAGAAGCTCGAGCGCGAGCTCGGCGTCGAGCTCGTCGAGCGCAACCCGCGCCAGATCACGTTGACCGCCGCCGGTGCGCAGGTGGCCGAACGCGCCCGGATCATCCTGCAGGAGACCGAGAACATCCGCGGCATCGCCCATCGCGCACAGGACCCCGAGTCGGGCACGCTGCGGCTCGGGCTGTTCCCGACGTTGGCGCCCTACCTGCTGCCGCACGTCGTGCCGCACGTCCACGAGCGCTTCCCGAACCTCGAGCTGCTCCTCGTCGAGGAGAAGACCGAGGTGCTCCTCGAGCAGCTCGCGCAAGGCGTCCTCGACGCGGCCGTGCTGTCGCGCCCCATCGACGACGCGCTGCTCCACGAGGAGCTGCTCTTCGAGGAGGACTTCGTGCTGGCCGTCCCGGCGGAGCACCCCCTGGCGGCCGCCGACGAACCGGTGCCCATGTCCGCCCTCGCCGACGAGCACGTGCTGCTGCTGGGGGAGGGCCACTGCTTCCGCGACCAGGCCCTGGCCGTGTGCCGGATGGCGGGCGTCGCGGAGCGCAGCGGCTTCCGCGCCACCAGCCTCGAGACGCTGCGCCAGATGGTCGCCGCCGGTGTCGGTGTGACGCTCCTTCCCGCCCTCGCGGTGCAACCGCCGGTGCCGGCCTCCGAGCACGTCGTCCTCGAACGCTTCGCGGCGCCGGTCCCGAGTCGCGAGATCGCGATCTACTGGCGGCGCACCAGCGTCTACAGCCACCTGCTCCCCGAGCTCGCCGACCTGCTGCGACGCCTGCCCCAGGGCCTCGAGGGCGTCCGCCCGCTCGCGTGACGGCGCGTCCGGCGGCGGTCGCCGGGTTCACCAGATGCGAACGCGCTCCTCCGGTGGCGTGAAGAGCGCATCCTCGGGCGTGACGTCGAACGCGTCGTAGAAGTCGTCGAGGTTCGTGACCACGGCGTTGCAACGCAGGTCCGGCGGCGAATGCGGGTCGATCGCGAGGCGGCGGATGGCCTCTTCGTCGCGCGTCGCGGCGCGCCACACCTGCGCCCAACCGAAGAACACCCGCTGGACGCCGGTCAGGCCGTCGATCACCGGCGGCTCCTCGTCGCCCATCGCGATCCGGTACGCCTTGAGGGCGATGGCCAGGCCGCCGAGGTCACCGATGTTCTCGCCCACCGTGAACGCGCCGTTGACCTTGTGGTCGGGCAGGCCCAACGGGGAGAGCGCGTCGTACTGCTCGATCAGCGCCTTGGCGCGCGCCTCGAACGCGGTGCGGTCGTCCGCCTCCCACCAGTCGACGAGGTTCCCCTCGCCGTCGTAGCGCGAGCCCTGGTCGTCGAAGCCGTGACCGATCTCATGGCCGATGACCGCACCGATGCCGCCGTAGTTGGCGGCGTCGTCGGCGTCGGCATCGAAGAAGGGCGGCTGCAGGATCGCGGCCGGGAACACGATCTCGTTCATGCGCGGGTGGTAGTAGGCGTTGACCGTCTGCGGGGTCATCAACCACTCGGTGCGATCGACGGGCTGGCCGATCTTGGCGAGCTCGAAGTCGGTGCGCCACGCGCTGGCGCGGCGCATGTTGCCGAGCAGGTCGTCGGCTCGCACCTCCAGCGCCGAGTAGTCCTTCCACACGTCCGGGTAGCCGATCTTGGGCGTGAACTGGCCGAGCTTGACCAGCGCGCGCTCCCGGGTGGCGGGACTCATCCAGTCGAGCGACGAGATGCTCTGGCGGTACGCCTCGACGAGGTTCTCGACCAGGCGGACCATGTGGTCCTTGGCGGCAGGGGGGAAGTGCCGTTCGACGTAGAGCTTGCCGACGATCTCGCCGAGCGCGTCCTCCACGACGCTGACGCCGCGCTTCCAGCGCTCACGAAGCTCGGGCGTGCCGGAGAGCGTGCGGCCGTAGAAGTCGAAGTCGAGATCGACCAGCGCGTCGTCGAGGAAGTCGGCGCAGGTGGTGGCGATCCGGATCGCGAGCCAGGCCTGCCACTGCTCGAGCGGCTTCTCGGCCCACAGGCGCGCCGCCGCGGCGACGAAGCTCGGTTGGCGCACCACCACCTCGGCCAGCTCGCCGTTCGTCGCCCCGAGGGCGGTCTGCCAGGCGTCCCAGTCGAACTGCGGCGCGAGCTCTCGCAGCTCGGCGAGCGTCATCAGCGTGTAGGTCTTCTCGGCGTCCCGGTTCGTGACGCGGTCCCACGAGGCATCGGCGAGCTCGGTCTCGAGGGCCATCACGGTGGCCGCGACCTCGGCGGGATCGTCGAGGCCGATCAGCCCGGCGAGCTTCTCGAGGTACGCGACGTACGCGACGCGGATCTCGGCGTTCGCCTCCTCGTGGTAGTAGGACTCGTCGGGCAGCCCCAGGCCGCCTTGCGACACGTGGACGAGGTTGCGGGTGGAGTCCTTCGCGTCGGTGCTGACGAACACCTCGAACAGCGACGCGCGACCTTCGCGCTGGCGGGCGCCGAGCACGGCGGCCAAGGCGTCGCGGTCGGCGGCGGCGCGCACCTCGTCGAGCAACGGCTGCAACGGCGCGGTGCCCAGCTCGTTGGCGCGCGCCTCGTCCATGAACGAGGCGTAGAGGGCCGCGACCTTGGCGGCGTCTGCTCCGGGCAGCTCGGCCGACTCTTCGATGAGCACCCGCACGTCCTCCTCGGCGCGGTCGCGCAGCACGCGGAACGCGCCGTCCTGCGCCCGATCGTCGGGGATGACGTGCGTGCGGACCCAGGATCCGTTGACGTGCATGAACAGGTCGTCTTGGGGGCGGGTCTCGGGATCGACCCACGCGAGATCGAGACCGGAGGGCTTGAGGTCGGAGGTGGAGTTCGCCATCCGTGCATCCTGCCGCGGCTCGTCGCCGTTTGCTGACACCGGGACGCCCTCGGGCGGCGCACGGGGCGTCGTCCACGCGCCAGACTGCGGTCGGTGCCGCGACGGACGGCATCACGAAGGGGCAGATCGATGATCATCAGGCCGATGGCGCGCGACGAGCTCGACGTGATCATGGGGTGGGCCCACGGGGAGGGCTGGAACCCGGGGCTGGACGACGCCGACGTGTTCTGGGCGACCGACCCCGACGGGTTCATCGCGGCGGAGCTCGACGGCCAGCTCGTGGGCGGCGGTTCGATCGTCGCCTACGGCGAGGACTACGGCTTCATGGGGCTCTTCATCGTGCACCCGGAGCGCCGGGGCCACGGCCTCGGGCGCGAGCTCTGGTTCGCCCGGCGCGACCTGCTCGTGGAGCGCCTCGCCCCCGGGGCGGCGATCGAGATGGACGGCGTGTTCGCGATGCAGCCCTTCTACGCGAGCGGTGGGTTCGTGTTCCAGCACCGCGACCTGCGCTTCGCCGGCGTCGGCGTCGCGCCGCTCGTGGACGCGAGCGCCGTGGAGGTCGTGCCGCTCGCCGACGTGCCGTTCGGCGCCGTCGAGGCCTACGACCACGCGCACTTCGCCGCGCCGCGCGCCGCGTTCCTCGCGGACTGGATCGCCCGTCCCGGCGGTCTCGCCCTCGGGGTGCACGACGACGAAGCGTGCCAGGGCTTCGCGGTCGCTCGCCCCTGCCGCGAGGGCTACAAGATCGGCCCGCTCTTCGCCGACGACCCCCTGATCGCCGAGGCGCTGTTCGACGAGATCAGCGCGCGGCTGGCCGGCGAGGCGATCTTCCTCGACGTGCCCGAGGTGAACGCCGCGGCGCTGGACCTCGTGCACCGCCACGGCATGACCGAGGTCTTCGGCTGCGCCCGCATGACGCTCGGGCCTCCGCCCGCGCTGCCCTGGGACGAGATCTACGGGGTCACCACGTTCGAGCTCGGCTGATCTCGCCGGGCCGTGAGTCAGGTGGCGAGCGGCTCGAGGATGAAGATGCGGATCGCGCGCCCGGTGATGCGCTCCTGGTACTTGTTGTACCCGGGGTAGACGGTCGACGCGGTGCTCCAGACCGCCGCCCGCTCCTCCTCCGTCGCCGGCCGCGTCGTGAGCGCGAGCTCGTGGTCCTTGTACCGGACCTGTGCACGAGGATCCGCCTCGAGGTTGAAGACCCAACTCGGCGTGGCTGCCTGTCCGAAGTTCGTGCCGATGAGCGCCAGCGTGTCCCCGCTCGGTACCGAGATCAACGGCGTCGTGCGCGGCTGCCCGCTCTTGCGGCCCGTCGTGGTGACGAACATGACGGGGAGGCCGGCGAGCAACTGCGGCATGCTCGTGCGACCTCCGGTGACCTTGTTGCAGGCCCGGTCGAGGTGCACCAGCGTCTTCGAGAAGAACCACGCACCGACCGTGGTCGAGCCGAAGGACTGCATCACCTCCTGGAACCGGTTCACCTTCTTGTGCCTGTAGCCCAGGTCCGTCGCGACGCCCATGGGCACAACGTACAGGCGGTTCGCTCGGTGCCTCAGCGGGCGCGTGGCAGGTCGAGGAGGACGGCCGCTTGATCCGGTGAGGCCACCGGACGGCCCACCTCGACGCACAACGCCACGGCTTCGGCGACGAGCTCCGCGTTGGTCGGGGTGCGATCGCCGCCGAAGAACTCGAGCCCCAGGTGCAGGTGCCCGCCCCGCTCGAGCGCGAGGCGCGCGATGTCACACGCGCCGACGTCGCCGCCGACCACCGAGACGGCCCAGGGCACGTCGCACCCTTCGAGCAGCTCGAGGTAGGCATCCAGCGCGGTGCGGGTGGGCGGCAGCCCGAACGGCGCGCCCAGGTAGCCCTGCTCGGTCGAGAAGTACAGCTTGAACATCGAGCCCTGCGGGAGCAGCCCGGCCCGCCACCAGGCGAGCGCGGCGCGGAGGAACCCGGGCTCGTAGATGGCCAGGCTCGGCCCGAGCTGCGCGTCACGGCAGATCTCGAAGGCTCGACCGATGGCGTCGAACGAGTTGCGGTACACGAACGTGCCCGTGGGGACACCGGCGGCGTCGACGCCACCGAGGTTCAGTGAGCCGGGGTCGGCCAATCCGAGCCGCATGCCTGTTGCGGCCAGCGGGATCAGGTGCTCGTAACTGATGCCGTCACCGAAGTGCACCGTCGGGTACAGCAGCGCATCGGGCCTCTGCTCGAGAACGGGGCGCCATCCCTCGAGGTAGCGCTCGACGGCCTCGTCCACGCTGATGCCGAAGCGGTCGATGTGGTTGTGCACGATCGCGGCGCCCGCGGCGAAGCACCGCAGCGCGTCGGCGGCGATCTCCTCCGGGGTCGTCGGGATGTTGGGGTTCACCGCCTTGGACTTGGGTCCGTTGATCGCGCACTCGATGATCACGGGAGCGCCCGGGGGCACGCGCACATCTTCGGTCGGAGCGTCGTGCGTGGTCATCGTCAAGCCCTGTCCCTGTCCCTGTCCCTGTCCCTGTCCCTGTCCCTGTCCGTGTCCCCGCCGGCCTCGTCCCTGACCCTGCCCTCGACCGCGCCGAAGGAGAGCGGTTCCTCGGGCGCCCGCACCGCGACCACGACCGCCGCCGCGGCGAAGGCCACCATCACCGCCAGCAGGAACGCGGAACCGAGCGGCGGCTGCCACGCACCGCCGGTGAAGATGTTGAAGCCGCGGTCCCCGCCGACCACGTAGCGCCGCAGCGCCCAGTAGAACGCGTAGACGTTGCCGATCCCGACGGCGGTGGCGACGGCGGCGATCAGACGGTTCGTGAGCCCCGGGATCCGGCGCGCGAGCGGCTCGATGAGCACCACAGCCATGAGCGGGATGCCCACCGCGATCGGCAACGAGTACCGACCCTGCCACGGCAGCCCTGACTTGGCCGCGTTGGGCAGCTCGATCAGCGGCAACCCGAGCGTGACGGCGACGGTGATGAGCAGCGGCGCGCTCGTCCGGAACCTGGCGGCGACGGCGACGAAGCCGACCATGGCGAAGACGATCCCGATCCACAGGTAGTACGAGAGCTGCGGCGACCGCGTGTCCAGCCACCCGAAGTTGCCGACCATCTGGCGCAGGTACGCGTCCGTCTCGCCGATCACGGCCGCGAGGGGGCCGGTGCCGTTCTCGATCGCCTTGCCGGTCATCGAGCTCGGGTTGCCGGTCGAGATCACGAACACCGCCCCGAGCGCGATGGCGATCGCCAAGCCGCCCAGCGCGAGTTGCACGCCGCGCTGCCGCACCAGGCCGCGCAGGCGCGCGCGGTTCGACGTCATGGTGGCGAGCACGAGGATGCCGACCAGGAACACCCCGGAGAGCTGGCGCGTCAGCGCCATGGCCGCGCTCGAGACGACCAACCCCACGAGCAGCGCGCCGGGTATGCGCGTCGGAGCGTCCTGGCCACCCGGCGCGAGAGCCTCACCGGTGACGCGGCCGTGCGCGATCGCCAAGGCGTGGGTCCACACGCTGATCGCGGCGGCGATCTCGAAGCCGCTGGGGTTGATCGAACCCGCGAGGAAGTAGGTCATGGGCGTCGCCGCGACGAGCACGCCGATCACCGCGAGGCCGGGCCGGATGATCCGGGCGAGGGTGCGCGTCGCGAGCGACAGGAACGCCGCCGCGAGCGCGGCGGCCACCAGGCGCATCACGTACACACCTGTGGCGCTCGGGAGGAGACGGCCGGCCCAGCCCACCAACACGTAGAACAACGGCGGGTAGTGCCCGGCGGGCACGAGCACCCCGGTCATCTCGGTGCCCCCCGACAGCGCGGGCGCGCAGTCGGGGGTGTTGTTGCGCTGGAACTTGTAGCACTCGGGGACGAGGAAGGCGCTCTGCCAGATGGCCGGCACCTCGTAGACGTTGGCCAGGTAACCCGGCCCTGGCGTCTCGGGCCCGCTGAGCTGCCCGTGCCACGTCGCCACGGCCTTGACGGTGTGCGCCGGCTCGTCGGCGACGCTGAAGAGCGGGCTGGCGATCGCCCACGCCGCGCACGGGACGAAGAACAGCAGGAACAGGACCGGCCATCGCATCAACACGGCCCGTCCGTCTCGAGGCATTTCGCCACGCTACCGGCTCGGTGCGCGGCGCCTTTGCGTCGGCGGCTGGCGCCCCCGCCGGGCTCGAGGTGAACCGGGGCCGGAGCGGGTTCGGCGATACTTGCACGGTGCCTGACGCGCCGTTCGCCCGTGCATGGCGGCGCATCCGCGCGACGCCGGTGCCCTACGTCGCGATCGGCGTCGTCTACGTGGTGGTGCGGCTCGTCGTCGTGCTGTCGGTGCGTCGCACGTTCGGCGACTTCCCCGACAGCAGCACGTACCGGCAGGCCGCGACGGGGCCGGTGTACTCGTACCTGAGCTTCGCCGGCAACGCGATGAGGCCCTTCACCGTGCCGTTGCTCTACACGGCCATGCCGAACGACGGCGCGCGGGTGGCGGCGCAGGTCGTGATCTCGGTGGCGGGATGGCTGACGTTGGCGGGTGTCGTCGCCTCGGTGCTTCGCTCCTTCCCGGTGCGCGTCGCCGGCTTCGTGGTCGTGCTCCTCTTCGGCAGCACGTACCTCGTCACCACGTGGGACCTCGCGATCGCGTCGGAGAGCCTGACGATCTCGCTCGGGGTGCTCGCCGTCGCCGCGTGGCTGCGGTTCGGCACCCGGCCGACCGCCTGGAGCAGCGCCGCTGTGGTCGTCACGACCACCTTGTGGATGTTCACTCGCGCCCAGGCCTTCCCGCTCGTGCTGCTGCTGGCGCTCTGCGCCGCCGCGTGGTCGATCCGGGGGGAGGGCCGCCGCCGCAAGCTGGTCGTGGCCGGGCTGCTCACGTTGGTCGCCGTGTGGGGGTTCTCCTCGGTGAAGAACCAGGAGCACTTCTACGCCGCCCGCGACGGTCAGGGCGTCGGCATCTTCAGCGAGACGTTCGCGTTGAACCTGCGCTTCCGCATCCTGCCCGACGCGGCAGCGACGGCGTGGTTCCGCGAGCAGGGCATGCCCGACCCGACCGGCCTCGAAGGGCATCGGCGGGCGACCTTGGCGGAAGACGATTGGGCGGGGTGGCCGGCGTTCTTCGACCGGTACCGCGCCAACGCCGAGTTGACGACGTGGGTCGACGATCACGGCCAGGCGACGTTGACGCGCTACGTGCTGCAGCACCCCGCCAAGATCGCGCGGCAGTTCGGGGGTGACCTGCCTGACGTGCTCGTCCCCGACCGCGCTTCGGTGGCCTACGTGGACTCGCCCGCGGTGCTCGGCCCTCTCGACGCCGTGTTCACGCCGTATGCCGGTCAGGGCGTTCCCGGCGTGCCCGTCGCCGTGCTCGTGGTCGCGTGCCTCGCGATGGCGATCGTGGTCGCGGCCCGCGCGCCGCGTCGCCGCGCCGTGTCCTGGTCCATCATCACACTCGCTGCGGGGTTGCTCGTGATCTCGGTGGCGGGCATCTTCCTCGGCTGGCTCGGGTCACCGGTCGAGTTCGCGCGCCACGCCCTGCCCTTCACGTTGTTCGTGCCGATCGCTCTGGCGCTCGTGCTGTTGGCGCTCGTCGACGCCGCGTGGCGGCCGCTCGCGGACGCGGTGGACGACGAGGTGGCCGACGGACCGACGGTGCCCGACCTCACGCGTCTCGAGCCGCAGACGACCTGATCAGGTGCCGCCAGGCCGCGACTCGTCGGGCTGGATCCGCAGCGTCGAGATCGTCGTTGCCAACATGTCGTAGTGGGTCACCAGCAGCACGAGCTCGATCGCGGCGCGGTCATCCAGGTGCTGGCGGAGGGTCGCCCAGGTGTCGTCGTCGAGGTCCTTGCGCTCGACGAGCATGTCGACGGCGGCCAGCACGGCGTGCTCGCGAGGTGACCAGTCGAGATCGCCGGGGCCGGCGACGACCCGGTCGAGGACGCGGCGGTCGATGCCGACGCGCGCCCCCAGCTTCGTGTGGTGCTCCAGCTCGTACTGGCACGACCGCAGGTGGGCGACCCGCAGGATGACAAGTTCGGTCTCGCGGCGCGGCAGCGTGCCCCCAGGCATCATCCGGCCGGCGAAGTGCAGCCAGCCGAAGAACAGCCGCCGGTGGCGTCCCAACGTGAGGAAGAGGTTGGGCGGGTTCGTGCCCATCGTCCGCCCGGCGAGCGCGCTGAACGCCCAGGCGAACGGCCCGACGTCGCGCCACGTGCTCCCCGGCCGGATGCGCGGCTCGTGCTGCAGCGGTTCGGCCGAGGCCGGGTCGGTGGGTGCGGGCGAGTGCGTCGACGGGTCGCTCATCCGGGACGGCCGATCGGTTCGAGCATCGCCGCGGCGGGCTGCGGTTGCGGGGTGGTGAACGCCGGCCGCTCGGTGCGGGCGATGGCGAGCGCCTCGCGGACCTTGCCGCGCACGTGGCGGTCCATGATCGGTTGGGCCAGCATGCGGAGGGGGAGGACCGGGCCGACCCAAGCGGGCGCGACGATGCGGCGGGCGCGGGTGGCCAGGCCGCGCTCGAGCGCGTCGATGGCCACCGCGAGCGGCGTCATCTTCGTGAGGGAACCGCCCCCGGTCAGCTTCTCCGCTGCGCGCGTGTCGAACCCGCGGGTCGTCATGTCGGTGTCGAGCTCGGCGAAGTAGGCGACGCCGACGCGGGCCCCACTGGGGGCCAGCTCCACCCGCAGCGTGTTGCCGAGCGCTTCGGTGGCGGCCTTGGACGCCGAGTACGCGCCGAGCAGCGGCAGGTGCACGGCAGCGGCCAGCGACGCCACGACGAGCGCGTAGCCGCGGCGGTGGGAGATGTGCGGCCCGGCGGCGCGCAAGGTCAAGTAGGTGCCCATGACGTTGACGTCGAGGGTGCGGCGCAGGATCGCCGGATCTCCGTGGAGCATCGGCATCTGCGCGGCGATGCCGGCGTTCGCGACGACGATGTCCAACCCTCCGAGCTCGTCGACCAGGCGAGCCACGCCCGCCTCGACCGCAGCCTCGTCGGTGACGTCGCACTCGGCCCACGGGGCGCCGCCGCAGTCGAGGGCGACGGCCGCGAGGTGATCCGGTTCGAGACCGAGCAGCGCGACGTGCGCGCCGCGCTCGTGCAACCGATGCGCCAGCGCTGCGCCGATGCCGCGTGCGCCGCCGGTGATCAACACGCGTCGGCCCTCGAGGGACGGCGTCGAGAAGAGCGACATGGTGATCGAGCTCCGTTTCTGGTGGGCGATGACGCGCGGGCAAGTGATAGACAACAGTGTTTCTATCTTGTCGACGCGTGCGCGCGCAAGCGCGGCCGCAGGCGGTGGACGGATCCTACGAGGGCGCCGGCGGCGGGGACCGTTCGTCGGCCTGGGTGCAGCGCGGCCCGCGTCGGAACCTCTGTGACGAACACGGGCGGGTAGATTCGCAGCGACCTGTCACGGTCCGGTGCCGGATGTGAACGTCAGGCGATCGCCGGGACGCAGCCCCAGGAGGGACCCATGTCCGATTTCTCGCTCAAGCTCAGTGACGATCAGCTGCAGATCAAGGACTGGATCCACGGGTTCGCCGTCGACGTCGTGCGACCGGCGGCCGAGGAGTGGGACGAGCGGGAGGAGTTCCCGTGGCCGATCGTCGAGGAGGCCGCCAAGGTCGGGCTCTACAGCTTCGACTTCATCGCCAACGCGGCGCTGGCCGATTCCACGGGGCTCACGCTGCCGGTCGCGCTCGAAGAGCTGTTCTGGGGAGACGCCGGCATCGGGCTGTCGATCTTCGGCACGGGTCTCGCCGTCGCCGGCATCTCGGGCAACGGCACGCCCGAGCAGGTCGTCGAGTGGGTGCCCCAGTGCTACGGCTCCCCGGGTGACCTCAAGCTCGGCGCCTTCTGCGTGAGCGAGCCCGACGCCGGCTCCGACGTCTCCTCCCTGCGCACCCGCGCCGTCTACGACGAGGCCAAGGACGAGTGGGTGCTCAACGGCACGAAGGCGTGGATCACGAACGGCGGCATCGCCGACGTGCACGTGGTCGTGGCCTCGGTCGATCCCGAGCTGAAGGGGCGCGGGCAAGCCAGCTTCATCGTGCCGCCCGGCGTCGCCGGCATCAGCCAAGGCCAGAAGTACAAGAAGCACGGCATCCGGGCGTCGCACACGGCCGAGGTCGTGCTCGAGGACTGCCGCGTCCCCGGATCGTGCCTGCTCGGCGGCAAGGAGAAGCTCGACGCCAAGCTGGCGCGCGCCCACGAAGCCCTCACGGCCATGAAGAAGGGTGAGACCTCGGGCAAGCAGCCGGCCATGGCCACGTTCGAGGCGACCCGCCCGGCCGTCGGTGCGCAGGCGCTCGGTGTCGCTCGCGCGGCGTACGAGTACGCGCTGCAGTACGCCCACGAGCGCTACGCGTTCGGCAAGCCCATCATCCAGAACCAGTCGATCGCCTTCATGCTCGCCAACATGTGCATGCAGATCGACGCCGCGCGCCTGCTCGTGTGGCGGGCGGCCTACCTCGCCGGCAACGGCGGCTACACCAACGCCGAAGGCTCGATGTCGAAGCTCTACGCCGGCCGCACCGCCGTGTGGGTCACCGAGCGCGCGATCCAGATCCTCGGCGGCTACGGCTACACCCGTGAGTACCCCGTCGAGCGCTGGCACCGCGACGCCAAGATCTTCGACATCTTCGAGGGCACCGAGCAGATCCAGCAGCTGGTGATCTCCCGGGCGATCTCCGGCCTGCGCATCGAGTAGCCCAGATCCCTGCAATTGCAGGGGTTCTGGCCACTCAGGCTCTCGGGCGTGGTGATCGCATCTCGGGCGTGTGCGATCCCTGTTCGACGCGCAACTCCCCCAGGCGATCGACCGGCCGGGTGAGGTTCCGGCTGCGCACTCAGCCGGCGGTGCGGTCGAGGTGCCGTCGGATCTGGTCGGCGAGTTCGGGGAGGTCGAATGCGAGGGTGTCCCACAACACGTCCAGGTCGACCTCGGGGTAGCGATGGATCGTCCGATCCCGCATGCCGGCGATCGCCCGCCATGGCACCTCGGCGATCGCGTCGGTCGTGGCAGGCGACAAGGACTTGGTCGCTTCGCCGATCTCGGTGACGATGTTCTTTGCTGCTCGAACGGCGAGCGGATCAGCGTTGAACGTTTCGCGTCCGTGTTCCACGATCAGGCCGGAGTCGGCGACGGCTGCCAGGATGTCGTCGAGGCGGCGCCGGTCGTCGTTCACAGTGGGACTGCCTCGTCGAGGATGTGGGCCATGCGTCGGCGTGCCGCGCCGGTGGTGACGACGTCGACCGGCCAGGGGATCACTTCGGCGACGGCTTCGGCGATCTGCTCGACCCGGATCAGCCCGGTGCCGGCTGGGACGTCGATCAGCAGGTCGACGTCGGATGTCTCTGTGGCGGTGCCCCGCGCGACCGAGCCGAACACGCGCACGTTGGTGCCGCCGAACCGGGCGGCAGCGGCGACGATCTGGTCGCGAACATCGCGGAGACGGTCGAGGGTGGGCTGCTGTCGGTGCGGCTCGGTCGTGATGATGAGGTCGTTGCCCGATGCCTCGACGAGGCGTTCGAGCATCGTCACGGTCGGGTTGATCTCACCGCGTTCGATCCGTGTCACCGTCGACGCCGACACGCCACACCGCGTTGCGAGATCGCGTGCTGACAGGCCAGCACGCTCACGAGCGGAGCGCACGAGCACAGCTGCATCGACCATGCCCGTAGCATATACGCAACGCCTCGCGGAGTTGCGCTGCGGCGATGGCGTCGCTCCCGGGAGCCGCTGAGACGGAACGGAGAGTGTCAGCGCCGTCGCCGCCGACGACCAGCGTTCTGGGGGTCGTAATCGACACATCCTGTCGATGGCGACCCCCGTTTCGCGGGTGGGGGAGCGTCCCGGGCCGATCCGGCGGGGGCTGGCCCCATGTGCCTCGGCCCGTCGCTCCTCGCTCGCGTCGGCTGTCGTACCCCCTCCGTAGGGTGGGTGCCGTGGAAGCGTCGGTGGAGGATGGTCCGTCGGAGGATCTCGTCAGGTTCCTCGTCCGTTACGAAGCGTCGCTCGAGGACCAGGGTTGGGATGCCGCCCCGACGGTGTTGGCGCGGGTTCCCGATGAGGGCGACGAGATGGTGTTCGACGTCGTCGGCGTGGGCGACCCCTACGAGCTGGTCGAGAGCTGGGATCCCGCGGGTGTGTCGGCCTACGTGGTCAGCATGGAGGCGTGGTCGTGGCCGCCGGGGTTGGCGGAGTCCGAAAGGGTCGGTCGTCCGTCGGAGCGTCCTGATCGGATCGAGGTCCGTTCGGTGATGGCGGTGACCAGATCCGGTGAGGTGATCGTGGTGTCGAGGCAACGAGGTGGGGAGCCGATCGTCGAACGGTCCGCCGAGGGCCCGCTCGTGGACGTGATGACCGAGGCCCTGCAGAGGTCCGGTTCGTGTGGGGTGGTGTAACGGCATCGCGCGCGTCGGTGCCGGGAATCACGACACGGCGGGGAGACCTGACCGGACGACGCGGAGCAGTTCGCGGTTGCGCCGGTGGTGGACCATCAACTGCAGCGCCCTGCGGTCCCTTCGCCGAAGTGTGCGAGGCTGAGGAGATGTCGGAACCTTCCAGCTCACATCTGGCAGATCGGGTCGTCGTGGTCACCGGCGGCGGCAGCGGCTTCGGCCGCCTCATCGCCGAGATGAGCGCGGCGCGGGGCGCCCGTGTCGTGGTGGCCGACGTGAACGAGGAGGCCGCCGGCGAGGTCGCCTCGGCGTTGGGTGAGTCGGGTGCCGAAGCGCTCGCCGTCACCTGCGACGTCACCGACCTCGCCCAGGTCCGGGCCCTGGTGGCAGCCACGGTCGAGCGCTTCGGTGCGGTGGACGTGATGGTGAACAACGCCGGGATCATGCCCCTGGCGTTCTTCGCCGATCACGAGACGGCGTCGGAGGCGTGGGACCGCTGCATCGACATCAACTTCAAGGGCGTCGTCCACGGGATCTCCGCCGTGTACGACCAGATGATCGACCAGGGCCGCGGTCACGTGGTCAACATCGCGTCGGTCTACGGCAACGCGGGTGTTGCCGGATCGGGCGTCTACAGCGCCACGAAGGCCGCCGTGGGGGTCGTCTCCGACGCGCTCCGCAAGGAGACCCAGGGCAGGATCAAGGTGACGACCGTCCGCCCCACCGGCGTGCTGAACACCGGGCTGGCTTCCACCGTGGTCAACCCGATGGCATCGGAGGGCATCGTCGGTCCGAACCAGGACCGGTTCATGGACAGGACGATCGCCTATCTGAGCGGCACGCTGGAGGGCCCCGAGGCCGACGTCGACAGCCCGCAGTTCTTCGCGATCGAGCCAGAGACGATCGCCGCGGAGGTGATCCACGCGATCGACCAGCCGTGGGGTGTCGTCATCTCCGACGTCACCATCCGCGCGACCGGGGAGATGTTCGTCATCTGACGGGACGGGCGCGTGCCGTCGAGGCCCAGATCTCGGCGGCCACGCCGCGCAGCGTCCCGATGTCGAGGTCGCTGGAACCAGCAAACCAGCGTTCTGGGGGTCGTAATCGACACATCGTGTCGATTACGACCCCTGTTTCGCGGGTGTGGCGGGGACGGCCCGTACAATCCGGCGCTGATGAGCCCCGCCCCTGTTAACGACGCCCCTGTGAACGACGCCCCTGTGAACGACGGACCACCGTCAGACGACGCGATCGCCCCGGTCGCACCGCTCGACGCCGCGGAGGTCCGGTCCTGGGACCACGAGGCGGACGTGGTGGTGGTCGGCCTCGGCTGCTCCGGCGCGGCCGCGACCATCGAGGCGGCCGAGACCGGCGCGGATGTGATCGCGCTCGAGGTCGCGTCGCTGGGTGGTGGGACCTCGGCGATGTCGGGCGGGATCATCTACCTCGGTGGGGGCACCGCGCTGCAGACCGCGTGCGGGTTCACCGACACGCCGGAGGACATGGCCCGCTTCCTCACCGCGGCGTGCGGACCGGACGTGGACGAGGCGAAGGTGACGGCGTACTGCGACGGCAGCGTCGCCCACTTCGACTGGTTGTTCGACCACGGCGTGCCGTTCGAGGCCCGGTTCCACACCGAGCACGACATGGAACCCGCCGATGACTCCGGGCTGTTCTTCTCCGGTGGCGAGGACTCCTGGCCGTTCACCGAGATCGCACCGGCGGTGCCGAGGGGCCACAACCCGAAGGTCGTCGGACCGGCCGGCGGGTTCCTCATGCAGTGCCTGCTGCGCGCCGTCGATGCCACGCCGGCGACGGTGCTCACCGACTCGCGGGCCCAGCGGCTGGTCACCGATGGCGGGGAGGTCGTGGGGATCGAGGCGAGGATCGACGGCCAACGACGACGGGTGCGTGCCCGCGGCGGCGTCGTCCTCGCGCTCGGCGGGTTCCTGTTCAACCGTCGGATGCTCGAGCACTACTGCCCGACGGCGCTCAAGATCAACGTGCCGCTCGGCACCGACCACGACGACGGCCTCGGCATCCGCATGGCCCAGGGTGCCGGTGCAGCGCTGTCGGGCATGCACGAGATCGAGGTGGCGACGCCCATTACCCCGCCACGCACGATGGTGCGCGGCATCCTGGTGAACGCGAAGGGCGAGCGCTTCATCAACGAGGACACCTACTTCGGCCGGATCGGCAAGGCAGCGCTGTTCGACCAGCGCGGCGAGGTCCTCTTCGTCCACTCCGACGACAGCTTCGTGGTCAACTTCACCGGCTACGAACCCCGGTGGGTCGACAGCGACGTCGCCGCGCTCGAGGCCGAGACCGGGCTGCCGTCGGGATCGCTCGCCGCCACGCTCGCCCGCTACAACGAGCACGCCCACGACCACGAGGACCCCCAGTTCCACAAGGCGCCCGAGTGGGTGATCCCGCTCGAGTCGCCGTACGGGGTGATCGACCTCGGCGTCGACCGGAGCTGGTACGCCGGGTTCACCCTCGGTGGCGTGCGTACGACCGTCGACGGTGCGGTGCTCGACGACGCCGGCTCGCCGATCCCCGGGCTGTTCGCCGCCGGACGCACCTCCAAGGGCATCGCCGGCGCGGGCTACGTGAGCGGGATCTCCCTCGGGGACGGGACCTTCTTCGGCCGTCAGGCCGGCGCATCGGCTGCTGTTGCTGCATCCGGGCGGAGCTGAGGGCCGAAGCCCGCAGCTCGAGTGTCCCGGACTCCGCCGAACTTGGGGGATTCGGACGTCTCAGCCGTCAGTTGCCCCCAAGAACGGGCCAGCACGGCGACTCGCAGGTCTCCAACCTCCAGCGGCTGCTGTGTGACCGCTGCGTTCAGCGCTGATGGCAGACCTTCGCCTTGCGCCCGCTGCCGCACGGGCACGGCTCGTTGCGTCCGGTGCTCGCGATGAGGTCCATCACCTCGCCGGCGAACCGCCCCTGCCGTAGCAGGTCCGCCATCCGGCGCATCAGCCCGTCGATGTGGGTGAAGAACGCGTAGTAGCCGGCACACAGGTGGTTGAGCCCGGCCTCGCCATCCGCGGTGACCGCGATGCGGTTCTTCGGGCACTCGCCCTGGCAGACGAAGCGGACGCTGCACTCACGGCACTGGCGCGGCAGCGTGTCGCGCTTGGCGGCGCCGAAGGCGCGCTGTGCCGGCGACGCGACCAGCTCGAGGAGGTGGGTGCGGGTGATGTTGCCGAGGAGGTGCTCGGCGTCGACGAAGTGGTCACAGGAGTGGACGTCGCCGTTGTGGCCCAGAGCGAGCGCGTCCCCACACGTCTCACGGAAGATGCACGGTGCGGGAGGCACCCCGAGCCAGGCGGCCAGCGCGGCGTCGAACTGCGAGACGAACACGGTGCCCACGTCGCGGGTGACCCACTCGTCGAACACCTCGATCAGGAACCGGCCCCACGCGACTGGGTCCACCGACCGGTCGGTGACCGACGCGGTGGCGCCGGCAGCGGTATCGGGTCCCGCCAGCTCGACGATCGGGATGGGTTGCACGAAGGTCGCGCCGAGATCGTCACGGAAGTAGCGGTACACGTCACGACCGTGGTCCTGGTTGGCGGCGTTGACGGTGCACAGGACGTTCCAGTCGACGTCGTGGCGGCGCAGCAGTTCGAGCCCGGCCAGGACCCGCCCCGAGGTCGCACCGCCGTGCTTGTCGTGGCGGTACCGGTCGTGCAGCTCGGGTGGCCCGTCGATGCTGATGCCCACGAGGAACCCGTGGCGGCAGAACAGCTCGCACCATTCGTCGGTGAGCAGCGTGCCGTTGGTCTGGATCGTGTGGTGCACCACCTGGCCGGGTCGCCGGTACCGCTCGACGAGTCCGACCGCGCGCCGGAAGAAGTCGACGCCCATGAGCGTGGGCTCCCCGCCCTGCCACGCAACGGTCACCTCCGAGGTGATGTGGGCCTCCAGCAGCTGACGGAGGTACGTCTCGAGGAGCTCGTCGGACATCCGGAACCGGTCGCCCGGATACAGCGCCTCCTTCGACAAGAAGAAGCAGTACTCGCAGTCGAGGTTGCAGATCGGCCCCGTCGGCTTGGCGAGGATGTGGAACCCCGGCGGCGCCGTGGCCGGCCGTGCGGTCGGCAGAGCGGGCGACGGGGCAGGTGGGGGAGCCGACGACGCCGTGCTGGTCCCGCCGTTCGCCGAGCTCATCGCCGAGCAGTCTCGCACGGGTGCCGACCCGCGTCACGGGCGCGCCGTCACGGACGGGTGCTCGAAGGTGTCAGTGCTTGAAGGTGTCAGTGCTTGAAGGTGACTGTGGGCAGGCGCTTCGCCATCCACATCTTCGCCCGC
>CAYUOL010000108.1:0-17914 GCA_964446345.1 uncultured Iamiaceae bacterium | reverse complement strand
CCCCGCGGCCACGCCCGAGAAGGCAGGTACCCACCCATGAGCACCCCCGAGACCACCCCCGAGAGCACCCCCGAGAGCACCCCTGGTTCGTCCACCGGGAAGATCCGCCTGGCCATCGCCGGCGTCGGCAACTGCGCCAACTCCCTGATCCAGGGCCTCGAGTACTACAAGGACGCCGACCCCGAGCTCGACGTCCCCGGGCTGATGCACGTCGAGCTCGGCGGCTACCACATCCGCGACATCGAGCTCGTGGCCGCCTTCGACGTCGACGCCGAGAAGGTCGGCGTCGACTACTCGAAGGCCATGTGGGCCAGCCGCAACAACACGATCAAGTTCGCCGACGTCGGCCACCTCGGCGTCGAGGTGCAGCGGGGCCCGACCTTCGACGGCTTCGGCGAGTTCTACCGCGAGGAGTGCCAGGAGTCGCCGGCCGAGCCCGTCGACGTGGCCCAGGCCCTGCGCGACGCCAAGGCCGACGTGCTCGTGTCCTACCTGCCGGTCGGCTCCGAGGAGGCGCAGCGGTACTACGCGCAGGCCTGCCTCGACGCCAAGGTCGCGTTCGTCAACGCCATCCCGGTGTTCATCGCCTCCGACCCGGTGTGGGCGCAGAAGTTCGTCGACGCCGGCGTGCCGATCGTCGGCGACGACATCAAGAGCCAGGTCGGCGCCACCATCACGCACCGCATGCTCGCCCGCCTGTTCGAGGACCGTGGCACGTCGATCGACAACACGTACCAGCTGAACTTCGGCGGGAACATGGACTTCATGAACATGCTCGAGCGCAAGCGGCTGAAGTCGAAGAAGATCTCGAAGACCCAGTCCGTCACGAGCCAGATCGACCAGGGCATCTCCGACGAGAACGTGCACATCGGCCCGTCCGACCACGTGCCGTGGCTCGAGGACCGCAAGTGGGCCTACATCCGCCTCGAGGGGCGCAACTTCGGCGACGTGCCGTTGAACGTCGAGCTCAAGCTCGAGGTCTGGGACTCCCCCAACTCGGCCGGCGTCATCATCGATGCGCTGCGCTGCTGCAAGCTCGCGCAGGACCGCGGCATCGGGGGCCCCCTCGCGGCCGCCTCGGCGTACTTCATGAAGAGCCCGGCCGTGCAGTACCACGACGACGAGGCGCATCGCATGGTCGAGGAGTTCATCGCCGGCGACTGACGGAGCTGCGCCCGGCCGGGACGGCTGCGCCGTTTGCCACCGCGTCGGGCGACGTTCGTCGGTCAGCTCCTGTTCCGCCCGAGCGGTTCCCTCGCTCCGCTCGGGCTCGGGCGAGCGGTGCCGTGATCAGACGTCTCACACCGGGCAGACCGTCAGCCCGCAGATCACGACACCGCTGAAACCCGCCGAACCCCGGTGGCGCACCCCGCCACCGGGATCCCTTCGGGGGTCGCTCCGAGCGGGCACACTTGTGCCCCGTGCGCGCGTCGGCGCGCCTACCCGCAGGACAGACCATGGCTGAGCACAGCGACACCGACATCACCGCCGGGCATCCCACGACCCGCCACCTCCGCCCCGCCGCGGACGCCCCCAGCACCGGGGTGCGCGGGCCGTTCTCGGCCACCTTCCCGTCCGAGGCCTACCTGTCGTACGAGGCGATCAGCTACGGCCCCGACATCCCCGACGACCGCACGTTCCGCCTGCTCGGCAACCTCGGCAACCTCGAGGGGAAGCGCATCCTCGAGCTGGGTTGCGGCGGGGGCCAGGCCGCGATCGCGCTGGCCAAGCAGGGCGCGAAGGTCATCACGGTCGACGCCTCGGCCGCCCGCCTCGACCAGGTGCGCCAGACCTGTGAGCGCGAGGGCGTGAAGATCGAGCTGCACCAGGGCGACCTCGCCGAGCTGCCGTTCGTGCGCGCCGACACGATCGACGCGGTCATCAGCATCTACGCCCTGGCCACCGTCCCCGACCTCGACCGCGTCTTCCGTCAGGTGCACCGCGTGCTGCGCCCCGAGATGAACCTCGTGTTCTCGGTGCCGCACCCCGCCTTCTCGCTGATCGACCCGACCGCCGAGGACCCGCTGCGCATCACGCAGTCCTACTTCGACCGCGAGCCCACGGCGTGGACCGCCGGCGAGACCTCGGGCCACGACTTCCCGCGCACGATGAGCGACCTGTTCACCAGCCTCGGGCGCGCCAAGTTCCGCGTCGACACGCTGCTCGAACCCGAGCCCGGCGCCGACGGCGTGCACAGCAAGTACTTCAGCGTCGCCATGCACTGGATCCCGGCGACGCTCATCGTGCGGGCGCGCAAAGAGGGGATCTGAACCGAGACCGACGACGGATCGGGTCCCGGGGTCCTAGCGCTGCGCCCACCACGCAAGGAGGCGGCGCGTCGCCTCCTCCTCGCCCAGCGGGCCCTCTTCCATGCGCAGCTCCATCAGGTGATCGAGCGCCTCGCCGATGACCGGTCCGGGCTCGATGGCGAGCAGCTGCATGACCTGACGACCGTCGAGGTCGGGGCGGATCGCGCGCAGCTCCTCCTGCTCCTGCAGCTCGACGATCCGGGCCTCGAGCTCGTCCATGCGGCGGGCGAGCTGATCGGCCTTGCGCTTGTTGCGGGTGGTGCAGTCGCAGCGGGTCAGCTCGATGAGCTCGTCCAGCAACGGCCCGGCGTCACGCACGAACCGCCGCACCGCGCTGTCGCTCCAGCCCATCTGGTACGTGTGGAAGCGCAGGTGCAGGTACACGAGCTCGGTGATCTGCTGCACGTCGTCGTTCGAGTACTTCAGGGCGCGCAGCCGTTCGCGCGTCATGCGCGCCCCGACGACCTCGTGGTGGTGGAAGCTCACGCCGTTCTCGCCGAACGCGCGGGTCTTCGGCTTGCCGACGTCGTGGAAGAGCGCCGCGAGTCGGGTGATGCGGTTCGGCGTGCCGTCGTCCTTGCGGGCGCGCACGTTGCTGACGACCGCGATCGTGTGCGCCAGCACGTCCTTGTGGCGGTGGATCGGGTCTTGCTCGAGGCGCATCTGCGTCAGCTCGGGCAGGAACTGCTCGACCAGCTCGGTGTCGACGAGGAACCACAAGCCGGCGCTCGGGTCGTCGACCACGATGAGCTTGTCGAGCTCGTCCCGGACGCGCTCGCTCGACACGATGGCCAGGCGGTCGCGCAGCTCGACGACGGCGTCGAGCAGCGCCTGGTCCGGCTCGAGCTGGTAGCCGGCGATGAAGCGGGCCGCGCGCAGCATCCGCAGCGGGTCGTCCGTGAACGACTCCTGCGGCGACAGCGGGGTGCGCAGGCGGCGACCGACCAGGTCGACGGCGCCGTCGAACGGATCGATCAGCTTCGGCTCCGCGCTCGTCAGGCAGACCGCCATCGCGTTGACCGTGAAGTCGCGCCGGGACAGGTCCGCCTCGACGACGTCGGAGAACACGACCGCCGGCTTGCGCGAGTCGGGCGTGTACACCTCGGCGCGGTGCGTGGTGATCTCGTACGGGCGCCCGTCCTTCTTCAGGCCGATCGTCCCGAACTTCTCCCCCTGGGTCCAGAGCGCATCGGGCCACGACCCGACGATCGCCTTGATCTCGTCGGGCCGCGCATCGGTCGTGAAGTCGAGGTCGACGTGCGGGGCCAACGGCTTGTCGACCAACAGGTCCCGCACGATGCCGCCGACGAGGTACAGCTGCTTGCCGGCCTCGGCGAACCGCTCGGCCAGAGGCTGCGCCTCGTCGATGATCGGTTGCCAGCGCTCGGGGATCACGGGCGGGACAGTAGTGCTGGCGGGCGAGGACGAGGAAAGGCGATCAGGCCGATCGGGCCCGCGTCCGCCGCTCGGTCAGGGGCGGAGCGCGCCGCGCCCGATCACGCCCATCCCGCCTCGTCGCGGAGGCGCCGCACCATGTCCACGGCGGCGCGGCCCGGGCCCTCCGCCGAGGACGGCTCGGGCCGGAACGGCGTGTCGGACAGGGCGGCCAGCAGCGAGCCGGTCGAGTCGCGCAGCGCCTCGAGGTCGTAGCCCCCTTCGAGGAAGACGATCGTGCGGCCGGCCGGCACGATCTGGGCGAGGTCGCGCGTGAGGTCGGCGTAGTCCCCGGAGGTGAGGCCGAGGTCGGTGAGCGGATCGCGCCGGTGGGCGTCGAAGCCGGCCGACACGAGCAACCACGTCGGCTGCCACTGCGCGGCGTACGGCTGCACGAGCTCGTCCATCGCGTAGCGGAACACGTCACCCGTCGCGCCGGCGGGCAGCGGGACGTTGACGGTCGTGCCGGCGCCGGCGCCTTCGCCCGTCTCCGCGAGCGCCCCGGTGCCGGGGTACATCGGGTACTGGTGCAGGGAGAGGTAGGTGACGCGGTCGTCGGCGTAGAACGCGTCCTGGGTGCCGTTGCCGTGGTGGGCGTCGTAGTCGACGATCAGCACGCGCTCGCCGCGGGCGGCCAGCGCCCCTGCGGTGACGGCGACGTTGTTGATGAGGCAGAAGCCCATCGCGCGCGCGGGTGTCGCGTGGTGCCCGGGCGGCCGGATGGCACAGAACGCGGCGTCGCCCTCCCCCGCGTCGAGCCGGCGCACCGCTTCGAGCCCGGCGCCGGCCGCGAGCAGCGCCGCGTCGAACGACCGCGGCCCCATGGCCGTGTCGGCGTCGATGTGGCCACCGCCCGCCAGCGCCAGCGCCTCGAGGTGCTCGAGGTAGCGCCCGGGATGGACCCGCTGCACGTCGTCTTCGGTGGCCTCGACGGGCTCGAAGCGCACGAGGTTGTCCTGCACACCGCTGGCCTCGATGCCCGCCTCGACCGCCCGCAGGCGCGACGGCCGCTCCGGATGGTGCCGTCCGGCATCGTGCTCGAGGAAGAGCGGATCGGTGGTGAAGAGGAGCCCCACGTCGTCAGGGTACCGGTGGCGCAGGACGGTGCCGTCCCGCCGAACGCCCCCGGCGGCCTCCTGCCCCTGCCCCTCGCGGGTTTGGCCGTATCCTCGATGCAACCCTCGGACCCCGGGACCTCCCCGGCGTTCGGGCGCGCACAGCCGTGGCCGTGAAACCGCACCTCCTGGTGAAGAACAACATCGACGTCGTGCAGTGGGGCACGGACCGGTTGAAGATCGGCCCGTGGCGCGGCGATGCGCGCATCGCCTTCATCACGCCCATGGGTGGGGTCCCGGCGTCGCCGGCGTCGATCGACCGCTGCCTCGACCTGCTGGAGGCCAAGGGCTACACCTCCGCCCTCACCGCGGCGTTGTCGGCGCCCGAGCAGGTGCCGTTCCTGAACGCGGGCTTCACCGTGTACGAGCGGCTGCACCTGCTGCGCCACGACGACAAGGTGCTGCCGAGCGCGCCGCGGCACCGCCTGCGTCGCGCGCGGCCGTTCGACCAAGCCGCGATCCTCGAGCTCGACGAGCTCGCCTTCGACACGTTCTGGCGCCTCGACCGCACGAGCCTGCGCGACGCCCGGCGCGCGACCCCCGTGAGCCGGTACCGCGTCGCGGAGGACGACGGCATCGCCGGGTACGCGATCACCGGCCGCGCCGGGCCGGTCGGCTACCTGCAGCGCCTCGCAGTGCATCCCGCGCACCAGCACCGCGGCATCGGCACCGCGCTCGTCGTCGACGCGCTCTGGTGGGCCCATCGCCGCGGGGCGCACTCCGTGCTGGTCAACACCCAGGTGACCAACGCCGGCGCGCTCTCGTTGTACGAGCACCTCGGGTTCCGCCACGAGCCCCAGGGCCTCGCCGTGCTCGAACGACCCTTCGCACCCCGGGCCCAGCCGTGACCGTCGAACGACGCCCCGCCGCCGGGGCGCGCCCGCGCGCCTCGTCGGTGCTGGCGCTGGGGCCGTCGTCGGGGTGGTCGTCGGGGCGCTCGTCGGGGCGCTCGTCGGGGCGGTCGACGCTGCTTTCGCTCGTGCTGGCCCTGGTGCTGGTCGCGCTCGCCGGGTCGGGGTTCGTCACGAGCGCCGGCGCCGTGCCCGCGGCACCCGGCCAGGCCGCCGCCGAAGCGCCGCGCCTCGAGCTGCGGGGCCAGACCCCGTTCGTCGCCCCGAAGGACACGCTCGAGCTCCGGCTCGCCCTGCGCGACGTGCCGGCCGACGCGACGCTCTCGTTCGAGGTGCAGTTCCCGATCACGAGCTCCAACGCCAACGACCCGAGCACCCCCCGGGCGAAGCTCGACAGCTCGATCGCCGGCAAGACGCAGGGCCGCTTCCAGGTGCCCAAGTCCGTGCAGACGGCCTTCGTCCCCGTCGACGAGGCCGGCGTGGCGACGGTGAAGCTCGACATCCAGCCCGAATCGGGACCCGAGCCCGAGTTCGGGTTCCGCCTGGCCGACGGCGGCGTCTACCCGTTGATCGTGACCTTGGCCGCCGGGGATCAGACCGCCCTCGGCAGCTTCGTGACCTACCTGATCCGGCTGCCCGAAGGCGCGCCGGCGGCGGACGCGCCCCCGCTCAAGGTCGCCGGCATCCTGCCGTTCCGGGCGCCGCTCGCGATCAACACGCAGGGCCAGTCCACGCTGGACGACGACGGCATCAAGCGCCTGTCCGAGATCACGCGCCTCGCCCAGGCGCATCGCGCCACGCCCCTGACGATCGCGCCGAACGCCGAGACGGTCGCCGCGCTCGGCCTGCTCGGCGACCGGGCCGGCACCAACACGCCGACGGGCCTCGCCGCGGCCTGGACCGGCCACGAGGTCCTCACCTCGACCTTCGTGCCCCTCGACATCGACGCGTGGATGGCATCGAAGATGACGGGCGAGCTCCGCCAGCAGCTGCGGCTGGGCCGCGACACCCTCGCCGGCCTCGCCCGCGACGCCCAGCCGCTCGACGTCCGCACCTGGCTCGCCGATCCCACGCTGGCCGCGACGAGCCTGCACGAGCTGCAGACCACCGGCCGCGATCGCGCCGTGCTGCCGCCCGGGAGCGTCGCGCCCCTCGACCCCAAGGTGATCAAGCCTGAGCAGGCGCAGGTGGTGAACCTCGAGCCCTTCGACGTCGAGACCGAGGGCACCCGCACGCGCGCCGTCATCACCGAGGACGGCTTCCGGGCACGCTTCAGCGCCACGACCAACCCGGCACTGAACGCGCAGATCGCGATGGCCGACCTCGCCGTCCTGTACTTCGGGGCCGAGCGTCCGCTGACCACCGGGGGCACGGCCCCGGTGACGCGCCCTCGATCGGTGACCGCGGTGCTGCCGGAGGACCTGAAGAGCCTGGCGGCCGTCGACGCCTTCCTGACCGCGCTCGAGGGTCGCTCCACCCAGCAGATCGTCGAGGGCGGCGGCCGACCGATCATCGAAGCGGCCACGATCGACACGGTGCTCAGCGGCGAGCCCGCCCCGGTGAACCCCACCGCCGCACCGTCGAGCACCACCACGACCGGCGCCGCCGGCACGCCCCGGGGCACGGCGCCACCCGCCACCGCCACGACCGCGCCCGCCCCGCCGACGACGACGCCGCCCGGGACGACGGGCACGAGCGGGGCGAGCGGGCGGCCGGCCAGCCAGGGCACGACCGCCACAGCGGCGCCGGAAGCGACCCCGGCGTTCCTGCGCCCGTACACCCCACGCGGTCCGCTCGGCGAGACCACCATGGGCACGTACCCCGAGCGCCTCGCCGCCGCCCGCGTGTCGCTCGCCGGCTTCGACTCGATGGTGGGCCCGGCCGACGCCGCGCTGGTCACGTCGCTCGAGCAGCTGATCGACGTGTCGGGTTCCGCCCAGCTGAGCCCCCAGGAGCGCCAGTCCTACCTGGACGCCGCGACGGCGGCGGTCACGCGCACCGCGGACGCGGTGCGGCCGCTGCCGCAGGAGAACGTGACCATCACCGACTCGCGCACCGAGCTCGCGCTGCCCATCCAGAACGACAACGCCTACCCGGTGGACGTCCGGGTCGCGCTCACGAGCGACAAGATGCAGTTCCCCGACGGCGACAACCCGCCGGCCAACTCCCGCAGCTTCGTGACGACGTTGCAGCCCGGCCTCAACAAGGTGCCGGTCGAGGTCAGCGCCAACACGTCCGGCGAGATCCTGGTCACCTCGAAGCTGACGTCCCCCGACGAGCACATCTCGCTCGCGTCGAGCCGGTTCACCGTGCGCTCCACCCTGATCTCCGGGCTCGGGCTGGCGCTGTCGATCGGGGCCGGGTTCTTCCTGCTGCTGTGGTGGGGGCGCAACTTCCGCAAGACCCGCCGCGCCAACAAGCTCGTCGCCACCGACGACGGAGCGCGCTCGGCGCTCGCCGAGGGCACGGGTGCGGGCGGCACCGAGGATCCGGTCATCGAGCTCACCCGCACGCCCGCGGGCGCGCCCGCCGCGCACCCGGCGGAGGCACCCGAGGCGGTCCGCGTGCCGGACGAGCCGGCGGATCTCCCCGACCGGTAACGCCGCTGCGCCGACGCGGGTCCGAACCGCATCCCGATCTCTGTTCTTTCCGGGTCTCTCCGGGTCGTCTCCCCGGAGGGGTGGACGGAGGGGTGGACGGAGGGGTTCGGAGCCCGTTCACCCACCATCCGCCCGGCCGGGTGACGACGTGCAAGGATCGACTGACGCGTTTTCGGCAATCGAGAGGAAGCCCCCATGCCTGGCGTACGCATCGTGAGCGACAGTTCGTGTGACCTGCGGGGGTCCGACCTCGACGGGAAGAAGATCGACGTCGTCCCGCTCAGCATCCGCTTCGGCGACGACGAGTACATCGACGGCGTCAACCTCACCGTGGAGGACTTCTACAAGAAGATGGCGGCCGCCCCCGCCCTGCCCGAGACCGCGGCGCCGGCGCCCGGTCTGTTCGAGAAGGTCTTCACCGAGGCCCGCGAGAGCGGCGACGACGCCGTCGTCTGCATCAACATCTCCAGCGAGCTGTCGGCCACCATGCAGTCCGCGCAGACCGCGGCGAAGGCGTTCGACGGTGCCTTCCCGGTCCACGTCGTCGACAGCCGCTCGATCACCTCCGGCCTCGGCACGCTCGTGCTCGAGGCGGCGAAGGCCTCCGCCGACGGCGCGTCCGCCGAGGAGATCGTCGCCCTGGTGAACGCCCTCAGCGCCCGCACGCGCGTGTTCGGCGCGCTCAACACCCTCGAGAACCTCAAGAAGGGCGGCCGCATCGGCGGGGCCCGGGCGATGCTCGGCTCCATGCTCTCGATCAAGCCGATCGTCGACATCAGCACCGGTGTCGTCGAGGAGGCGGCCAAGCAGCGCACCCGCAAGCGCTCGCTCCAGTGGCTGTACGACACGCTGAAGGAGGCCGGGGACATCGAGGGCCTGGCCGTGTACCACGGCGATGCGCCCGACCTCGAGGACTTCGTGTCGCTCATCGAGCCCACGTTCCCGCGCGGCTCGTACCGCGTCGGCAAGATCGGTCCGGTCATCGGCACCCACGGCGGGCCCGAGATCATGGGCGTCACCTGGCTCGACCCCGCTCGCTGAGCGCACCGACCGCTCCGGGTGGGCCTACCCCGCTGATCGTGGGCCGACCACTACGGTTGGGGCGCTGTGCCTGACTCGCCCGTACCCCCCTCCTTCACCGCGACCGGTGCCGTGCACCCCGGTCAGGTCCTGGGCGGTCGCTACGCGCTCACCACCTTGCTCGCGCGCGGGGGGATGGCCGATGTGTGGCAGGCCCGTGACACGGTGCTCGAGCGCCAGGTCGCCGTGAAGATCCTGCACCCGCACCTCGCGGCGGACGAGCACTTCGTCGGGCGCTTCCGCTCCGAGGCCGTCGCCGCGGCGCGGCTGCACCACCCGTCGATCGTGTCCATCTTCGACACCTGCTCCGACGACGGCACCGAAGCGATCGTGATGGAGCTCGTGCACGGCCACACGTTGCGCGAAGAGCTCGACACCCACGGGCCGATGGATCCGCACATCGTGGTGGACCTCGGCGCGGACCTCGGCGCCGCGCTCGAGGCCGCGCATCGTGCGGGGCTCGTGCACCGCGACGTCAAGCCGGCCAACATCCTGCTCTGCGACGACCAGCGCGTGATGATCACCGACTTCGGCATCGCCAAGATCCGCGACGAAGCCGACCGCACGCAGACGGGCACGATGCTCGGCTCGGTGAAGTACCTCTCGCCCGAGCAGGTCAACGGCGAGCCGGTCGACGGCCGCACCGACGTGTACTCCCTCGGCGTCGTGCTCTACGAGGCCGCGACCGGCCAGGTGCCGTTCATCGCGGAGAGCCCCGCCGCCACGGCGCTGGCCCGCCTGCACACCGTGCCGCCGCGTCCGCGCCAGCTGCGCGCGTCGATCCCCCTCGGGCTCGACGAGGTGATCATGAAGGCGCTGCAGCGCGAGCCGGCGGATCGCTACGAGACCGCGCAGGACCTCAGCGCCGCGCTCCTCGCCACGCGCATCGCGCCCCTGCCGATGCACGTCGACCCCGACATCACGACCGTCGAGCCGCAGCCCGGCGGCGCCGTCACCGGGTCGAGCACCGCCGTCGACGCCGCCGATCCGGCGGCGCTGCTCATCACGAGCGACCGCGCGCTCGCGCCCGACGACGACATCGAGATCGACTTCGGGCCGTCCCGCTCTCGACGGCGGTGGGGCACCGCGATCTTCGCACTGGTCCTCGTGGCGATCGCCCTCGGCGTCGCCAGCTACCTCGTCGTGCGCGCCAGCTCCCGTTCGACGCCTTCGGCCACGCCGGCCACCACCACCCCGGCGACCACCTCCGCCACCCCGCCGAAGCTGACGCCGAAGTCGTTCGACCCCGAAGGCGACAAGGACGAGGTCGAGGGCCAGGTGGGGGCGCTCGTCGACGGCAACCCCGCCACGAGCTGGCACACCGAGTACTACACGAACCGCACGTTCGGCCACGCGCCGGGCGGGCCGGGCAAGACGGGTGCGGGGTTCACGATCGCCCTCGAGAAGCCGGCGACGCTGCAGAAGCTCACGCTCACCTCGCCGACGCAGGACTGGAGCGCGCAGGTGCACGTGTCGGACAAGCTCGGCGGCACGTTGGCCGAGTGGGGCGCGCCCGTCGACACGAAGACGAACATCAACGGCGACGCCACGTTCGACCTGAAGAACACCAACGGCAAGTTCGTGATGGTGTGGATCACCGACCTCGGGTCCGGCCCCCCGCCGGCGGCCGCCCCGCCGAACGTCACGGTGCAGATCAACGAGGCGATCCTGCAGACCGGCTGAGCGACGCCCGTCCGAGTCGTCGGCCGCCCCGTTCGCACCGGCGGCAGTGGGTAGCCTCGCCGCATCACGCCCTCGGTCGACGACTCCACGCTGGTGAAGGCCGCGCAGGCCGGGGACCGCGCGGCGATGGACGCGCTGCTGCGCCGGCACTACGACCGCATCTACGCCTTGTGCCGGCGGATGACCGGGCAGGACGCCGACGCCGCGGACGCGGCGCAGGAGGCGCTGATGGCCATCGTGCGCGGCCTGCCCCGCTTCGACGGCCGCGCCGCGTTCAGCACGTGGGCCTATCGCATCGCGTCCAACGCCTGCATCGACGAGCTGCGCCGCCGCGGCCGCCGCCCGGACCCGGGTCTGCCCGAGCACGAGCACCGGCCTCGCGCCGCCGCGCCGGAGCTGGCCGACACAGTCAGCGAGCGGATGGCCCTCGACGACGCGCTGGCCACGTTGCCCGACGACTTCCGCGCCGCGATCGCGCTCCGGGACCAGCTGGGCCTCGACTACGCCGAGATCGCCGAGGTGCTGCAGATCCCTCCCGGTACCGTGCGCTCGCGCATCGCGCGCGGCCGGCGCGCGCTGGCCGAGCAGCTGCGCGGGAACCAGAACGCCCCCGCCGGCGTCGAAGAAGGCACATCATGAGCGATCCGATCCTGCCTCCCGACGACGAGCTCGTCTCGGCCCACCTCGACGGCGAGGCCACCCCCGCCGAGTCGGCGCGGGTGCTCGGCGATCCGGCGTGGGCGGCGCGGGCCCGGGAGCTGGCGGCGGTCCAGGAGCTCACGGCGGCGCCGGTGGTGCCACCGTCGGCGGCCCGTCGCGACGCCTCGATCGCCGCCGCGCTCGACCTCTTCGACCAGCTCGTGCCCGCCTCGGCGGGGGCCGACGGCGCGACCGCCGATCCGGTTGACGCGCACGGTCCACCGGCCGCAGCGCCGGCACCGGTGGCAACCGCGGCGGCGCCGGCTCCGGTTCCGAGCGTCGCCGATGACGAGCTCGCCGCGCGCCGGGCTCGCGCCGCGAGCGACGCGCGCCGGGCGGGGCGCAACGGCAGGATCCTCGCCGTCGCCGCCGTGGTCGTCGTGGCGCTGCTGGGCCTCGGCGTCGTGATCCGCGCCCAGACCGCACGGACGAGCGACACCGCGCTGTCCTCGGCCGCCGGCCGGCCCAGCACCACCGCCGCGAGGAGCCCGAACGAGGTCGCGACGAAGAGCCAGAACGACTCCTCCAGCCAGTCCGAGCAGCCCACCGCCGCGGCGGGCTCCGACGCGCCGTCCACCACGGCGCCCGCGACGCCCACCACGACCGTGGCTCCGGTCACCACGACCGTGCGGCCCGCGCCCGCTGTGCCCGGTGACCAGCAGACCCGTGCGGCCGCGGCGCAGTACCGCTTCCAGAGCCAGAGCCTCGGCACGTTCACGACGCCGGCACAGGTGCGCACCTCGGTGATCACGACGCTCGCCGCCGACGCTGGCGCGTCGACCACGACCCCGGCCGCGGGCGCCGAGAGCGCCGCTTCCGCCGATGCGCTCGCCGCCGTGTCGCGCTGCGATGCGACGATCCGCGCCACCGACGGCGAGGTGGGCCCGATCGTGCTGAGCGCCCCGGCGACCTACAACCGGACGCCGGCCCTCGTGCTCGTCTACAGCATCGACCGCACCGCGCATCCCGCGGCCAACGGCGGCTCGCGGATCTACACGGTCGACGCCGGCTCGTGCGCCGTGCTCGACGTGCAGACGGGCTGAGCACCCGCGCCGCCTGCGGACCGGTCAGCGGCGCCCCCGCGTCGAATAGCATGCCGCCCATGGCTCTCCCCAGTCGGCCCGGTGGCCCTGCGACCTCGACGTCTCCGGCGCAGGTGGTCTCCCCTCCCGCTCCCGACACGACGGACTGGCCGGCCCAAGCGACCGACTCGATCATCAACCTCGTCGACAACGTCCGCGACAAGACGACAGGCCCGGCGCTCACCGCCGCTCGTGCCCTCGTCTACGGCACGATCATCTTCCTGCTCGCCATCCCGCTCGGGATCCTGCTCCTCGTGGGCGCGATGCGCGGCATGGAGGGCTTGCTGCTGCGGATCGGCGAAGCCACGGGGTGGACGTTCCTGCAGGACCCGATGTACCTCGTGTACCTGACCTTCGGCGTCGGGTTCGTGCTGGCCAGCCGCTTCTTGTTCCGCAAGGCCGGGAGGCCGAGCACCGCCGGCTGACCGCACGCGGCCTCAGGCCGGGCGCGCCGTGACGGGGAATGCACCCGTGGCGCCAGCGGTTCGCACCGCCGCAGCCGGTCGCTGAAGCGGAGCGCGAGCCCCTCGACCTCATCGACTCCCCGCCGCTCGATCCTGCTCGATCCGACGCACCCGCACCACGCACCCGCACGACGCCCCCGCACGACGCCCCCGCCCACCCCACGACCTCAGACCTCTCGCAGCCTCCGGGCTGCCCACCGAGTGGAGCCGCAATGAGCGACGACATCAAGAACGTGATCATCATCGGGTCCGGGCCGGCCGGCCTGACCGCCGCGATCTACACGGCGCGGGCCAACCTGGCGCCGCTCGTGATCGAGGGCGAGCCGTCCTCCACGAGCGACCAGCCGGGTGGCCAGCTCATGCTCACCACCGAGGTCGAGAACTTCCCGGGGTTCCCGATGGGGATCATGGGTCCCGAGCTGATGATGAACTTCCGGGAGCAGGCCACGCGCTTCGGTGCGGACATCCGCACCGAGAAGGTCACCAAGGTCGACTTCTCGGCCCGTCCCTTCGGGGTGTGGGTCGGTGACCCCGACGCCGCCGAGCCGACGTACCGGGGCCACAGCGTGATCGTCTCGACCGGTGCGCAGTCGCTCATGCTCGGCCTCGAGGCCGAGAGCCGCCTGCTCGGTCACGGCCTCTCGACGTGCGCCACCTGCGACGGCTTCTTCTTCCGCGACCACAACATCGCGGTCGTGGGCGGCGGCGACTCGGCGGTGGAGGAGGCGTCGTTCCTCACCAAGTTCGCCGACAAGGTCACCCTCATCCACCGCCGCGACACCCTGCGGGCGTCGAAGATCATGCAGGACCGCGCCAAGGCCAACCCGAAGATCGAGTTCCTCTGGAACCACACCGTCACCGACATCCACGGCGACACCAAGGTCGAGGGCATCGAGGTCGAGAACGTGCTCACCGGCGAGCGGTCCGACCTGGACGTGACCGGCGTGTTCGTGGCGATCGGCCACCGCCCGAACACCGACCTGTTCAAGGGGATCCTCGAGATGGAGGACTCCGGCTACCTGGTGACGGGTCCCGGGTCGTACACGAACGTCGAGGGCGTGTTCGCGTGTGGCGACGTGCAGGACCACGTGTACCGCCAGGCGATCACGGCCGCGGGATCGGGCTGCATGGCGGCGATCGACGCGGAGCGGTGGCTCGAAGCCCAAGGCACCCACTGAGCACCGCTTCGCGCCCCGCCGAGCGCCCACGCCCTGCCGAGGAGCGCGATCCGCGGCACGGACCGGTCCGGAGACGAGGGGCGGATCAGGGCGCAGAGCGGCGGGTAAGGTGACCGACGAACACCCGACCGCCGGAATGCCCCCGGCGGTGCCACGGTTGCACGACGCGACGGACAACCGTCCGAGGCGTGGCCCGCAGGCCCGCACGAGAACCCGAGAAACACGAGGCATGCACGATGTCCGAACATGTGAGCACGTTGTCCGATGCGACCTTCGACGAGGAGATCGGCGCGGCAGATGAGCCGTTGCTCGTCGACTTCTGGGCCGAGTGGTGCGGGCCGTGCAAGCTCGTCGCCCCCGTGCTCGACGAGATCGCCGGCGAGAACGTCGGCAAGCTGCGCATCGCCAAGCTGAACGTCGACGACAACCCCGACATCGCCCGGCGCTTCGAGGTCATGAGCATCCCGACGATGATCGTCTTCAAGGACGGCCAGCCGGCGAAGCGCATGGTCGGCGCCAAGGGCAAGGGCCAGTTGCTGCAGGAGCTCAGCGAGTTCCTCTGATGTGGCGCTCCCCGGGGCCGGTGGTCCCGGGGCAACCGGCACCCAGGGGAAGTCCGGCCCGACGCCCAACCCGTCCGGGAGCGCGGCGGTCGGGCTGGCGGGTGTGATCGGCGGGGTTCGGCGGACGCGGTGAGCGGGGCCCTTCGAGACGCTGCGGGTTGCGTCGTCGGTGAAGGTGTGGGCGTGGGTCCCGACCGCACGATCAGGTGCATCATCGGTCGCTCGGTCGGGGTGCGGGCGCAGGTAGTGGATTGGGTGCTGGTTTGACTGCTGGTCCGGGTGTCGGTTCGGATGCGGGTGTGACCGTTCCGCCGAGCGTCGAAGGTCTGCCCCTCGTGCGCGGGGCGTCGGGCGAGGCCGTCCGCGACCTGCACCAGCGCCTCGCGGCCGCCGGGTTCCCGGTGGCGCAGCCCGAGGTCACGGTCTTCACGGAGGCCACCGAGGCCGCGCTGCGCCGGTTCCAGGAGCACCGCAGCCTCATCGTCGACGGTCGCTGCGGTCAGGACAGCTGGTCCGCGTTGGTCGAGGCGGGGTACCGGCTCGGTGATCGCCTGCTGTACCTCCGGCGGCCGATGCTCCGGGGTGACGACGTGGCCGACCTGCAGCTGCGGCTCGGCGCGTTGGGGTTCGACGCGGGCCGCGTCGACGGCATCTTCGGGCCCGACTCCGAACGGGCGCTCAAGGACTTCCAGCGCAACACGGCCCTCACGACCGACGGGGTGTGCGGGCCCGATGTGCTCGCTGCGCTCGAGCGCCTGGGCGCCAAGGCCAACGGCCCGGTGAGCGTCGCCGGTGTCCGCGAGCGGGAACGGTTGGATCGAGCGCCGCGCGAGCTGGCGGGCCGCCGCATCGCACTGGCCGACCTCGGCGGGGTGACACCCGTCGTGGAGCAGCTGGCGGCGACGCTCGAGCAGGCGGGTGCCGTGATCCAGGTCACCGAGGGACCCGACCACTCGGCGCACGCGCGCGCTGCGAACGAGTTCGACGCCGAGCTCTTCCTGGGGCTGGCCGTGAGCCCGGACTCCTGCGCGCGGCTGGCGTACTACGCCACCTCCGGGTTCGAATCCCTCGGCGGTCGACAGCTGGCGCAGCTGCTGCGCGCCCACCTGCGTGACGGCCTCGACGAGGGCGCCCGGCCGGGCCCGAGCGACGAGCCGGGCGCGGCGCCCGAGCTACCGGTCACGGGCATGCGTCTCGGCCTCCTGCGCGAGACCCGCATGCCCGCCGTGGTCTGCCACCTCGACGGCACCGATCCGAACGTGCGTTCGGCGGTCGAGACCCGCAGCGAGCGCCTCGCCACGCAGGCGGCGGCCGCGATCGTCGCCTGGGTGGAGACGCCGGCCACCTGAGCCCGGCTCGCGCCTGGGCTTCGCGAGGACCCTGCACGCCGGATCTCGCAACCGCTGGCGCGAGCGAACCCTGAGCCTCGACCTGATCGCGAGCGCGCGGCTGCCGATGCGGGTGTCCCCCGCACGGACGGGTCCCGTTCATCCCCAGCCGGCGCGAAGATGTCCACCGCGATGTCCACAGGCACGCGCTCCCGTCCCGGTCGGGGCGTCCGTGGGCCCGGACTGCCGCATCGCCCCAGGTCAGGCCGTGTTTCGCGCCGGCGAGCCCGCAGCGGAGGTCGCCGGTGGGCTCGGCGGCGGCCCCTCGCATCGGCGGCTCGGCCTGTGTGCATCCAATGTGACGGGGGACACGCTGCAGCGCTATCCCCACAGGCTTGACCACAAGGTGTGGATGTCCACCGGAGGGTCGGACTGTCGAACCGTGTGGTTCAGCCTGAGACTTCCGTCACATCATCCGCTCGGAGGGACGATCACCTCATGCGTCGCCGGGGACGTCGCCTGCGGTCAGGGCGTCGAACAACCGAGAGAGGTCGTCGAGGCCGCTGAACTCGATCACGATCTTGCCGCGGTCCTTGGCCCCCACCTGCACGTCGACGCGGGTGGCGAAGCGCTCGCTGAGGCGCTCCTCGACCTCGAGCACGCTGGCGGAGCGCTCCCGGCGGGGGGCCTTGGATCGTGGCGGCTTGGCGGGGCCGGCCTGCTGCTCCTTCACCGCTGCTTCGAGCGCGCGCACCGAGAGGTGGTCGTCGATCGCTCGCTGCGCGAGCTGCGTGCGGGCGGCGTCGTCGTCGAGCGCGAGCAGGGCGCGCGCGTGCCCAGCCGACAGGCGCCGTTCGCGCACCAGCGCTTGGATCTCCGGGGGCAGCTGCAGCAGACGCAGGGTGTTGGCCACGGCCGGGCGAGACTTGCCGACGCGCGCGGCGATCGCTTCGGCGTCGAGGCCGAACTGGTTGCTGAGCTGCTGGTACGCCGCCGCCTCTTCGATGGCGTTCAGGTCCTCGCGCTGGAGGTTCTCGACCAGCGCCTGCGCAAGCGACAGCGGGTCGTCGACGAGACGGACGATCGCGGGGATCGTGGCCAGTCCCGCAGCCTGCGCCGCCCGCCACCGCCGTTCGCCCGCCACGAGCTCGAAGTGGTCACCGACCGGCCGCACGAGGACGGGTTGCAGCACCCCCAGCTCGGCGACCGAGGCGGTCAGCATGGCGAGCGCCTCCTCGTCGAACTCGGTGCGCGGCTGGAGCTCGTTGGCCTTGATCGACGCGACGGCGAGCTCGCGGAGTTCGGTGCCGACCGGGGGCCCTGCGTCGGGGATCAGCGCGCTCAGGCCCTTGCCCAGTCCGCTACGACGCTCCACGGATGACCTCCTGGGCCAGCGAGCGGTAGGCGATCGCCCCGCGGCTCGTGGGGTCGAAGCTCGTGATGGGCTGCCCGAAGGAGGGGGCCTCGGACAGGCGCACGGTGCGGGGGACCACCGTGCGGCAGACCTTGTCACCGAAGTGCCCCCGGA
>CAYUOL010000107.1:0-17948 GCA_964446345.1 uncultured Iamiaceae bacterium | reverse complement strand
CGCCGTCGCCGCGTTCTTCGAAGAGGGCCTGCGCCACGCCGCCGAGGACCCGCCCGCGCCGGCGGGCTGACCGACGGCCCGGCCCACGTCGTGCGGCGGCCCGAGGACGCCGGCGACGCCGCGTCGCGCCGCGAGAGCGCGCGTGCAGGTGGACGCGGCCGCCCGAGGAGGCGTCAGGTCGACTTGTAGGTGATCTCGAAGACGGTCATCAGGTCGTCGCAGGCCTCGTCGGGCACGCGGATGACGACGTCGCACAGATCGCCGGTGCCGAGGATG
Organism: uncultured Iamiaceae bacterium; assembly: GCA_964446345.1. Taxonomy (GTDB): domain Bacteria; phylum Actinomycetota; class Acidimicrobiia; order Acidimicrobiales; family Acidimicrobilacustridaceae; genus CAYUOL01. Next base: position 17,672 of record CAYUOL010000107.1, on the reverse strand, counting down.
CGGTCGAGCGCCGTGAGGCGCAGCTCGTACTTCAGCTCGGTGCCGGTGCCGAGCGTGCGGATCGACTCGATCGATCGCCCGGGGATGGACCGCACCGTCACGACCTCGACCGGACGCATGGGGCAGAGCAGGTAGAGCGTCGACCCCCGGCGGGTGGACGGCCCGTAGAAGTGCCCGGGCTCGAGCCCCGGCTCGGTGTCGTGGATCGCGTCGCCGTGGCGCTCCATCCACGCCGCGATGCCCTCGAGGCGCTCGCGCTGCCAATCGAGCAGGTGCCCGTCGCCGTCGGGTGAGACGTTGAGCAGCAGGTTCCCGCCTCCGGCGGCGACGTCGGCGAGGATCGACAGCAGGTACCGGACCGACTTGTACGAGTGGTCGGCCGCGACGGGCCCCCAGCTGTGGTTCATCGTGAGGCACATCTCCCACCAGCCGTCGATCGGGTGCGACGGGAGGGACTGCTCGGGCGACTCGTAGTCCTTCACGCCGGGCAGGCGGTCGTTGATGACGATGCCGGGCTGGCGCTCGCGGATGAAGGCCTCGAGCTCGCTGGCTTGCCACTCGGCCGCGCTGCGCTCCCACCCACCGTCGAACCACAGCGTCGAGATCTCCCCGTAGTTCGTCAGCAGGTGGTCGAGCTGGCCCCGCAGGTCGACCATGAAGCGCTCCCACTGCTCGTGCTCGGCCCGCGGGTAGGTGATGAACGGGTACGGCTGCATGTCCTCGGTGAACGCGGGGTAGTCCGGGTGGTGCCAGTCGGCGAGGGAGAAGTAGAAGCCCACCCGCAGCCCCTCGGCCCGGCAGGCGTCGACGAACTCACGCACGAGGTCACGGCCGGGCGCGTTGCGGGCGATGCCGAACGCGCTGTGAGGCGAGTCGAAGAGCGCGAAGCCGTCGTGGTGCTTCGTCGTCAGCACGGCGTAGCGCATGCCGCACGCCTTGGCGGCGCGCGCCCACTCGCGCGGGGCGCCCTCGGGCGGCACCCACGACTCGGCGCCCTCGTAGTACTCCGAGGGCGTGAGCTTCTGCCCGAACGGGAAGGCGGGGAAGCCTCCCACCAGGGGCCACGAGGGCTCGAGGCCCCTGGCGCTGAACATCCCCCAGTGCACGAACAGCCCGAAGCGGGCGGAGGCGAACCAGTGGTCGGTGGCAGCGGTTGCGTCGTCGGTCACGGCGACAGCCTGGCAGGTGTCAGCGCACCGCGACCGGATCGACGGCTCCGGACCGGCGGGCGCGCAACCACGCCTCCGCCTGCTCCCACCCGGTGACGCGCTCGGACACGGCGGCGTCGGGAGCCTCCTGGGGATGCGCTCGACCATCGGGCACCACCCGGGGCGGGAACAGCATCTTGCTGGGGCGATCGGTGCCGATCACGCCGAGCACGACGAGGATCATGAGCCACGCCCGCAGCACCGAGGTGAACAGGTTGTAGCCGGCGCCGACCGGGTCCCACAGCAGGTAGAGCACGGCGACGACGAGCGCCCAGCCGAGCGGCTTCCACGGCGTCCGCGGCAGGAACAGCACGACGATCGGGAGGAACACGAGGTGGTGGGTCCAGGAGATCGGGCTCACGAGCGCGGCGGCACATCCCGTGATCAGCGCGGCGTAGAGCACCGACCCGCGCCGCAGGGCCGCCGCCGCCCGCCACAGGCCCACGCCGCCGATCACGATCGCGCTCAGCAACCAGAGCAGCACCTGGGCGCGCTCGCCCAGACCCGTGTTGGCCCACAGGAACCGCAACGAGTTGTTCTGCGCGTCGGCCAGGGGGCCGACGCGGTCGGACTGCCACAGCAGCGTGGTCCAGTAGGTCTTGGAGTCCGCCGGGTCGAGCACCCACGCGAGGGCGGTCATGACGACCAGCGCGAGCGTCGCCCGCGCCGCGGCCGCCCATTGCCGGGCGGCGACGAGCAGGACGATGAAGACCCCCGGCACGAGCTTGAGGCTCGTCGCGATGCCGATGCCGACGCCGCCGAAGGCGCTCTTGCGCTTGATGGCGAACAGATCCACGAGGACGATCGTCCACAAGACGATGTTCACCTGCCCCAGACCGAGCGTCTTGAAGGTCGGCCGAAGGTAGAGCACCGGGGCCAGGGCGATCGCCGCGACCACCAGCGCCTGCCGGCGGTCGAACTGCAGGTGGCGGCGGGCGATCAGCGCGCACGCGCCGAAGAGGCACGCGCAGTTGACGACCGTCCACATCACCTCGGCCTGCCGCGGCGTGAACCACGTCAGCGGCACGAAGAGGATGCTGGCGATCGGCGGGTACGTCGAGCCGAGGTTGAGCATCGGGTCGGCGTAGGCGTAGATCGACCCGCGACCCACGGCGTTCGAGGCCCCGAGGTAGATGCGCAGGTCGAGCATGTACGGCGACTCGAGCACCTCGGCGAGCTCCTTCGCCGTGATGGCCCACGCCAGCGCCAGCGACAGCGCGGCGACCGCCAGGAGCAGCGTCCACGTGGATCGCGACCACGGGTCGGGCACCGGGGCGTCGCCTGGACGAGGACGGGTCGCATCGGTGCGTGGTGCTGAGATGTCGGTCATCGCGGCACCTCCCCGGCCAACGCGTTGCTGCCAAGGTAGCCGTCGGCCTGCCGGACGCGACCGGCACCCCGAGCCCTCCGCGCGACGGATCACGGACGGCGTCGCCGCCGCTGCCTACGCTTCGACCGGCAGCGGGGCGGGCGGGACAGCCCCCGCGGCGCGTGTCACCCGCAGCTCGGCGAGGAAGGGGACGGCCAGGTGTACTCGTCGTTCAAGCGGCTCGTCGTCGGGCCCCCGCTCTCCATCCGCGAAGAAGCCGGCGAGCGCCTCGGCAAGCCGACCGGCCTGGCGGTGTTCGCGTCGGACGCCATCTCGAGCACCGCGTACGCGACCCAGCAGATCCTCGGCGTGCTCGTGCCGTTCGCCGGGCTCGCGGCGCTGTCCTACCTGGTGCCGATCTCGCTCGTGGTCGTCGTGCTGCTCGGCGTCGTCACCCTGAGCTACCGCCAGACCGTGTTCGCCTACCCGACCGGGGGCGGGTCCTACGTGGTGAGCCGCGAGAACCTCGGGATCAACGCCGCGCTCGTCGCCGGGGCCTCGCTGCTCGTCGACTACGTGCTGACCGTCGCGGTGTCGGTGTCGGCCGGCGTGGCCGCTGTGATCGCCGCCCTCCCGGGCCTCGAGCGCCACCGCGTCACCCTGTGCCTCCTGGCGATCGGCGGGATGATGCTCGCCAACCTGCGCGGCATGAAGGCGTCGGGCCGGGTCTTCGTCGGGCCCACGTACGCCTACGTGACCATGTTGGGCTTGCTGCTCGTCGCCGGCACCTACGGGGTGCTCACGGGCTCGCTGCAACCGATCCACGACCCGGTCACCGAAGCGGCGCGGTCCCAGGCGATGGCGGCCGCCGCCGGGGGCGTCACGTTCATCGTGCTGCTGCGCGCCTTCTCCTCGGGCGCGGTCGCGCTGACCGGTGTCGAGGCGATCTCCAACGGGGTGCCCGCGTTCCGCCCACCGGCGCCCAAGAACGCGGCCATGACGATGCTGTTCATGGCACTCATCCTCGGCGGCGGCTTCTTCGGGGTGAGCTGGCTGGCGGACCGGCTGCAGCCCTTCCCCACCGACACCCAGACCGTGCTGTCGTCGATGGGCGGCGCAGTGTTCGGGTCGAGCAGCCTGCTCTTCTACCTGTTGCAGGTCTCGACGTTCGCGATCCTCACGCTGGCGGCCAACACGAGCTTCGCCGACTTCCCCCGCGTGTCGTCGATCATGGCGCGTGACGGCTACCTGCCCCGCCAGCTCATGGACCGCGGCGACCGCCTCGTGTACTCGAACGGCATCATCGTGCTGGCGCTCGTCGCCGGGTTGCTCATCGTCGTGTTCGACGGGCAGACGGACCTGCTGGTGCCGCTCTACGCGATCGGCGTGTTCACGGCGTTCACGCTGTCCCAGACCGGCATGGTCGTGCGCCACTGGCGCCGACGTGAGCGCGGGTGGCCACTGCGCCTGCTCATCAACGCGGTCGGCGCCGTCACCACGCTGGTCGTGCTCTGCGTCGTGGCGGTGTCGAAGTTCACCTACGGCGCGTGGATCCCGCTCGTGCTCATCCCCGTGCTCGTCGCGCTGTTCCTCCGCATCCACACCCACTACCAGCGCGTGCTCGAGCGCCTGGCGATCCCCGACGACTATGTGGTCGGCAAGCACTCGGACACCGTCGTCGTGCTGTTCGATCGCATGCACCGAGGCGTCCTCGACGCCCTGACCTACGGCCGCTCGCTGGGCCCGCAACGTCTCGAGTGCCTCGCCGTCGTCGCCGACGAGGACGCGGCCGCCGAGGTGCGCGCCGAGTGGGCGCGCCGCGAGGCCCCGGGCGACCTGCGGGTGGCGGTCGTGCCGACCCACGACCTCGTCGATCCCGTCCTGGCCCTGCTCGACGAGCTCGACCGCCAGGACCCGGACGAGATCATCACCATCGTCATGGCGGAGTACGTGCTCTCCCACTGGTGGGCCCAGATGCTGCACAACCAGAACGTGGTGATGCTGCGCGCCCGCCTGCACCTGCGCCCCAACACCGTGGTCGCCGCGGTGCCCATCTTCGTGGGCGAGGGCACCGAGCTCGACGTCGGCATCGAGCCCACCCGCGCGGTGCGCCCCGCCGCGGCCCCGGACGACCCGACGGGGCCCTGACCGCCACGTCCACCGGCCCCGCCGGGCGGCCGTGCCATCATCGGCGGGCCATGTCGGACGGACGCTTCGCCCCCAGCCCCACCGGCGAGCTGCATCTGGGCAACCTGCGCACGGCGTTGCTGGCATGGATCTTCGCCCGTTCGGCGGGCAGCAGGTTCCTCGTGCGCATGGAGGACCTCGACGAGGGCACCTCGCGCGCCGAGCACGAGGCCGGCCAGTTGCGCGACCTCGAGGCCATCGGGCTCGACTGGGACGGGCCCGTCGTGCACCAGCGCGACCGCCTCGACCTGTACGCCGACGCGATCGCGCAGCTCCAGCACGAAGGGCTCACCTACCCCTGCTACTGCACGCGCCGCGAGATCCAGGAGGCGGCCGTCGCCCCCCACGGGCCCGGCCCCGACGGTTCCTATCCCGGCACCTGCCGCGACCTGTCCGCCGCCGAGCGAGCGGCGCGCGAAGCGGCGGGGCGACCGCCGGCGCTGCGCATCCGCAGCGGCGACGTGCGGGTCGCGTTCGAGGATCGGGTGCACGGCCGCTTCGAAGGGATCGTCGACGACGTGGTCATCCGCCGCAACGACGGCACCCCCGCGTACAACATGGCCGTGGTCGTCGACGACGTCGACCAGGGCGTCGGCGAGGTCGTGCGCGGCGACGACCTGCTGGCGTCCACGCCGCGGCAGCTGCACCTCGCCGCGCTGCTGCACCTGACGCCCCCGTCGTACGCGCACGTGCCCCTGGTGCTCGGGCCGACCGGGCAGCGCCTGGCCAAGCGCGACGGGGCCGTGACGCTCGCCGACCGGCGCGCCCGCGGCGACGATGCGGCGAGCGTGGTCGGCTGGCTGCTGGCGAGCTGCGGGCTCGTGGCCACGCGTGCGCCCGTGGGCGCGACCGAGCTCCGGGCGCTCGCGGCCGAGGTCGACCTCGACCGTCTCGTCACGACGCCGTGGCGGCTGGGGGTCGAGGACCTGGCGTGAACCCGACCGCCCAGGACCTCGGCGCATGGTCCGGCGGCATCTCCGGATCCACCACCAGCGGTCGCGGAAGTGCTACGACGCGACATCGAACAGCAACACCGAGACCCTCCGCGCCTGCGGCCGTTCTGGGCATCGCGACCCACCGCGAGCGCAGATCGTGACGCCGGTCACCGCCGAGCGGTCGTTCCGCCTTCGCAAGAAGCGCAGCTCAGGGCCGGTTTTCGGGGCAGCGGCCACCCGCTCGGCGAAAAGGACCGCGACGAGGGTGGGCCTGAGATTGCGGTTGTGTTACGCTCGGGTTGCGACGAACCGTGGTGCGAGACCGCCGCGAGAGTGCCTACTCCATGACCTCCCCGACGACCCGATTCTTCCTCCCGTACACGCCGCGGACCGCCGAAGAGGTGGCTCCCGCCCGTCGCCGACGCCGGGGGACCACGATGGCCGCGCTGGTCGTGAGCGTCTCGCTGGTGCTGCCCAGCGCCGCCGGCGCCGCCGGCTCCCAGGCCCCGGGCGCCGACGCCAAGGCCAAGCGCGAAGAGGTGCGCCGGCAGAAGGCGGCACTGGCTTCCGAGATCGATCTGGTGAAGGCGTCCGACGAAGAGGTCGCCGCGGCGCTGACCACGATCGACAACAACGTGCGTGCGCAAGAGGCCAAGGTGGCCGACGCCAAGCAGGCCGTCGCCGATGCCGAGCGACGCATCGAAGACCTCAAGGTGCAGATCACCCAGTCGCAGGCCGACATCGCGAAGATCGAAGACGCCGTCCGCAAGCGGGCGATCCAGAGCTACGTCAACCCCGGCGGCTCGTTCGACACCACCAAGTTCCTCCAGTCGACCGACATCGACCAGGCCGAGCAGCGCAAGGTGCTGGCCCAGACCGTCACCGGCAACGACCGCGACGTGATCGACGAGCTCAAGTCGGCCAAGGCCCAGCTGGCCGACCTGCAGGCCGAGGCCGACCAGGCCCGCGCCGAGGCCGACCAGCGTCGCCAGGACGAGCAGGGCCAGCTCGACACCCTCGCCGCGGCCCGCGCCGACCAGGCCAAGGTCAAGGCCGAGTGGGACAAGCGCCTGAGCGGGTTGCATGCCCAAGAGGCGTCGCTCGACGCGGCCGACGCCGATCTCACCGCCCAGATCCAGCAGGCCGAGGCCGAGCAACGAGCACGTGAAGAAGCGGCCCGTCAAGCGGCCGCCGCCCAGGCCCAAGCCCAGGCGCAGGCCGAGGCCAACGCTCGGGCCCAGGCCCAGCAAGCTCAGCAGGCGGCGACGCGACAGGCCTCCACGCCGTCGAGCGCCTCCTCCGGCTCGACCCCCGGCACCTCGGCCGGCACCGGCAGCACGCCCACGACCACCAAGACAGGCACGGCGCCGATCCCCGCCCCGACGCCCACGCCGACCGCCGGCGGGCTCATCTGGCCCATCGCCGGGCGCGTCAGCCAGGAGTTCAGCGGCGGCCACCCGGGCATGGACATCTTCGCTCCGTGCGGCACGCCGACCTACGCCGCCAAGGCCGGCACGGTCATCATCGCCGGCATGAACAACGGCGGCTACGGCAACCTCGTGGTGATCGACCACGGCGGCGGCTTCTCCACCGCCTACGCCCACCACCAGTCCTTGGTGGTCTCGGTCGGCCAGAGCGTGAGCCAGGGCCAGCAGGTCGGCTTCGAGGGCACCACCGGCTACTCGACGGGCTGCCACCTGCACTTCGAGACCCGCGTCAACGGGTCCGTGGTGAACCCCCGCAACTACCTGCCCTGACCCGCAGCGTCGGTAAGGTCGCCGCCATGACCGACACCGCCGCATCCGAAGGTCCGCGCTCCGCGCTGCGCACCGCCGTGCTCGAGCTGATCCGGGACAAGGGCCTGCGCCACTTCGACGAGCCCCTGCAGCTGTCCTCGGGCGAGTACAGCCAGGACTTCATCGACGCCAAGCTCGCCCTCGCCCAGGGCGAGGACCTCGCCACGGCCTGTCGGGCGATGGCCGAGATCGTCGCCGACGCCGGCGTCGAGTTCGACGCGGTCGGCGGGTTGACGCTCGGGGCCGACCAGTTCGCGCACGGGGTCGCGATCGTCGCCGGCAAGGGCTGGTTCGTCATCCGCAAGCAACCCAAGGGGAGGGGCACCGACCAATGGGTCGAGGGCACGCCGCTCGGCCCGGGCGTCCGCGTCCTGCTGGTCGACGACATCGTGACGACCGGGGGCTCCATCCAGAAGGCCCACGAGCGCGTCGAGGCCGAGGGCGCCGAGGTCGTGTTCGCGATCACCACGGTCGATCGCGGCGAGATCGCCCGGCAGTACTTCGAGGAGCGCGGCGTGCCGTACGAGCCGCTCCTCACCTACCGCGACCTCGGGATCCCCCCGGTCGGCGGCGCCGCCGCCCCGACGGCCTGACCCGGCGACGGGCGAGCGAGCCCGTCCAGCCGACGGGCCGCTTCAGGCCGGGGCGAGGTCCCCGGGCTTCGCCGACGACGGGTCGAGAGCCGGGCCCCCGTCGCGGCCGTCGTCGTCACCACCGTCGTCGCCGTCGCCGCCGGGGTCACCCGAACCGTCGGCCCCACCCGCGGCCGCCGCAGCATCCTCGGCCTCGAGCACCGGATCGACGAACGGCCCGTCGCGCTTCTGGAGCTCGATGCAGAGCTTGTAGGTGACCAGCGCCGCGATCACGGGCACGACGAAGAGGCTGATGCGGAAGATCCACACCAGCAGGTTCACCGAGATGCCGAACGCCACGGCGAGCACGTCGTCCGAACCGGCGAAGCCGAGCACCGTGTAGAAGGCGATGGCGAAGACGCCGACGGCCGTGCGCCACGGCTTGTCGCGCGGGCGGTCGAGCACGTGGTGCTCGGCGTGGTCCTTCGTGATGCGCGCCTCGATCCACGGCCACAGGTACATGGCGCCGAACGTGATGCCGCCGACGAGCACCCCGCTGTAGAACTGGTTCGGGATCGTGAACCAGCCGATGCGCGTCTCCCAGTTGGGCATGAGGCGCAGCGCACCTTCGAGCCAGCCCATGTACCAGTCGGGCTGCGAGGCCGACGACACGTTCTCCGCCCGGAAGGGGCCGTACAGCCAGATGGGGTTGATCTGGGCGACGCCGCCGAGCAGCCCCTGCACCGCCGCCACCATGAAGAACAGGCCGGCGGCCTTGAACGCGTAGGTCGGCCAGAGGCGCTCGCCGACCACGTTGTCGTCGCGGGCACCGTGGCCGGGGAAGTGGGCGTGCTTGTGCTTGACGAGGATCGCGAGGTGGAACGTGATCAGCATCAACAGCGCGACCGGCACGATCAGGATGTGGATGACGAAGAGCCGCGGGATGATGTCGGTGCCCGGGAAGTTGCCGCCGAAGATGAGCGACGCGAGCCACGGCCCGACGAACGGGATCGAGATCAGCACCGAGTAGCCGATGCGCAGGCCCGTGCCCGACAACTGGTCGTCGAGCAGCGAGTACCCGGCGAAGCCGTTCATCAGCGCCAGCGTGAAGAGCGTGACGCCGATCGTCCAGTTGATCTCACGGGGACGGCGGAACGCGCCCGTGAAGAAGACGCGCAGCAGGTGCACGACGATCGCCCCGAGGAAGATCAGCGCGGCCCAGTGGTGGATCTGGCGGATGAGCAGACCGCCCTTGACGTCGAAGCTCAGGCCGATGGACGACGCGTACGCGTTGGACATCTGCTGGCCCTGCAACGGTGCGTAGCTGCCGTTGTACGTGGTGACGTCGGTGTTGGCGTCGAAGAACAGCGAGAGGTAGATGCCGGTCAGCACCAGCACGAGGAACGAGTAGAGCGCGACCTCACCGAGCAGGAACGACCAGTGGTTCGGGAAGATCTTCTGCAGCGCGCCGCGCCCGATCCGTGCCCCACCGACGCGCGCGTCGAACCAGCGGGCGGCGCGCCCGAGGCGGGTGCGTTCCTTCCCCGGCGGCGCCTCGTGGTGCCGGTGGCCGTTGGCGCCGTCGGCACCTGCGCCCGCGCCGTTGCCGGTGGCCGGGTCCTTCTCCGCCTTCTCGGCGGCCGCGCTCACGACGGCTTCCTCTGATCCCAGTAGGCGGGACCGGGTGGGCTCGAGAAGTCACCGAGGGCGACGAGGAACCCGTCCTGGTCGATGCCGAGTGGCAGCTGGGGCAGCGGCGTGGCGGCCGGGCCGAACACGGGCTGGCACGCCTGGTACACGTCGAAGGTCGACTGGTGGCAGGGGCAGAGCAGCTGCCCGGTCGATGCCTCGAACAGCCCCACGGGGCAGCCGACGTGGGTGCACACCTTGGAGAACGCAGCGATGTTGTTGGGCGTCCACGACTCCCGGCCGGGCACCGGCACGAGCTGGCCCGGGCGCAGGCCGATCAGCAACGTCTGCGCGAACTCGTCGCCCACGTCGCCCTCGGGGAAGACGGTCAGCACGCCGTCGGTGTTCACCTTGCTGGCCAGGACCGGCCGGTTCTGCTCGTCGACGACCCGCTTGCCCTCCGCCCAGGGCGTCTCCTTGAAGCTCTCCTTCGCCGAAGGCCCGAGCGACTTCAGCGGGAAGATCGCGGCGACGCCGACCGCGCCCGCCGAGATGCCGAGCAGCTTCGTGAGCATGCCGCGCCGCTCGAGCTCGTACTCGCCCACGTTGAAGTCGGCCTTGAACGCCTCGATGTCCTCCTCGGTGGACTCGAGCTGGCCGCGGGGCTCGACCTCGGGCTCGGGCGGGGTCATGAACCGCTGCGCCCACACGATCAGGCCGACGCCGACGCCGCCCATCATCAGGAACAGCAGGATGCCCAGCACCTGGGTGTTGCCGGTCTGCACGTAGACGGCCGCGAAGCCGATGGCCGCGATCGTCGCCACCACGAAGGCGACCGCGGGGAGCCCCTCCCCGCCACGCTTCGATGCGCCCGCGGGGTGCCCTGGCGCTCGACGTTCGGGCTTAGCCATCGAACCGTGCCTCCCCCGAGCTCATCACCTTCACGATCATGACAGGCGCCTCCTGCTCCCCGATGCTGCCAGCCCGCGCCATCAGCCGTCGCCCTCGGGCGCATCGACGGCCGACGCTCGTGCCGCGCCGTCGGGCGCCGGCGTGGCCCCCGCCGGAGCCGGGTGCACGCCCGACTCGGGCACCTCGCCGGCAGGTGACTCGCGCGTGATCCAACGGATGATGAGGATCAGCGCGCCCAACCCGATCAGCAGCGCCACGAACCCCTCGGACACGGGCCCGGTGTAGCCGAGCGGCGTGCCGCCGGGGTGGTCGGGCGCGTGGAGGTACTGGACGTAGGCCACGATCGAGTTGACCTGCTCGTCGGAGAGCTCGCGCTGCCCGAACTGCGGCATCTGGCCCGGGCCGATCCGGATGGCCTCGCCCACCTGCTGGGGCGGGGTCTCCTGCAGCGACGGCGCATGGCGCCCGCGGCTCAGCGCCCCGCCGATCGCCACCGAGTTGTGGCAGGGCGCGCAGTTGGCCAGGAACAGCGCGCCCCCGTCCTGCAGGTCGCCCTTCGGGTTCGTCACGTCGGGGATCTTGGGGCAGGGGTAGTTGCGGCTGTCGCAGAGCGAGCCGACGTACACGACGAGGTCCTGGATCTGCTCCTGGGTGTACGCCACCGGCTTCTGGGGCGGCTGCGGCGTCGGCGCCGCCAGCGGCATGCGCCCCGTCTGCAGGTAGAAGCTCGCGCTGGCCTCGCCCGCCGCGATCAGCGCCGGCGCCGGCGTGCCGTCGATCTCGACGCCCCCCACGCCGCCCACGCCGTGGCAGCTCACGCAGGAGGTGAGGTAGAGCTCCTCGCCGCGCTTCAGCTGCCCCGCCCGCAGGTCGCTCTGCGTGAGCGGGATCGTGCCGGCGCCGCCCTGCGGGAGGCGGGCGACCCCTGCGGGCGCCCCGGCCGCGGCGTCGGCGGCCGTGCCGCTGCGCAGGGCGAGGATCAGCGCGGTGGCGACCAGCGCGGCCAGGACCGCGACGAGGGCCCGAGCCGAACGGCGCGCCCGCGACGGCTCGGCGGCGGCGGGGGGCGCCTCGTCGAGCACGCTCATCGCACCACGCTCGCCGGCCCGCTCGATCGCCCGCTCATTGGATGACGTACACCACGAGGAACAGGATCACCCACACCACGTCCACGAAGTGCCAGTAGTAGCTGGTGATGCGGAGGCTCTCGGCCTTCGGCACCTTGCTGTTGCGGCTGAAGACGACCCACCCGACCGTCAGCATGATGACGAGCCCGCCGAGCACGTGGGCGCCGTGGAAGCCGGTGAGCAGGTAGAAGATCGTGCTGAACGCGGACGAGTCGAAGCCGAAGGGCAGGCCGGCCCACTCGAACCCCTCGTTCACGAGGAAGGCCAGGCCGAGCACGATCGTCAGCGCCAGCCACCGGATGGACGACGCCCGGTTGCCCTTCTCCTCGGCGCTGACCGCGAAGTGGATCGTGAAGCTGGACGAGATCAGCACGGCGGTGAAGATCGCCATGCGGGCGGCGTCGATCTCCTCGCCGGGCGGCGGCCAGTTGCCGCCGTTGCTCGCCTTGAGCGTGAACCACGCGGCGAAGAGGCCGCCGAAGAACATCACCTCGGACGCCAGCCAGAGCACCACGCCGACGGCGAGCGGTGTGGGCCGTTCCGCTCCTGCCGGCGACACGTCGTCTCGCACTGCGGTGGCCTCCACGCGGCCGTTTTAGCAGCAGAGGTGCGCCTTCGGGCTGCCCATGGACGCCGTTCCTGCAATTCCGAGGATTCCGACCTACCGTCGCGGTCGATGGCGCTGCCGCCGCTGACGATGTCGAGCTTCGTGACCGAGTGGACCTTCGATCCGATCGGCGCGCTGCTCATCGTCGCAACCGCCAGCGCCTACGCGGCCGGGGTCCGCCGGCTCGCGCAGCGGGGCCGGGCCTGGTCGCGGGGCCGCAGCGCATCGATGGCCGTCGCGCTCGTCACGTTGACGGTGGCGACGCAATCGGGGCTCGCGGCGTACGACACGGAGCTCTTCAGCGCCCACGTGGTGCAGCACCTGCTGCTCGGCGTCGTCGGGCCGTTCTTCCTCGCGCTGAGTGCGCCGGTCACCCTCGCGCTCCAGGCCTTCCACCGCCCCACACAGGTCAACCTGCTGCGGGCGCTGCACTCGCGCCCGATCCGCGCGGTCAGCCATCCCGTCGTGGTCTTCTCGCTGTTCGCCTTCAGCCTGTTCGTCCTCTACTTCACCCCGCTCTACGAGCTGTCGTTGCGCAACGACGTCGTCCATGCCTGGGTGCACCTGCACTTCGTCGTGGTCGGATCGCTGTTCTTCTGGGTGGCGATCGGGCTCGACCCGGCGGCGCACCGCATCTCGTACGGCACGCGCCTGCTGATCGTGGCGCTCACCGTGCCGTTCCACGCGTTCCTCGGCGTCGCGCTGATGAACACCGCGCAGTCGCTGGCCCCCGGCTTCTACGCCGCGCAGGGGCGCATCGATCAGCCCGCGATCATCGAGGACCAGCACGCCGGCGGCGCCCTCATGTGGACCTTCGGCGACCTCGTCGGGCTGGCGGCCGGTGGGGTCATCGCGCTGCAGTGGTTCCACCACGAGGAACGCCGCACCCGACGCCTCGATCGCCGGCTCGACGCGATCGACGACGCCCGTGCGACGCAGGAGGACCACGACGCCCACGAGGGTGGTCGCGTGCGCGATGGCGAGAGCGTCACGGTCGAGGGCGCGGACAAGAGGGTGACTTAGGATGCCGCCGGTGCGTGCGCGATCCCGGTCCATCACGACGTTGCTGCCGATCACGGCGCCGTTGCTGCTCGCGCTCCTCGCCGTCGGCTGCAGCTCCACGATTGGCCTGCCCGAATCCGCGACCACCCAGGGCGATTCGGTCATCGAGATCTGGCGCGTCTTCCTCGTGCTCGCCGCGCTCGTCGCCGGCCTGATCTACGTCCTGACCTGCTACGTCATCATCTCGTCGGTGCGGCGCCGACGGAAGGCGCAGGCGACCGGCTCCGGCGCGACCGACGACGCGGGCGCAACACCGGCACCACCGAAGGGCCTCAGCGCGGACTCCCCGATCCCCCGCCAGCACCAGTACAACACCCGGCTCGAGATCTTCTACACGGCGGTCCCCCTCCTGCTCGTGGGCTTCCTCTTCGTGTTCTCCTTCAGCCGCGGGGCCGTGCTCACCGAGACGCAGCCCGCCCCCGACCTCAACGTCACGGTGCTCGGCTACCAGTGGGGCTGGCAGTTCATCTACCCCGACAAGAACGTCACGCTCGCCGGTGACCCCACCGCGCCGCCGCAGCTGCTGCTGCCCGTCGGGCGCACCGTGCACTTCACGATCAAGTCCAACGACGTCATCCACTCGTTCTGGGTGCCCGACTTCCTCGAGAAGCGCGACATGATCCCCGGCGTGGTCAACAACGTCGACGTCAACGTCAAGGCGCCCGGCGAGTGGACCGGTCGCTGCGCCGAGTACTGCGGCTTCAACCACTGGATGATGACGTTCAGCGCCAAGGCCATCCCCGCCGACGAGTTCGACCGGTGGATCAACGTGGCGGCGACGCGACCGCAACCCATCATCGCCGGCGTCCGCGCGGTGACCTCCACGTCGTCGTCCACCGCAGTGCCGATCACCGCGGCGCCGCCGACGGTGACCAACCCGCCGATCACGGCCCGCAACGGCACGACCGTGGTCGAGTCCCCGGGCGCCGGCGGTGGCACGACGCCACCGACGACCCTCCCGGCGGGCGGCACGCCCGCCGCGACGGGCACGACCCGGGCCGGGGGTGCGCCATGACGATCGTCGAAGACCGTCCGGCCGCCAGCGACGACGAGATCCCGCCGTCACGACCGCACAAGGCGCCCGTCCGCGAACCCACCGGCATCCTGCGGGTGCTCACGAGCTCGGACCACAAGGCCGTCGGCGCCGCGTACATGGTCACCGCGTTCGGGTTCTACCTCGTCGGCGGGGCGATGGCCGAGGCGATGCGGGGCCAGCTGGCGAAGCCGGCGAACACCATGGTCGACACCGGCACGTACAACGAGCTGTTCACGATGCACGGCACGATCATGCTGCTGTTCTTCCTCGGCTCGTTCGCCTTCGGCCTCGGCAACTTCCTCATCCCGCTGCAGATCGGCGCGCGGGACATGGCGTTCCCCCGCCTCAACCAGATCTCGTACTGGATCTACCTGACCTCCGGGCTCATCACCCTGTCGGGGTTCTTCACGTCGAACGGCGCGGCCAACTTCGGGTGGTTCGCCTACACGCCGCTCTCCGACGGCGTGCGCTCACCGGGCATCGGTGGCGACCTGTGGGTCGCCGGCGTGGCGCTCGTCGGCATCTCCGGCATCCTCACCGCCGTCAACTTCATCACCACGATCATCACCATGCGGGCGCCGGGCATGACCATGTTCCGCATGCCGATCTTCGTGTGGAACATGCTCGTGGTGAGCGTGCTGATCCTGGCGGCCTTCCCGGTGCTGACCGCCGCCGGCGCCATGCTCTACGCCGACCGGCACTTCGGCGGCCACATCTTCGATGCCGGCACCAGCAACGGCGTGCACGGGGTGCCGATCCTGTGGCAGCACCTGTTCTGGTTCTTCGGGCACCCCGAGGTCTACATCCTGATCCTCCCGTACTTCGGTGTGGTCACCGAGGTGTTCTCGGTGTTCAGCCGCAAGCCGGTGTTCGGCTACAAGGGCTTCGTCTTCGCGACCGTGTCGATCGGCGCGCTGTCGGTCGGGGTGTGGGCGCACCACATGTACGCCACAGGCGTCGTGCTGCTGCCGTTCTTCGGCATCGTGACGATGCTGATCGCCGTACCCACCGGGGTGAAGTTCTTCAACTGGATCGGCACGTTGTGGGGCGGCGACATCCACTTCACCGCCGCCATGGTGTTCGCGCTCGGGTTCCTGCTGACCTTCGTGCTGGGCGGCGTGACCGGCGTGATCATGGCCGCGCCGTCGCTCGACTTCGCCCTCACCGACTCGTACTTCGTCGTGGCCCACTTCCACTACGTGCTCTTCGGCGGCGGGGTGTTCGCGCTGTTCGCCGGCATCTACTACTGGTACCCGAAGTTCACCGGCAAGAAGCTGCACGAGGGTTGGGGCTACGTGCAGTTCGTGTCGATGTTCATCGGCTTCAACATGACCTTCTTCGTGCAGCACATCCTCGGCATGGCCGGCATGCCGCGGCGCACCGCCTCGTACACCGTCGCCGACGGCGACCTGTGGGCCAACCTGAACCTGATCTCCACGATCGGCGCCGTGATCCTCGGCGCCTCGACGCTGCCGTTCCTCTGGAACGTGTACCGCACCTGGCGCAAGGGCGAGGTCGTCGGGCCCAACCCGTGGGACGCGGGCACCCTCGAGTGGTGGGCCCCGTCGCCCCCCGGGCACGGCAACTTCGACAAGCCGCTCCCGCGCATCCGCTCCGAACGACCCGTGTGGGACTTCAACCACCCCGGCCACGAGGCGATCGAGGAGGAGCACGCCAAGCGCGGCGAGGCGCCCGGGCGCAAGGAGACGGTGCGCACAGGCGCGAGCCGCGACGCCACTGCGGGGGCCGGGCCCGGCGTCACCGCACCCGGCGACGCCGGCGACCCGAGCGGTTCGGGAGGGGAAGGCGCATGAGCGACCTGCCTCCCGCCGCGTCCGACGACGAGATCGCCAAGGACGAGCGCCGCACCGAACCCGCGGACGGGCCCGCCACCGAGGCGCGGCTGTTCTTCGGCTTCGGCGCCTTCTCGTTGCTGCTCGCGGTCGTGTACCTCGTGTGGACATCGCGATCGGCGGACGGCACCGAGTGGGCCGGGGGCATCGCGCTGCTCTTCGCCGCGGGCTTCGCGTTGTTCTTCGGCACGTTCCTGCTGCTGTCGCTGCGCAAGGTGCAGGACACGGTCATGGACTTCGAGGCGAACGAGGAGGCCGGGATCGAGGACCCGGACGAGATCCTCTACCTCCCCGTCACGAGCATCTGGCCCGTCGGCATCGGCGTGGGCGCGTGCCTCACGATCGCCGGCGTCGCCCTCGGGTTCTGGGTGATGATCCCGGGCGTCGCGCTGTTCGTGCAGAGCATCGTCGGCTTCGCACACCAGAGCCGCAGCCGCCGCCTGCGCTGACGCCCTGTCGGTCAGCGGTGCCGGCCACAGGTGGCCGACGGTGCGGGCTGCCGACGTCGCTCGTCAGCGATGGCCGACGGCGTGGCGCCGCCGCGTCGGCAGCCAGCGCTCGATGACGGGGCGGGACCACAGGGGTGAGCCGCCGACGCGCACGAGCGGCTCGGGCATCTGGCCCCGGGCGAGGTAGGCGCGCACCGTCGAGGGCGTCACGCCGAGCAGCTCGGCGACGGCGTCGATGCCCTGGAGGTTGTGCGGGTGCAGCTCCGGGGCCGCCATCGCCACCACCTCGGTCGCCCGCGCGTCCCACGCCGCGGCCGGCACGGCGATGGGCTCGCGACCGCCGAGCGTCGCGTGGTCGTAGACCCAGGTGAGCGGGTGCCCCGGTGCACGCCGGGCCCACGCGCGCGGCACCAGGCGCACCGGTCGTGCCCGACCCTCGGCGTCGGGTACGACGTCCTCGGGCGGATCGAACAGCTCCTCGAGGCGCACGTCGCGGGCGCCCGGCACCGGGTCATCGCTGTCCCGGTAGCGCCACACGCCGCCGGCGTCGCGCCAGTACGCCACACCGCCGTCGGTCGCCGTGCGCTCGCCGGCGACCCTGCCCCCCTCGGCCGCGGGCGCGTCGCTCTCGGCCGCGCCGTCGCCGTCTCGGACCTCCATCGGCCCAAGATACAGCGAAACGCTGTGTTCAGCCCTGTTGCACGCAGTTGATCGAACCGGCAGCAAAGTGACCGTCATGTAATTCGTGTGACGGCTTTCACACGCAGCCCCGAAAATGACGCCGTTGCTGGGGTTTCTTGCCCTGTCGCGGGAAGCGACACGATGACGGCGAACATTACGAATGCGTTGCGACACCATCCTTTGGGTCGGCCGACGGGCAGGGCGAACCCCCCGACGGCCCCGGCGGCCCGTGCTCACCCCTGAGAGGAACCTTGTCGTGACCCCCCCTGCGACCCCCCCGACGACCCCCCGAACGACTCCCCGATTGCG
>CAYUOL010000106.1:0-18034 GCA_964446345.1 uncultured Iamiaceae bacterium | reverse complement strand
GCAGGCGAAGGCCGCGGTCGAGCTGGTCGACGGGGTCGAGCCGTCGGACGACCTCGCCGCCGAGCTGATCGCCCACGTGCGCGAGCACCTCGCCGGCTACAAGGCGCCCAAGACCATCGACTTCGAGGACAAGCTGCCGCGCCACCCGACCGGCAAGCTGTACAAGCGCCTGCTGCGCGATCCGTACTGGGAAGGGACCGGGCGCACCATCTGAACGAGCCCCGGCGGGGAGCCGAGGGCATCGAGCGCGGGGCCGACTCGTAGGTCGTTTAGCGAGTGCGGCCGAGGTCGCGCGCGCCCCAGAAGATGGACGCGCCGCGCCGAGAGGCCAGGCCTTCTCGCCCGCCGGCCGCACTTCCGACGCAATCATGTATGTCTACGTCACTATTGCATAATCTCATCAGTAATGATCTACTCCATCAGTAACACCAGGTTCGCAGGCCATGTGTCAGACAGCGGCGCGGGTCCGAACACCTCGATGCTCTGGAGGGATCCCATGAAGAGGTCGACCCTTGGGTTGATGGCGGCGCTCGTGCTGAGCGTCGGGCCGCTGGCCGGGTGCGGGGCGGCCAGCACCGGCTCGGCCGCCGGAACGACGTCGGTGCCCGGCTCGACACCCGGCACCACGGCACCGAGTGCGACGTCGACTCCGACGACGACCACCTCAGCCGCGCCCACGACGACGTCTGGCGTCGCGGTGACGGCCGCTCCGACGACGGTGGCGACGACGGTCCCGCCGACGTCCACCGACGAGCTCACCCAGGCCGTCGTCACGAGCGCGGATGCGATCGTCCAGGGATTGGCCGAGCTGGCGCAGACCTACGAGACGATTCCCACCTCGTCCCAAGAGGTCAGCACCACGACGGTCAACGAGCTGTCGGTGACGGTCGACGAGATCAGCGTCGCCGTGACACAGCTGAGCTCCTACGTCGCCTTGTACAGCGAGAAGTTCCCGATCCCGGCACTGGATGGCGTGGAGAACCAGCTGACGTCGTTGCAGACGAGCCTCGCCGGGTTGGACGGCACCCTGTCGGCGAGCGCCGGAGGGACCGTGAAGATGGCTGATCTGAGCGGACAGATGGCACAGGTCCAGGCGCTGGGAACGAGCTTCTCGAGCAGCGTCGGGTCGCTCTCGGCCTCGGGTCGTTCTCGACCGAGCACGCCGGCCACCCCTGCGCCTCCGACGCAGCCGAGCCCGAAGCCTTCGACTGCGCCGAGCGGTGGTGGTCGCCGGTGACGACGATCGTCGCCTCGTCGCCGGGTCGCGAGCTCGGTGACATGCCCATGCTGCGCACCCTGCCCGAAGGGTCGGTCGGGCACGAGTACGCGCGGTTCCGGGAGGGCTGGGCGCTCGACGGCGGGGTCGGGGGGCGACGGAAGCGGGGCGAGGAGGCGTGCCACGTCGTGCCCGGTATGGCTCGCCGCCATGATCTCTTCTTGCACTTCATCACCGGGTACGCGCCGTTCGCCGGCGACAGCGAGATGGAGCTCGCGGCCTTCCTGCACGCGCAGGAGGGAGCGCTGCGCCACCTGGTGGCGGTCTTCCACCTCGGTCTCCTGTCCCGGCGCACGCACCCCGGCGGTCTGCGCCGGTGGCTCGCCCGGGCTCAGGCCGCGCACCGGCGCGGCGCACGCTGCGCCGACCTCAGGCTCGTCCGATGGGGCGACGTGCTGGGGCGTCCCCTGGTCGAGGTCCGGGCCGAGCTCGGGTTGGACGACCGTCCCGCGTTGCCCCGCAAGCCGATGACGGTGCCGCGCCCGGTCGAGATCCCGCGCCTGGCCCATGTGGTCCTCAACACCCCCGACCTCGACGGCAGCACGGCGTTCTACCGCGGGATCTTCGGCCTCGAGGTCATGGCGTCGGACCCCCGCCTGGGCGTCACGTTCCTCTCCGACGGAACCGATCACCACACGTTGGCCCTGGGCCGGAGCTGGGGCCGAGGGCCACGGGGTTGGCTCCGTGGCATCCGCAACGACCTGCCCGCCATGGTGTCGCTCGTCGCAGCGCGGCGCGTGGGCGAGCGGTCGGCGCAGGGCAAGAGGCCCACGATGCCACCGAGGGCCGTCGTCCGGGAGCACCTCCGGCCCGGGCTGAACCACATCGGGTACCGGGTGTCATCGCTCCCGGTGCTCAAGGAGTGGTACCGCTTCCTGCGCCACGAGGGGGTCGACGTCGACTGGACGGTCAACCACGGTGACATGATCCTCGCGCTGTACTTCCTGGATCCGAACGGCGTGCGCTTCGAGATCTTCTGCGACGGCTCCCGGGCGAAGCAGGCGCTGGCCGACCTGGCCGAGAACGGGTTGCGCGCCGAGGAATCGGCCGGTGCTCCGCGGATCGACGACTTCGCGAACTGGGATCTCGACCTCGACGCCGTCGTCGAAGCGGCGCCGGCATGAACACGGCCGTGATCCCGGCGCACCTCCCCGAGCGGCGCACCTTCATGGGCGCGGCAGGGGATGAGCTGCAGGCCCTGGTCTACCGGCCACCGGTCGCCGCGCCGTGTGGCGTCGGGCCGCCCGTCATCCTCGACCTCCACGGCGGCGCGTGGACGTACTTCTCGCCGGCGGTCGATGTCGCGCACTGCCGGGCGCTCGCGGACGCAGGGTACGTCGTCGTCGCTGTCTCGTTCAGGTCCGCCCTCCAGGCGCCGTGGCCGGGGTTCTTCGACGACCAACGGTGCGCATTGGCGTGGGTCCGCGACCATGCGACCGACCTCGGCGGCGATCCCGGTCGCATCGTCGTCATGGGCGGATCCACTGGTGGTCATGCCGCGCTCTTGCTGGGGCTGCGAGGTGACGCGTCGGGCCGCACCCCCCAGGCGGTCGTGGCGCTGTGGCCGGTCGCGGATGTCCCCGGTCGCTACGAGATGGTGCGCCGGGCCCGCTTCGATCGGCTTTCCGAGGGACTGGCGCGTCGTCTCGAAGCCCGGGACCGAGGCGTCGACCAGGGCAGCCCCCCGTCGACGGCGTTACCGAAGGAACCGACGGCCCTGGAGGTGGAGACACGCTCGGCCGTCATGCGCGATCCTGGCGGCGATCTCGCTCCCGATCCGGATCCGGTCGCGATTCGCCTTTGCCGCCTGGATGACCTCCGCCGGCGGCACCGCCGGCTGGGTGACGCCGTCGGGGCCCTGCTGCAGGTGGTGAACATCGCGCAGGGTGCGGTACCCGCTCTGCGCGGCGTGCTGTACCTGCGGCTCCAGCGGGCTCACGAGGCCGCCTTCCCTGAAGGGCTGACGCAGATGGCGGCGGCCAGTCCGACGCACGCGCTGGCCGCCGGCCCCGACGCACCCGATGGGATGCGGACGGGCGCGCTTGCGCCGCTGCTGGTCGTGCACGCCTCGCGGGACCGGAACGTGACCGAGGACATGTCGCGCCGCCTCGTCGCTCTGTGGCGTGCGCGCGGCGGCCGCGCTCGGTACGAGCTGATGCGCGGCGTCGGGCACAGCTTCGGCAACCTGGCGAGCCGGGCGTCCGACGACATGGTGATGCGGATCGCCGCCTTCCTGCGAGCGGAAGGGCTCGATGCATGACTGGAGCTCCCGCCGAACCGACCGCGCGCGGCCGAGGGGCGCGGCCCAACATCCTCGTGATCCTCACGGACGAGGAGCGCGAGCGCTGCTGGTGGCCAGCGTCGGTCCGCCTGCCGGCTCGAGAGCGACTCGCACGGCGAGGCGTGCGCTTCACCGAGCACCACGTGCACTCGATGCCCTGCTCGCCGAGCCGTTCGACGATCGTGACCGGCCAGCACGCACATCGCACTGGAGTCCTCGACAACGTCGACTTCCCGTGGCAGTCCTCGATGGACGACGACGTGGCGACCTTCGGGACGCTCCTGCGGGACGCCGGCTACGAGACGGCATGGCACGGCAAGTGGCACCTGTCGAGGAGGTCCGAGCTCGAAGCCGACGATGGCGCGCCTTCGCTCGAGCGCCACGGCTTCTCCGGTTGGACCGGCCCTGACGTCCATGGCAGTCCGTTTGCCGGCCACCGCCGCGACGGCCGGTTCGCCGAGCAGGCCGCGCGCTGGCTCCGCGCGCGGTCCTACCGCACGAGACCCTGGTGCTGCGTCGTGAGCTTCGTCAACCCTCACGACATCATGCTGTATCCCAGGTTCCGCAAGCTTCGCGTCGACGATTGGGGCGTCGACCTGCCGGCGAACGCCGCCGACAGCCTCGCCGACAAGCCTCGGGTGCAACGCCGCTGGCGGGCGGTGTGCGACGGCTTGGCCGGGCGGGTCCGATCGGACGAGCGGTGGCGCATGATCGCGAACGCCTACATCGATCTTCATGTCGAGGTCGACCGCCACATCGGCACGGTGCTCGACGCGCTCGCGGCGAGCGGTGCGGAGGACGAGACCTTCGTCATCTTCACCTCGGACCACGGCGACATGGCGGGCGCCCACGGCCTGCGGCAGAAGGGTGCGTTCGTCTACCGCGAGACGGTGAACGTCCCACTCACGATCGCGGGACCCGGCATCGCGGCGCCGGGGACGACGTGCGGCGAGCTCACGGCGGCGATCGACCTCGTCCCCACACTGTGCGGGCTCGCGGGAGCGCCGGTGCCGAGCGACCTCCCCGGTCGCGACCTCACCCCGCTCGTGCTCGCGCCGCCTCCCTCGGGCGCACAGCGGCCACGGGCGCGCCCAGGGTCCGCTGTGCTCTTCGTCCACGATGCCCACTCGTCGATCGGGCCGCAGGGCCCGACCAGAGGGTTCGGGCGCGGGCTGTACGACGGACGCTGGAAGTACGCGCGCTGGTTCGTGCCCGGGGCCCAGGAGGCCGCGCCCGACGCCTGCGACCTCGAGCTGTACGACACGTACGAAGATCCGCACGAGATGCGGAACCTCGCGTACACCGCGGCCGGTGCCGCGCAGGTCGCGGACTTCGAGTCGCGGGTGCGTGCATTGGTGCAACAGCAGATCGGTGCCGATTCGGTGTGGCCGGACCGCGGTCGGCGTGGGCCCCTGGGTCTCACCCGGTATGTGATGCGGAGCGACGCGCGGGCCGGGGTTCCTCCGCCGTCCGTGCCTCACCTCGGGCGCCTCCCCGAGCCGGCACGCCGGCGTCCCCGCGGTCGGGTGACGAGCTCGAGTCCTGTCGCGGACGACGGTGCTCCGGTGACGTCGTTCAGCTCGCGGCGAGGTGCTGGCCCGACTTCCTGACGAGGGCCGCCGCCTTCGCCGAGGTCACGCCGAGCAGACGGAGCAGGTTCGTCGCGATGGTCTCCTCCTCGCCCGCCGGCAGCCGGCCGTCGAGCACGCCACGCGTGGCCATGAGCGATGCCCCGGTCAGCATCAGGACGGCGGCGTCGACATCGACGACGACGATCTGCTCCGCCGCGGCAGCACGAACGACGTCTCTGCGGACACGGGACAAGAACGCGTCGAGCAGCCTGTCGTCGTCGAACACGGCCCGCAGCACGAACGAGGTGACCCCGGGTTCACGCTCCGCCGACCGGTGCAGCATGCGGAACGCAACCGTCAGCACGAGCAGCGGATCATCGATGTCCGCGGTCGCGGCATCGATCGAATCGCCGATGACCTCCAGGAGATCCGTGATGACGGCGTCGACGATCGCGTCCTTCGACTCGAAGTGGTTGTAGAAGGACCCGAACGCCACGTCGGCCTCGTCTGCGATCTCTGCGATGGTCACCGCATCGACGCCCCGCTCACCCATGACGCGGACCGCCGCACCCATGAGGCGCGCCCGGGTACGCGCCTTGCGCTTGTCATTGCGGTTGCCCCCGGGCGCGTCAGGTGGACGAGTGGCCGAGCGCACGTTCTTCGTGACGGGCTTTCGAGCCATGGCGGGCAGCTCCAGGTCGGACGTCGGATCGGGGATCGGATGGCGCTGGGCGCCTGTGTCGTATCACGGACGGCTCGTCCCTCGGTTCAGCGGCGGTCCTGCTCGCTCGGATCGCCCTGGCGGTCGCGCTGATCGTCCCGGTCGACCTCGGCGTCGCCCGCGGTCGGTTCCGCGATGACCCGCGTCCACATCGGGAACGAGATGTGCTGGGCGCCCTGCCACTCGACGATGCGGCCCTTCGCGTTCAGCTCGTTCAGGCAGGGCCGGGCCTCTTCGAGGCTGCCGACCATCGTGATGTAGTCGGCCACGGTCAGCAGCAGCGGGCCCGACTCGGCGTCGGCGTCGCCTTCGCGCAGGATGGCGTCGACCTCGAGCGTCGGGCGGCACGGATGGGACATGTCGACGGGCCAGCAGTGGTACACGACCCCCTCGAAGACCGACAGTGCCCGGATCCGCATGAGCGCAGTCTCGCGTCCCCCGCTACCAGTGCGCGGTGCCGGCGCCGCCCTTGAACGGCCCGACGACGCGGCTGGTGATCCAGCCACCGTAGAAGCCGCCCTCGTTGGCCTGCACGAGCTCGTCGCCGACGTAGCACTCGTCCACCCGCTGGGGGTAGAACGCGAGGTGATCCGTGATGGCTTCGAAGCGCGCGGTGGGTCGTGCGTAGCTCCAGGCGGCGTCGGGGATGACGCGGTCGCCGACGGTGATCGTCCAGTACTGGGCCTGGCCCTTCCACTCGCAGAACGTGCGCGAGGTCGTGGGGGACAGGTGCGCCATGAGCACGTCCGCCGGCGGGAGGTAGTACGCCGGCGGCTGGCTGGTCTCGAGCACGCGGAAGCCGTTCACCGTGTCGGCGATGGTGACGCCGTCGACGACCACGCGCAGCCGCTCGGGCACCCGCTCGAGGGCCGGCGGTCGCGGGTAGTCCCACACGCTCTCCTGACCGGGTCCGGGCTCGATGCGCGTCGGTCGATCCATGTCGGCCAGCATGGGGCCGATGGCCTCCGATTCCAACCCGCGGCACGCGGCCGACGACCCCGCCGACCTCGCGGCGCTGCACGGCTACGCGACCGCCTTGGCCGACGGCGTCGACGCCGCGCTGGCGCCGTGGGTCGTGGCCAACGTCGTGCGCGTCCACGCGCTCTGGCGCGAGGCCGCCCCGCTCGCCGGGGGCGCCGACGACCCGGCGCTCGTCACCGAGTCCGTCGCCGTGCGGGCCGCAGCCGAACAGGCCGGCGCCGCGTGCGCCGACGAGGTGGGCGCGGCCGTGCGGGCGGTGCTGCTGCAGGACATCGACGACCAGCGGATCAACCCGCTCGCCGTGGTCCGTCGGGCTGTGGCCTACCCGACCGCGGTGCTTCGGGCGGCCGGGGTGCCGCCGCTCGAGCGCGACCGCCAGGCCGAAGCCCAGTTCCCCGATGACGACTACGACCTCACGCCCGGCTCCTTCGCGGACCTCGACCCCGCGCTGCACGAGCCGGGCCTGCGGTGGGGCGCCGCCAAGGCGCACGTGCACCTGCGGCGGCACCGCGACGGCTGAGCGTCAAACTGCGGTCAGTGGTCGTTCACACAGAAGAAACAAAGGGGATACCACCGGGAAACATCGTGTCGTAAATCTGTCGAAGTTCTTTCTGGAACATGATGCGGGTCGCGTGGCGTGGCCTGCCGTGGAGGAGGTTCGTCGGATGCCCGAACTGTCCGCGGGTGACACCGCGTGGATGCTGATCTCGACCGCCCTGGTGCTGTTCATGACCCCCGGGCTGGCGTTCTTCTACGGCGGCATGGTCCGCAGCAAGAACGTCCTGGGCATGCTCATGCAGAACTACTTCGCCATGGGCCTGCTCGCCGTGCTGTGGGTCGTCGTCGGCTTCACGTTGGCGTTCGGCAACTTCGGCGACGGGGGGTGGATCGGCAACCTCGACTGGGTCGGCATGAAGAACGTGGGCCCGACGACGGCGATCCTCGGCCAGGGCAACACGCTGTCGCTGACCTTGACCATCCCGTTCATCCTGTTCGCCGCCTACCAGATGACGTTCGCGATCATCACCCCGGCGCTGATCACCGGGGCCACGGCCGACCGGTTCAAGTTCTCCGCGTACGCGCTGTTCATCGCCATCTGGCTGATCGTCGTCTACGCCCCCGTCGCGCACTGGGTGTTCGGCGGCGGGTGGCTGGCGACCCTGGGCGCCCTCGACTTCGCCGGCGGCGCGGTCGTGCACATCAACGCCGGCGCCGCCGCGCTGGCGCTGTGCGTGCTGCTCGGCAAGCGGCGCGGGTGGCCGAAGGAGCTCATGCACCCGCACTCGCTGCCGTGGACGATGATCGGCACCGGCATCCTGTGGTTCGGCTGGGCCGGGTTCAACGCCGGGTCGGCGCTGGCGGCGAACGGGCTGGCGGCGCAGGCCATCTTCAACACCTTCATCGCCGCGTCGGCGGCCATGCTCGGCTGGCTCGTCATCGAGCGCATCAAGGACGGCAAGCCCACCACCCTGGGCGCCGCCTCGGGCGCGGTGGCGGGTCTGGTCGCCATCACCCCGTGCGCCGGCTTCGTCGCCGGCATGTCGCCCGTGATCATCGGCTTCATCGCCGGGTTCGTCTGCTTCCTGGCGATCCAGCTGAAGTACCGCTTCGGCTACGACGACTCGCTCGACGTGGTGGGCGTGCACCTCGTCGGCGGCCTCGTCGGATCGCTGCTGCTGGGCCTGTTCGCCGAGAAGGCCGTCAACGCCGCCGGCGCCGACGGGCTGCTCTTCGGGGGCGGCGCCTCCTTGCTGGGCAAGCAGGCCATCGCGTCGTTCGCGGTGCTCGCGTTCTCGCTGGTCATGTCGCTGCTCATAGGCTTCGCCATCCACAAGACGATGGGCCTGCGGGTCGACCCCGATGCGGAGCAGGAGGGCCTCGACCTCAGCCAGCACGCCGAGGCCGCCTACACCGTCGGTTGACCGTCCCCGTCGCTCCCGTTCTCCGGAAGGATCCGATCCGATGAAGCTGATCACCGCCATCGTCAAGCCGTTCAAGCTCGAAGAGGTGAAGGACGCACTCAAAGCCGCAGGCGTCACCGGCATCACCGTCAGCGAGGCCAAGGGCTTCGGGCGGCAGGGCGGTCACACCGAGCTGTACCGCGGCGCCGAGTACACGGTCGACTTCCTCCCGAAGGTGCGCATCGAGATCGTCGTCGCCGACCAGGACGAGGTCGATCGGGTCGTGGGTGTGCTCGCCCAGGCGGCGCGCACCGACAAGATCGGTGACGGCAAGGTGTGGGTGACCAACGTCGAGTCGCTGCTGCGCATCCGCACCGGCGAGCAGGGCGAGGACGCGATCTGAGCCGGCGGCGGGATCCGGCCCGGGTCGCGCCTGCTTAGAATCTCGCATGCCTCCTCCGCTGGATCGTGCGTCGGTCATCGCTGATCCGGCGTTGGCCGGCACCTCGTTGTGCCAGGCCTACAGCGACCACATGGACGCCTGGCTGGCGCAGCTGTTCGACGAGGCGGGCTCGCCGCCGGGGGTCGCCCTGCTGGCGGTCGGGGGCTACGGCCGCGCCGAGCTCTCGCCCGAGAGCGACATCGACCTCGTGCTCGTGCACGAGCCGAAGGCCGACATCGCCGGGGTCGCGGACCGCATCTGGTACCCGATCTGGGACGCGGGCCTCAAGCTCGGGCACTCGGTGCGCACGATCAAGGAAGCGCTCGTGCTGGCCTCGGACGACCTCGACACGGCGACCTCGTTGCTGTCGGTGCGCTGCCTGGCGGGCGACGACGCCCTCGCCACCGAGCTCAGCGACAAGGCGCGGGGGCTGTGGCGCAAGCGGGCGAAGCGGTGGCTCACCGAGATGGATCGGCGGGTGCGCGAGCGCCACGCCGCTTCTGGCGAGGTCGCGTTCCTGCTCGAGCCCGATCTCAAGGAGGGTCGTGGCGGTCTGCGTGACGTGCACGCGATCCGGTGGGCCGAGATGGCCGAGTCGGTCATGTTCGAAGGGGACGACGCCGCGCTCGCGGCGGCCTACGACGTGCTGCTGTCGGTGCGCGTCGAGCTGCACCGCCGCACCGGCCGCTCCGGCGACCGGCTGCTGCTGCAGGAGCAGGACGGCGTCGCGGAGGCACTGGGCTTCGAGGACGCCAACGCGCTGATGCAAGCGGTGTCGTCGGCGGCGCGTTCGATCGCGTGGCGCAGCGACGAGGTGTGGCATCGCATCGCCTCCTCGCTCACCGGGCCCACGTCCATCCGGCTCAAGCGCGATCGGACGCTCGCCGAGGGCGTGCTGCTGCGCGAGGGCATGGTCCACCTGGCGGCGGCAGCGGATCCCGTGACCGACCCGCTGCTCGTGCTGCGCACCGCGGTGGCGGCCGCCGCCAGCAACGCGCGGATCGACCGCCGGTCGCTCGAACGGCTCGTCGCCGCCGGGCTGCCCGACCCGTTCCCGTGGAGCGACGAAGCCCGCCAGCTCTTCGCCGACCTGTTCTTCGCCGGGCCCGGGGCGATCAAGGTGATCGAGACGCTCGACCAGGTCGGGCTGTGGGTGCAGCTGCTCCCCGAGTGGGAGCCCGTGCGGTGCAAGCCGCAGCGCAACGCCTACCACACGTTCACCGTCGATCGGCACCTGTGCGAAGCGGCGGTGAACGCCAGCGCGCTGGTCGATCGGGTCGATCGGCCCGACCTCCTCGTGGTCGGCACGCTGCTGCACGACATCGGCAAGGGCTACCCCGGTGATCACACCGAGGTGGGCATCGAGGTGCTCGCCTCGATCGGCGCCCGCATGGGCTACGCGCCCGACGACATCGCAGTCATGCAAGAGATGGTGCGCCTGCACCTCTTGCTCCCCGACATCGCCACGCGGCGCGACCTCACCGACGACGGCACGATCCAGGCGGTGGCCGCCGACGTCGGATCGCTCGGCACGCTGCGCCTGCTCGACGCCCTCACCGAAGCGGACTCGCTGGCCACCGGGCCGGCGGCGTGGAACGGCTGGAAGGCGGGCCTCGTGCGCGAGCTCGTGGCCCGCACCGCGGTCGCGCTCGGCGGTGGGTCGATCGCGGAGACCACGTTCGAGTCGTTCCCGACCCCCGAGCAGCTCGTGCGCATGGAGGAGCACCGCCAGATCATCGAGGGTCGTGACGAGACGCTCGTGGTGATCTCACCGGACCGACCCGGCATGTTCTCGCGCGTCGCGGGGGTGCTCTCGCTCAACGGGCTGACGGTCTACGACGCGGCGGCGTACACGAGCGACGACGGCATGGCCATCGAGATGTTCCGGGTCGAGAGCAGCGCGGGGCCGATCGTCAAGTGGGACAAGGTCGTGCGCGACCTCGAGCTCGCGCTCACGGGCAAGCTCGCCATCTCGGCCCGACTGGCCGAGCGCGCCCGCGTGTACGACCGGCCGAAGTCGGGCTCGACCCTCGGCGCCGGCGCCCCCGAGGTGCAGTTCGACACCGAGATGTCGCACCGGGCGACGGTCGTCGAGGTGCACGCGCCGGATGTGATCGGCGTGCTCTTCCGGATCACCAAGGCGATCGCCGAGCTCGAGCTCGACATCCAGTCCGCCAAGGTGCAGACGCTCGGGCCCCGCGTCGTGGACTCGTTCTACGTCTGCACCGCAGCCGGCCACAAGATCACCGATCCGGCCGAGCTGAAGGAGCTCGAGCGCGCGATCCTGCACGCCCTCGCCGAGTGACCGCGGGCGGCCGCGGCTTCAGCGGGTGGCCACCGGCGCGTGGCGGGGCCAGGGCTGCGCCTGCTCGAGCAGGCGGGCGAGGCGCAGCACGACGTCGTCGGCGTGACGCCGGCCGTTGATCTGCAGGCCCACGGGGAGCTCTTCGCTGTTCAGGCCGGCCGGCACCGAGCACGCCGGGTTCCAGGCCAGGTTGGCGAGCATCGTGAAGGGGGTGCTCATCGCGCCCGCCGCCGGCCCGAACTCCGCGACGAGATCGCGTCCGGCGATCGTCATCGGCGGCGGCCCCTCGGCCGCGAACGCGACCACCGGCGCGGGCGGCGTGAGCAGCACGTCGACGTCGCGGAAGATCTGGGCGATCTCCGCTTCGAGCAGCAGTCGGCGCCGCAGCGACGGCACGAGCGTGCGCATCGGGCGGTCGTACGACCCCTCGATGGCGCCCTTCACGTAAGGCGTGAGGTCGTCGAGGCGGTCGGGCAGGTGCTGCTTCTCGTCGATCCCGAGCCAGAGCGAGAGCGCGCCGGCGGTCAGCCAGGTCCGCACGGGATCGGTGATGCGCACGTCGTAGTCGACGAGCTCGGAGCCCGCCGCCTTCGCGAGGGTCTCGGCCGCAGCGCGAGTGATCTCGGCGACCTCCGGGTCCACCACGGCGAAGCCGAGGTCGAGCGACCAACCGATGCGCAGGCCCGAGACGTCGAGCGACTCGATGGCCTCTTCGTACCGGACGCCGGGTGCCGGCAGCGTCGTGCGATCGATGTCGTCGGGGCCGGCGGTGATGTCGAGGTGTCGGGCAGCGTCGCGCACCGTCACGACCTCCACGCCGTAGACCGCGGTCTGCGACGGATCTGCGGACGGGCTGGGGATGCGCCCGAAGCTCGGCTTCATGCCGACGAGGCCGCTGAAGCCGGCCGGCGTGCGGGTCGATCCGCCGCCGTCGCTGGCCGTCCCGAACGGCACGAGCCCGCCGGCGACCGCAGCTGCCGATCCACCGCTCGAGCCCCCCGAGGTGCGCTCGGTGTTCCACGGGTTGCGCGTGGTGCCGAACGCCAACGTGCGCGTGAAGTGCAGGGTGCCGAACTCGGGCGCGGCCGTCTTGCCGATCGGGATCGCTCCCGCCGCCCGCAGACGCGCGCAGTGGATCGAGTCGTGCTCGACGGGAGGGTCGTCCTTGTAGAGCAGCGACCCGTGCGAGGTGGGCATGCCGGCGCAGTCCTCGAGGTCCTTCACACCGAACGGCACGCCGGCGAGCGGGCCGAGCTCGTCGGTGCGGCCCGCGGCGACGAGGGCGTCGACGGCGTCGGCCTCGGCGCGCGCGGCGTCGAAGTCGGTGTAGACGAACGCGTTGAGCGCGTCGTTGTGCTCCTCGATCTCGGCGATGCACCGCTCGAGCAGCGCGCGCGAGGAGTAGCGGCCGGCGCGGATCGCGTCGGCGGCCTCGACCGCTGCGGGCATCTCGCCCGTGATCGGTGTGTGGTCCTGGTTCGGTGCCATCCGTTCCCCCTGATCGGTCGGCGCGCGGTCGGTCGCCGCGGTGGGTGTGCGTGGTCAGTGCTCGCCGGTCGGTCCCGACCAGGGCGGCGTGCGCGGCCGGTCGTAGAGCACCCCGACGTCCTCGCCCCGGATCGCGGCGAAGGCGTGCTCGGCCCAGTGGTCGGCGCCGGCGATGAAGTCGGGCAGCGCGTCCTGCGCGAACCAGCCGACGTCCTGGCACTCGAGCGGATGGGCCTGCAGCTCGCCACCCGTCGCCCGGCACTGGAACACGAGCGAGTAGAGCGGGATGTGCGTGAAGCCGAGGCGCAGGCCGTCGAGCACCGCGATGAGGCGCACGATCTCGCACTCGATCCCGGTCTCCTCGTGCACCTCCTTCACCGCCACCTCGGACGCGGAGTAGCCGATGTCGGCCCAGCCCGTGGGGTACAGCCAGATCCCCGAGTCGGCCCGCTTGACCAGGAGGATCTCGTCCTTGTCGTTGCCGACCACGGCCCCGACGGCGACCTTCGGCGTCTGGTACCCGGCGACGCCCTCGCCGACCGACTTCATCCAGCCGTCGACCAGCTCGTCGATCTCGTAGTCGCTCCCGGCGGCATGGCGCATGTCGGCCGCGACGGCGAGCACCTCTTCGAAGCGCTCGCGCTCGTACTGGCTCTCGGTGAACCCCAGCCCCGTGCGAGCGACGCCCGCGAGCGCCTCGCTCCAGCGGATCAGGTCCTGGTTGGTCGGCGGGGGTCGATCAGCCACGGCGTGACGTTACTGCGATCCCCCCGGATCAGTCGCGCTGCTCGCGCAGGAACCGCTCGACCTCGTCCACGAGCGATCCCGTCTCGTCGAGCAGGCCCTCGTCCTCGTCGTAGGCGCGTTCGAGGCGGTGGACGTAGTCGGTCGTCTCCTCGTCGTCGTCGGCCACCTCGCTGATCTGGCGTTCGTAGTCGAGCGCCTCCGCCGCCAGGGCGTCGAGCGCCACGTTGCCGACGTCGATCAGTGGGGTGTCGAGCAGCGAGGCGAGGCGGCGCAGCAGTGCGAGCGAGGCCTTGGGCGACGGCACCGAGGGCACGTAGGTCGGCACGGCCGCCCACAGCGAGGCGGAACGCAGGCCGGCGTCGCGGCACGCCGCGTGCAGCACGCCGACGATGCCGGTGGGGCCCTCGTAGCGCGACGGCATCAGGCCCAGCTCGATCGATGCGTCGTCGTCGTACCCCGCGCCGTAGACGGGGGTCGCCCGCGTGTGCGGCACCTCGGCCAGCAGCGCACCGAGCGTGACGACGAGGCGGGCGTCGAAGTGCTGCGCGACGCCGACGACCTGCCGGCAGAAGGTCGGCCAGCGCAGCTGCGGCTCGGAGCCGACGAGCGTGATGATGTCGAGGCCGTCGTGCACGTGCGCGCTCGCGAACACGTTCTCCGGCCAGACGATCTCGCGCTCGCCCTCGTCGTCGAGGCGCACGTGCGGCCGCGTGGTGGTGAAGTCGTAGAAGATCTCGGGGTCGATGTTCGCGAACGCCTCGGCCTTCCACGTGGAAGCCAAGGTCTTCACCGCGGTCGTGGCGGCGTCGCCGGCGTCGTTCCACCCCTCGAACGCGGCCAGCACGACCGGGCGCACCAGGCTCGGCGACTCGGACCACTCGAGGTGGTCGAGCCCCGACGGGGGCAGTGCCCGGCGGGCCCCGGGATCGGAGCTGCGGTCCGGATCGGACGGGCGATCGCTGGCGGTCATCCCGCTTCACGGTATCGGCTGCACCCGCAGGCCAAACGCACACCCGGCATCGGTGTCGCCCCGCTCGGCCGCGGGCGGGGCCGCCGGGCGGTCACGGCACCCGGGTCACCGTGAACGGCACCGTCTTGCCGTTGGCCACGCACTTCACCGTGAACGCGAGCGGGCTGTTCGTCGGGGTGGCGCTGGGGTTCCAGCGGATCTTCCACGACCAGCGGCCCGTGGTGTCCGAGCGCACGGCCGTGGACAGGATCAACCGGTCGGTCGCGGCGGTGTCCCCGGCGACGGTGATCTCGGTGAGCGGTGGCGCGAAGCCGAAGTCGAGCTCACTGATGAGCACGGCGCCGGCCGTGCCGCTCGTGGTCGTCCGCATCGTCGGGCTGACGAGGTGCGCCGCGCACCACGAGCTCTGCGGTCCCGTCGGGGGGCGGCTGGGATCGGCGGTCGTCGGCGGCGTGCTCGAGGTCGGCGTGGTCGTGGGTGCGCTGGTGGTCGGGGCCACGGTCGGCCCGGTCGTCGGGTTCGGGCCGGGCGGACCCGACGGGTCGGTCGGCGTCGGCCCGCTCGGTGTCGTCGGGGGCGGGCCCGGGCGCGTCGTGGGCGCGGCGCCGGGGATGCTCGTCGTGGTGACGCCGCCGGGGGTGGCGACCGTGGTGGTCGAGGTCGAGCCGTCGGGGCCGACCTCGCCGGGCCGGGGGATGGACACGTCGCTCATCGTGCCGCCGGTCGGGTCGGTCGTGCCGTCGCTCGTCGCCTCGGGCGCCACCGGATCCGACCCCACCGGACCGCCGGGCCGTCCGCGCGCGGGCGAGACGGCCGTGACGTGTGTCGAGCCGGCGGTGTGCACCTCGCTGTCGCGGCGGTTGGCACCGAAGACGAGCAGGCCGATCACCACGACGACCACCGCCCCGCTCGCGAAGCCGATCCGGCGCAGCCCCGACAGCTTGTCGGTGCGCACCAGGCGCGCGGTCAGCGCCGACGGATCGACCGGCCCCGCGACCGCGCGGGCGTGGTCGTGCAGGGCGGAGGCGAACGCCTGCTCGAACTGCGGATCGATCGGCATCGCCTCGTCGCCGGCCGGGAGCGTGGGGTCGCTCATGCGAGCCCTCCCAACCGCTTCTGCATCGTGGCCATGCCGCGCGAGGTGTGGGTGCGCACCGAGCCGACCGAGATCCCGAGGGTCTGCGCGATCTCGGTCTCGTTGAGCCCCTCGTAGTACCGGAGCACGAGGCACTCGCGCTGGCGCCCGGGCAGGGTGCGCAGCACCGCGACGACCTCGTTGCGGCTCTCGTCCCGGAGCGCGCCCTCCTCGGCGGACGAAGCATCAGGGGCCGGCGCCGGGCGGTTGCGTTGCGCGACGCCGAGGCGGCGGCCGCGGCCGCGGGCGAGGTTGGCGACGGTCGAGCGCAGGTAGGCCGGCACCTTCTCGGGATCGCGGATGCGCCCCCACGACTTGTACAGGCGGACGAAGGCCTCCTGCACCAGATCCTCGGCCATGCCGTCCTCGGGGGCCATGAGCGACGCGAAGCGCAGCAGCCCGTCGTGGTTCGCCTCGTACAGCTCGATGACCTCGGCGTGGCTGAGACGGGGGCGGCGCGCGGTGCGCCGCAGCTGGATGCCATGGGGCGCGGGTTCGGCCTGGAACCCCAGGTCGAAGGACTGCATCAGGTTCAGTGAGGGGGTTCCTGCCGCGAGCACCGGTTCACTGACGCGCTCGGCCCCCGGATCTATGACATCAGGCGCGGCAGGCGCGGCGAGCGCGGCCAGATCGGCGGCCTGGTAGCGGACGGTCTCGCGCGCCGCGCCCGGAGCGACGCGCTCGGGAGGGGACGCAGCGGCTGGTTCGCCGGGCGGCGCAGGCCGTTCGGGATGCGGGGCCGGAGGCTCGTCGGGTGCGCCGGAGGCGGTCATGGTGAGGTGGCGGGCGCCGGGACGGCAGTCGCCTGTGCGGCGGTTGCGGCCCGGTCGGCAGGTGCGCGGCCCACTGGGTGCACCAGGCTACGCGCCCCGGCGCCGGCGCGAGCAGCAGCGCACCCGCCGGGGCGGAGGGGGCCTGAGGCGCCGCTACGGTTTCGGGCCATGAGCCAGCCCGAGGCACCGTCGTCCCCGCATCCGAGCGCCCCCGTCATCGTCACGGAGGCGACCGAGACGTCGACCGAGCTCGTCGCCGCCTTCGAGCGCCTCGTGCCGCACCTCTCGAAGTCGAACCCGCCGCCGACCGCCGACGAGGTCGCCGCGATGGTCGCCTCCGACGCGTCGATCGTGCTCATCGCGCGCGACCCGGAGCGCGACGACGAGATCGTCGGCACGCTGACGCTCGCGGTGTTCCGCATCCCCACGGGCCTGCGCGCGTGGATCGAGGACGTGATCGTGGATCCCCGCGTCGAGCGCCGCGGCATCGGCGCGGCGCTGACGAAGGCCGCCGTCGACCGTGCCCGCCTCGAGGGCGCGAAGACCGTCGACCTCACCTCCCGCCCGTCGCGCGAAGCGGCGAACCGCCTCTACGTCCGCGCGGGCTTCGAGGTCCGCGACACGAACGTGTACCGCTACACGCTGTAGCCGGCGCCGACGCCGAAGGCCGGATCATCGCAGGGGTCCCAGACCGGGCCATCACGGCCGGACCCAAAGGGGCGAGTTGGAGTCGAGACTGCTCCGGCGGAACGCGCTGTTCCTGAGGCGGGAACTCCACCATGCTGTCCTCTTGGCCCCCGGTGGGTCTGACCAGGAGGGGGCGTCATGCCGTACGTGATGATCGACGTGGAAGCAGACGGACCGGTGCCGGGTGACTTCTCGATGGTCAGCTTCGGCGCCGTCGTCGTCGAGCCGGACCTGTCCCGCACCTTCTACGGCGAGCTGCGCCCTGTGTCTGAGAAGTGGATCCCCGAAGCGCTCGCCGTGTCAGGCTTCACCCGCGAGGACACGCTCGACTTCGATGACCCCGCCGAGGTAATGGCGCGGTTCCGCACGTGGCTCGACGGCCTGGGCGGACGCCGTCCGGTCTTCATCGCCGACAACAACGGCTTCGATTGGGGCTTCATCAACTGGTACTTCTGGCACTTCCTCGACGACAACCCCTTCGGCCACAGCTCCCAGAACCTCGGGAGCCTGTACAAGGGTCTGGTGCGGGACACGAGGAAGAACTTCAAGCACCTGCGCCGGACGAAGCACACCCATCATCCCGTCGATGACGCGATGGGCAACGCCGAGGCGCTGCTTCGCATGCGGGACTAGCTCGGTCTGCACATCACGCTGTAGCGACGGCCCGGCGCGAAGACGGGCGGATGTGATCCGGCCGCGCCTGGCCCAGATCTGCGAGGCAGCCGTCGCCGGCGTCAGCTCCAGGTCACCGGCTGC
>CAYUOL010000105.1:0-18051 GCA_964446345.1 uncultured Iamiaceae bacterium | reverse complement strand
CAGGTTGCGCCGCACCATCTGCAGCGTCGGCCGCACCTGGGCCCGCATCGACTGGTAGAGCGAGCGCTGGTACAGCGAAGTGAACGGCTCGGGCACGAAGGCGTCAGCCGTGCTGTCCGCCAACGCGAGGTGCAGCTCGGCGGTGCGCTGGCCGAGGATCTCCGCCGAGTCGAGGTACGGACCGATCGCGTCGGCGACGTTGTCGGGCACCGGGGCGTCGAGCCGGTCGAGCACCGAGTCCCAGTCGGGGACGTCGAGGCGCCCGTCGGCCACGAGGGTCCGGGCATCCTCGTAGTAGATGCCCAGGGCGTCGAGCGTGTAGTGCCAGGCGTCGCCCTCGTTCTTCACGTAGCTGCTGATGACGCTGATCGTGCGCGGCTCGGCCTTGCCCCGCCGGTACTCCATCGCGCCCAACAACGACGCCGTGTGGGGGAAGTGCGCGCGCTCGGTCAGGAACTCGCCGATCTCGAGCTCCGGGTTCACGCCCTCCTGGGCGCGCCGGAACATCTTGACCACCATCTGGTTGCCGAACACCGCCGACGAGTTGGACTGCTCGACCGAGGTCAGGTGCGGCGTCAGGTCGTCGGCCTCGTCGAAGATGCGGCGGAACTCGGGCGACGACTGCATCGTCACCTCGGCGCCGCCCCAGGAGGTGAAGGTCAAGCGCTTGCGGTACGCCCGCAACGTCGCTTCGGCGAACACGGGGTCGACCATCGCGTCGTGCAACAGGACGGTCGGTCCGCCCGCGGCCGGTTCGAGCCAGGCGACACCGGCGTTCGGATGGTCGGTGAGCAGCGCGTGGGCGAGGTCCTGGCTCGCGATCGCAAGGGGCACGACGTAGGTCTCGGGGTCGCCGTCGGCGTACTCCGCCTGCAGCAGCGCGAGGACGGCGCCGGGGCGCGCCGCCGCCCCCTTGCCGCCCCGCACGGACGACACCGGCACCGCGTCGTCGACGGTCACCGAGCGCAGCGTGCGCTGCCGTCCCGCGTACCAGCGGTTGTGCGGCAGGAAGTCCACGAGCGCCCGCTCGAGCGCGGCCCGGCCGCGCGCCCGCCCGTGCAGCACCGTGTGCCAGTCCCCGGAGTACGTCAGGCGCGGCAGCTCGGTCGGATCGGCCGGTGCGAAGCGCGCCTCCTGGCGCTGGGGATCCAACTGGAACCAGTAGAAGCCGTAGGCCCCGAGCGTGATCTGGTACTGGTGCTCGCCGATTGCGGGGAACTCGTTGCCGCCGAAGAGCTCGACCGGCACCGCCCCGCGGTGCTCGTGCAGGTCGAGGGCCACGGACTGCGCGAACCGCGAGAGGTTGGCGACGACCAGCATGGTCTCGTTCTCGTAGCGGCGGATGAACGCCAGGACCTTCGCGTTCTCGGGGAACACGAACTCGATGTCGCCGCGGCCGAACACGGGGTGCTGCTGGCGCAGTGCGATGATGCGCCGCATCCACCACAGCAGCGAGCTGGGGTTGCGATCCTGCGCCTCCACGTTGACCGACTCGTAGTGGTAGTCCGGGTCGATGATGACGGGCAGGAAGAGCTGCTGCGGGTTCGCCATCGAGAAGCCGGCGCTGCGATCGGGGCTCCACTGCATCGGGGTGCGCACCGCGTCGCGGTCACCGAGGTAGACGTTGTCGCCCATGCCCAGCTCGTCGCCGTAGTAGATCACGGGGGTCCCCGGCAGCGAGAACAGCAGCCCGTTCATCAGCTCGATCTTGCGCCGGTCGTTCTGCAGCAGCGGCGCCAACCGTCGTCGGATGCCGACGTTGACCCGCATCTGCGGCTCGGCGGCGTAGGCGCGGTACATGTAGTCCCGCTCCTCGTCGGTGACCATCTCGAGCGTGAGCTCGTCGTGGTTGCGCAGGAAGTTGGCCCACTGGCAGTTCGCCGGGATCGCGGGGGTCTGCTGCATGATGTCGATGATCGGGAAGCGATCCTCCATGCGCACCCCCATGAAGAGGCGGGGCATCAAGGGGAAGTGGAACGACATGTGGCACTCGTCGCCGCCCACCGCGGGGTCGCCGAAGTACGCGACGGCATCCTCGGGCCACTGGTTCGCCTCGGCGAGCAACATGCGGCCGGGGAAGTTCTCGTCGACGTGCGCGCGCAGGTCCTTCAGGTACTGGTGCGTCTCCGGCAGGTTCTCGCAGTTCGTCCCGTCGCGCTCGAACAGGTACGGCACCGCATCGAGGCGGACGCCGTCGACCCCCATCTCGAGCCACTTGTCCACCGAGCGCAGCATGACCTCGCGCACCTCGGGGTTGTCGTAGTTGAGGTCCGGCTGGTGCGAGAAGAAGCGGTGCCAGTAGTACGCACCCCCGATGGGGTCCCACGTCCAGTTCGAGCTCTCGTAGTCCTCGAAGATCACCCGCACACCGGGGTAGCGCTCCGGGTCGTCGCTCCACACGTAGTAGTCCCGGTAGCGCGAACCGGGCTTGGCCCGCCGCGAGCGCTGGAACCACGGGTGCTGATCGCTCGTGTGGTTGAGCACGAGCTCGGTGATGACGCGCAGCCCGCGGTTGTGCGCCTCGTTGAGGAAGCGCTTGAACGAGCGCAGCGTGCCGTAGGCCGGGTTGATGCCTCCGTAGTCCGCGATGTCGTAGCCGTCGTCGCGCAGCGGTGACGGGTAGAACGGCAGGAGCCAAAGCGCGGTGACGCCCAGCTGCTGCAGGTAGTCGAGCCGCGCGGTGATGCCGTCGAAGTCACCGATGCCGTCGCCGTTCGAGTCGCCGAACGCGCGCACGTGGAGCTCGTAGATCACTGCGTCCTTGAACCACAGCGGATCGTCGTGGGGAACGTTGGGAACGGGCATCGGGACCTTGGAGGGTGGGGAGCGGGCCGGTGGGGTGGGTCTGCGAGCTGGGTTGTCGGGTGAGGCGATCAGGTGCCGGCGACGGGCGTTCGCCGGTGACCGCGAGGCGCCGACGTCACGGGGTTCGGTCAGATGGACGTCACCCTGCCGGGACGCCGCGTCGGCACCTTACGTCGTCGCCGCCACGGCGCATCAGAGCCGCCGAGGCGCGCTGCCCGCGGTCGGGGCACCGGCCGGCCGGTCGACGCCGATCGGGTTGGGGAACGGGAGCTGCTCGCGTTCGGCGACCGCCGTGGACAGGGGCGCGAGCACGGTCAGGAGCCGGGCGCGCTCGTCGTCGCTCAGCGCGCGGTACGGCGCGGATGCCAGCTCGTCGGTGCGCGCTTCGAGCTCCGCCTTCAGCGCGTCGCCGGTCGGCGTGACCCGCCCGCGCGCATCGACGAGACCGCGGTCGACCAGGCGCGTGCGGGCGGCGCCCCAGTCGTCGTCGGTCCACCCGCGAGCGCCCTGCAACGTCTCCTTCGGCACGCGATCCGTCGCCGCCTGCAGCA
This sequence comes from uncultured Iamiaceae bacterium, assembly GCA_964446345.1. Lineage (GTDB taxonomy): Bacteria > Actinomycetota > Acidimicrobiia > Acidimicrobiales > Acidimicrobilacustridaceae > CAYUOL01. Next base: position 14,695 of record CAYUOL010000105.1, on the reverse strand, counting down.
CGTGGGCCTCGCACCCGTCGATCATCCGCTCGGTGAGCAGCGCCACGTGCCCGTCGCCGCGGTGCTCCCGCAGCACGGATGCCGCCCACCACAGCTGGTCGATCGGCGCCTCGGGCACGGGCAGCGCACGGTGCGCGGCGGCGAGGGGACGCCCGTCGGTGATCGCGGCGTGCGCGGCCTTCGTGCTCAGCGCCGCGGCCGCCGCGACCTCCGCAGGGACGCACTCGGCGAGGTCGGCCCGCAGCGCGCGGCCGGCGGCTTCCGCGCGGGCCTCGAGGATCTGCGCCGGCGAGGCCAACGCCCACGCGTCCGGGATCGCGCGGTCGACCTTCGCGGGGTGGAAGTTGTAGAAGGTGGCCTTCACGACGGCGGCGTCGACGGCTCCCATGGCTGCCGCGCGCGCCGCGAAGTAGCCCATCCAGAAGCCCTTCATCCCGACGTCGCGGAGCGCTCGATCGACCGAGGGGTTGAAGTACACGACGGCGTGGATGACCTCGAGGTGCTGCCACAGCTCGCGCGCCTGCATCCCGAGCCCCGGCACCGTGGGCGCCGGAGACGAGTCGTCGTGCATCAGCCCTGCACCACCCGGAAGATGTGCCCGGGGTGTGCGCCCGGGTGCAGCTCCACGTAGTTCTCGGGCCCCTCCCAGGTGAAGGTGCGTCCCCCCAGCAGGTCCTGCACCTGGAACGGGCGCGACCCGTCGATCCCCAGCGCCGGCAGGTCGAGCCACGTCATGCCGCTCTGCGTCGCGACGGGATCGAGGTTGGCGAGGACGAGGATCGTGCCGGCGTGCGGGTCCTGCGGATCCACGGCCGGCCCCGAGTGTGGCGTCTTCGAGAAGCACAGCAGCTCGTCGTTGCCCACGTGGTGGAACCGCAACGTGCGCAAGGTGTGGAGCGCGAGCTCCTCCGTGCGGATGCGGTTGAGGTCCGCGATGAGCGACCGCAGCCACGCGGTCTCGGGATCGTGCCGGTCCCAAGAGCGCACCTGGTACTTCTCGGAGTCCAGGTACTCCTCCTTGCCGTTCCCGGCCGCGCGGTTGTCCGCGGTCTCGAACGCCGGGCCGTAGATGCCGTACGACGGGGACAGCATCGCCGCGAGGAACACGCGGGCGCCGAACTGCGTCACCGGCGCGTCCATGAGGTGCCAGGGCAGGATGTCGGGCGTGTTGGGCCAGCTCGACGGCCGGAACTGGTCCACCGATGGCGGGGTCGAGAGCTCGGTGAAGTAGTCGACGAGCTCGCCCTTCGTCACGCGCCAGGGGAAGTAGTTGTACGACTGCGTGAAGCCGACGATGGCCAGGCGGTGCATGACCGCGGGGCGCGTGAAGGCCTCGGCCAGGAAGATGGCGTCGGGAGCGTCCGCCCGCACCTCGCCGATCAGCCACTCCCAGAACGCGAACGGCTTGGTGTGCGGGTTGTCGACGCGGAAGATCCGGACGCCCTCGCGGGCCCAGAAGCGGAAGATGTCGAGGCACGCGTCCCAGAGCGACCGCCAGTCGTCGCTCTCGAAGTCGAACGGGTAGATGTCCTGGTACTTCTTCGGCGGGTTCTCGGCGTACTGGATCGAGCCGTCGGGGCGGTGCTTGAACCACGCGGGGTGCTCGGTCACCCAGGGGTGGTCGGGTGACGCCTGCAACGCGACGTCGATGGCCAGCTCGATGCCGTTTGCGTCGCACGCCTTCACCAGCGACCGGAAGTCGTCCATCGTGCCGAGCTCGCGGTGCAGCGCCGTGTGGCCCCCGTCGGCCGCACCGATCGCCCACGGCGAGCCGGGATCGCCAGGGCCGGCCTGCTCGCTGTTGTTGGGGCCCTTCCGGAACGCCTCGCCGATGGGGTGCAGCGGCGGGAGGTACAGCACGTCGAAGCCGAGCTCGGCGACGTACTCGAGGTGGTCCTCGACGTCACGCAGCGTGCCGTGCGTCGAGGGGTCGGGCCCCAGCGATCGGGGGAACAGCTCGTACCACGAAGAGAACAGCGCCCGTTCGCGCTCGACCAGCACCTCGATCGTGGCCGAGGCGACCCCGTCGTTGGCCTTCAGCGAGGCGTGGTACCAGCCCGCGGGCGAGAGCCGCTCGTCGCCACCGACGTCGGTCATCGGGGTGAGGTCACCGGCGCGCAGGGCCTCGGCCGCGTCGAGGAGCGGCGGGCGCTTCTTCTTGGGCAGGCGGGCGGACGCCGCGTCGAGGATCGCGGCGCCGGCCAGCAGCTCGGAGCTGATGTCGACCCCGGCGTCGAGCTTCCGCGTCGTCCCCGACGCCCAGGACGCGAGCTCGTCGACCCACGCGAGCACCCGGAAGCGATGGGTCCCGAGCGCGACGGGGACGAAGGAGCCCTGCCAGAGATCGTCACCGGGCGAGATGTTGGTCATGGCGACCAGCTCCCAGCCCTTCGCGTCGGGCACCTGGTGGGCGACGACGACGTGCAGCTCGTCGTGGCCCTCGGCGAACACCGTCGCCTCGACCACCACGGGTTCACCCGTGACCCTCTTCACCGGGTAGCGCCCGCCGGCGACCGCCGGCCGGACGTCATCGATGACGATGCGCGGGGGCGCCTGCGTCGTGGCGCGCGTGGACGATCGCGATGCAGCCATGGTCCCGATGTTCTACCCCGCGAGGCGGGCGCGAGACGTCGTCGGCGTCGTCGGCCACCGGCCGCCCGGTCACCGGTGGCGACCGGGACGCACCAGAGGTGCTGCGATCGCAGCCGCAGCACCTCCGGGCGCCCCCGATCGGTGGCCCGTCGACCACCCGGTGCCGACCCTCCCGGCTACTTCGCGGTCCGGCCCTGGTAGGAGTCGTTCGCGACCTTCTCCCCCGCGGCATCGACCACCTCGAAGTCGCTGCCCTTGATGCGTCCGAGGGTGGCCAGCTTGTCGTTGTCCCAGCGATCGTCGGGGACGCCGCTCATGTACCAGGCCGACCCGTTGTCGGCGATGACGCCGCCGTAGGTCTTGAGCGCGACGACGATCGGGCGCACGGCAGGATCGAACGTGTTCTCGTCCACCGAGGCCTTCAGCCGCAACCAGGTGCCCATCGGCATCGTGCTGGTGCCGCCGGACCCGGCCTTGTGGCTCGCGGGCCAGACGTACGAGCCCTGCGTCGCCGGCACGGTCATGCGGATGGCGTGCAGCACCTTCCCGGCCGCGACCTCGTCGTAGCGGACGAGGCCCGGCAGGATCTGCAGGCCCGCCGCGTCGGCCGAGGTGAAGGTCTGGGGCCGCATCGCGTTCGAGCGCATGTCCCACGTGGCGCCGGAGCCGGCCGTCACCCCCGAGCCCCAGCCGTTGGGACCGGGCCACGCGTTCCACAGCTCGTAGAGCCGGCAGTTGTCCTTGTCCACCATGATGATGTGGCGGTCGCCGCTGGAGGCCGCACCTCCCTCGACGTGCGGGTTGGCCGGGATCGGGTAGCCGACGTGATCGCTGTCCTCGTCGTAGTCGAAGGCGACCGTGACCTTGGGCTGGTTGCCCGGGACCACGTCGTAGGGGATCCCGATGGGGCCCCCGTCCCACAGCCCCGCTCCGAAGTCGGCCTTGAGCGACTTCGTCGCCCCCGCCGTGGCGATGTAGGTGGTGGACTGCGTCTTCACCGGCATCGTGCGGGCATCGGAGCGCCAGAAGGCGTTGGCCGGCGTGATGTTGCAGCCGTTGACGCCGGGGATCGGGGTGAAGGCCGCGACGCCGCAACCCGTGGCCACCACGGCGAGCATCGCCGCCATCCCCAGGACCGAGGCCGCGACGGCGGGGCGGGTGCGGCGGCGACGGCCGGGCACGCGCGACCGGAGCAGGAAGTTCATCGTGTGCCCCCTTGGGCCGGCTCGGGACCGGGTGGAGGGTTCCCGGTCCGTAGGGCTATCGACCTATGCCCGGCGTCACTTGAACGACAGCTGCACGGCAGCTGAACAGATGTGCGTGCGTGTCAGATCAATCTGACGGGTCAGATGAGGGAGAGCGCGAGCCCGATCTGGCCGAGGTGGTAGGTCACGATGATCGCGAGCTTCCCCCAGCGGTGCTCCTTGATGAACCCGTTCCACGCGATGAGCGCGTCCGAGCAGAAGAACAGCCCGGCGCCGACGATGGCGACGAGCCGTCCGGTGCCGATCGCGGTGGCCACCATCAGCGAGATCACCGACATGTAGACGGTGACCGGCATGACCAGCTTCGGTTCGCTCGACCGCACGCCGGCGACGATGCGCACGCCGATGAGGCCGATCGCCACCGCGACGACCAGCAGGCCCAGCCCGAGCTCGGGGATCGAGAGCCCGAGCAGCGCGAGGCCGGGGATGTAGGCGAGGTGACCGAGCAGGAAGGACCCGAGCCCGAACACGAACCACTTCTCGCGGTCCGGCAGCATCAAGAAGATGTCGCCGATCATCGAGAACACGAGCGCGGCGACGAAGAAGGCACGAGCCGTGGTGCTGACGGGGTTCATCGCCAGCACCGCTGCGATGAGCACGACCATCGTCAGCGGCTTGGCGACGTACTCGAGCGGCTTGTTCTGCAGCTGCACCGCCACCCAGTCGATGACGGCCACCGCGAGGGTCATGACGAGCAGCAGCACCACCATGGCGGTCATGGGCGCGCCCCTCCGAGCGAGTGCTCCACATGGGCGAGCACCAATGGGAGCACCAGCACCGCGCTGTCGTCGCACAGCGAGCGGGCGTCGCTCCAGCGGCCGACGTCGTCGAACGCGATGCGCTCGTCGGCCACCACCTCACCGTCGTCGAACCGGAACGGCCCGTCGTGCGTCGTGAGGTAGACGGTGCCGACCTCGCGGATGCGGTCGTCCTCGTACCGGCCCTCTGCGAGCAGCTCGAGGGCCGTGGGCGCGACGCGCACCCCGGCCTCCTCGAAGAGCTCGCGCACGGCGGCGTCGGCCACGTCCTCGCCGGCGTCGACGACGCCGCCGAAGCAGATGTCCCAACGCGACGGCCACACGTCCTTCCAGTCGGCGCGCTTGTGCACCACGAGCTCGTCGAGCGACGTGACCACGACGACGAAGACGGAGCGGTGCAGCAGGTTCCCGGCCCGCACCTCACCTCGCGTGGCGCGACCGATCACGGTGCCGTCCTCGTCGAGCACGTCGACGAGCTGATCCGCCGCCGCCGCCGCTCGTGCCTCCGGGGAGGGCGCGCGATCGGACCCGCTCGTCATCGTCGCTCCTCGGTCACGCGAGCTCCGCCGCCCGAGCGAGGCCGTCGCTCCACGACGCGCCGTCGACGACGAGCTGGCGCAGCTGCATCACGTGGCGCGGACGGTTCATCCCCAGCACCCCGACGACCGTGCCGGCCCGCCCGTAGAGCGCGACGAAGACGCGATCGGCCGGGTCGCCGATCACCACCTCGACGGTGGCGTCGGCCCCGGCGTGCCCGGCCAGCTGGATCTTCCGGTCGTACTGGTCGGACCAGAACCACGGGACCGGGTCGTACACCTCGGGGGCCTCGCCGTCCGCGACCAGCAGGCGGCGAGCCGCAGCCTCGCCCATCTGGATCGCGTTCTCCCAGTGCTCGACGCGCAGCGATCGCCCGAAGCGCCGGCTCGGGAACCGGGCGATGTCGCCGGCCGCCACCACACCGGGTGCCGCGAGCAGCGTGTCGTCGACGACCACGCCGTTGTCGATCGTGAGACCGGCATCGTCGAGCCACGAGGTGTTGGGGATCACACCGATGCCCACGACGACGACGTCGGCGTCGAGCCGGGAGCCGTCGCTCAAGGTGACGGCCTCGACCCGGCCGACCCCCGCGAAGCCGTCCACGCCTGTGCCGAGGCGGAGGTCCACGCCGTGGTCGCGGTGCAGGTCGCCGCAGACCGCACCCATCTCGCGCCCGAGCGCACGCTCGAGGGGCACGTCGAGCGCCTCGAGGATGGTGACGTCGAGCCCGCGCCCGCGACTCGTGGCCGCGACCTCGGCCCCGATGAAGCCCGCCCCGATCACGACCACCCGCCGGGGGGACGCGTCGAGCGCCGCCCGCACGGCAGCGGCATCGTCGAGCGTGCGCAGCACGTGGATGCCGTCGAGCCCGGCCGGGTTCGGGAGCGAGCGAGCCGATGCGCCCGTCGCGATCACGAGGCCGTCGAACGACAGCACCTCGGGCTGCCCGCCACGTTCGATCGTGAGGCTCTTCGCGGCGACGTCGAGGTGCGTCGCCCGCGCCCCCAGGCGCCAGTCGATCCCGAGCTCCTCCTTCGTGGCCGGGAGCGCGATGCGGTCCGCCTCCCACTCCCCCTTGAGGAACTGCTTCGTCAGCGGCGGCTTGTCGTAGGGCGTGTGGGTGTCCGCGTCGACCACGGTGAGCGTGCCGTCGAACCCCTCCTTGCGCAGGGTGTGCGCGGCGTTGAGCCCGGCGAGCGACGCGCCGACCACGACGATCGACGCCGGGGCGCTCACCCTTCGATCGAGATCGCTTGCTTCGGGCAGCGCTGCACGGCCTCTTCGATCTTGGGCCGCAGCTCCTCCGGCGGGTTCTCCTGCAGCACGTAGAGGAAGTCGTCGTCGCGCACCTCGAAGACCTCGGGTGCGATCCCCATGCACACCGCGTTGCTCTCGCACAGATCGAAGTCGACTACCACTCGCATCGGGATCCCCCTCTTGTCCAGCCCGTTGTTCAGCCCTGTTGGTCCGGTTCGGCCCCGGCATCATGCCAGAGAGGCTCCCCGCGTCCGGCCGGCCCCGCGTCGGACCTCGAAATCTGACGAGGCGTCAGATAGTATGCCGCCATGACTGAGCCCTTCCAGCCGCTGGCCGGCGTGCGCATCATCGAAGCGTCCTTGCTCGGCCCCGCCGCCATCACGACGAACCTCGCCGACCTCGGGGCGGAGGTCATCAAGATCGAGTCCCCCAGCGGCGACTACATCCGGGAGATGACCTGGCCGATCGTCGAGGGCGTGTCGCTGATGCACCTCCACGTCAACCGGGGCAAGCGGAGCGTGGTGCTCGACCTGAAGTCCGACGAGGGCAAGGCGCTCTTCCGCGAGCTGGCCGCCGGCGCCGACGCCGTGGTCGAGGCGATGCGACCGGGCCAGCTCGAGAAGCTCGGTCTCGGGTACGACGCCTTGCGGGCCCGCAACCCGAAGCTCGTCTTCATCACGATCTCGGGCTACGGCATGACCGGGCCGTACAAGGCCCTCCCGTCCCACGGCATCGCCTACGACACCTGGGCGGGAGTGGTCGCGCCCGCCTACGACGACGAGGGGTTCTGCTACCTGCCCGAGCACGTCTCGATCGGCATCAACGCAGGGCCCATGTTCGGCGCCCTCGGCATCCTCGCCGGCATCATCCACGCCCGAGCCACGGGCGAGGGGTGCTTCCTCGAGGTGGCGCAGTCCGACGCCGCCGCCGCGTTCGACTGGTACCGCTCCGAGACCCACAAGGCGTACGAGCGCCCGCAGGAAGAGGTGACCGGCAACAAGTCCGACAACTACGAGCGACGGGCGGCGGGCACCGCCGGGATGCGCGAAGGCGTTCGCTACCAGGCCTACGACGCGGCCGACGGCCACGTGCTGTTCATGGCGTCGGAGCAGGCCTTCTGGCGGAACTTCTGCGAGGGCATCGGGCGCATGGACCTGTTCGAGCGCTGGCCGGGATCCAAGTTCGCCGATCATGCCCGCAACAACCGCGAGCTCCAGGCGGAGCTGCGCGACATCTTCAAGACCAAGACCTGCCAGGAGTGGCTCGCCTTCGCGAACGAGCACAACACCACGATCGCCCCGATCAACACCCCCAAGACGATCGCTGACGATCCCCAGTTCGCGGACCGCCTCGGTTGGATCTCGCGCGACGTCCTCGGGGCCGACGAGCTGCCGTTCCCGGTCAAGGTCGTGGGCGGCGAGCTGCCGACGCCGACGCACGCGCCGACCGTCGGCGAGCACACCGAGGACGTGCTGCGCGACGTGCTGGGCAAGACCGACGACGAGCTCAAGGCCTTGCGCGAAGCCGGCGTGCTGGGCTGAACCCGCCGGCGGCCGGTGCTACGAGTCGTCCATGACGAGCGGTGCTACGAGTCGTCCACGACGAGCGTGGCGGCGACGCCACCCTCGCGGCCGTCCTCGTCGTCGTAGACCTCGACGATCGGGAGGAGGCGGCCGTCCGGTGCAGGCGCTTCGTCTCCCTCGTCGAGCGGGGCGGGCACCTCGACGATGCCCAGCTCGGAGCCGGCCATGTCGATCAAGCGGTAGCGCGGCGCAGCCATGCGCCGAACCTACACAGGCCGAATCCCGCGGGCGGGCTCCACGGGAGACCAGGAACCCGCCGACCGTCGGGCCCGGCATCCCGCGCGGGTCGCGCCGCCCATTGACAAGCAGCGCTCCTCCGCGCATCATCTACCGGTCGGTAGAACTTTACCGACCTGTAGAAGAATCGGATGCGTCGCCAGGGCGCGTCCCACTCCGGAAAGAGCTCTCGCATGACCAGCCGCTTCGACGTGCCCGCACTGCTGTCCGACCTCACGCTCGAGGAGAAGGCGGCGATGTGCTCGGGCTCGGGCTTCTGGCACACCCGGGCGGTCGAACGCCTCGGGATCCCGAACATCATGGTGGCCGACGGTCCGCACGGGCTCAGGAAGCAGACCGTGAGCGGCGATGACGTCGGCATGGGCCTCAGCGTCCCCGCCACGTGCTTCCCCACCGCCGCGGCGCTCGGCTCGTCCTGGGACGTCGCGCTGCTCCACGCCGTCGGCGCCGCCCTGGCGGACGAGGCGCGTGCCGAGGACGTCGGCGTGGTGCTGGGGCCGGGCATCAACATCAAGCGCTCGCCGCTGTGCGGCCGCAACTTCGAGTACCTGTCCGAGGACCCGGTGCTGTCGGGCGACCTCGGCGCCGCGCTGGTCGAGGGGCTGCAGAGCCGCGGCGTCGGCGCCTCGCTGAAGCACTACGCCGTGAACAACCAGGAGACCGACCGCCTCCGCGTGAGCGCCGACGTCGACGATCGCCCGCTGCGCGAGATCTACCTGGCGGGGTTCGAGCGGGTCGTGAAGCAGGCCTCGCCGTGGACGGTGATGTGCTCGTACAACCGCATCAACGGCGTCTACGCGTCGCAGGACCACTGGCTGCTCACCGAGGTGCTGCGCGACGAGTGGGGCTTCGACGGTCTCGTGGTCTCCGATTGGGGCGCCGTGGACGACAACATCGCAGCCGTCGGCGCCGGCCTCGACCTCGAGATGCCGTCGACGGGCGGCGTCAGCGCCGCCCGCCTGGTCGATGCCGTGAAGAACGGCGAGCTGGACGAAGCCGTGCTCGACGGGGCCGTCGCCCGCGTGCTGCAGCTGCTCGATCGAGCGCTCCCCGGGACCGAAGCGGACGACACCGTCGACCTCGAGGCGAACCACACGTTGGCGCGCACCGTCGGCACCGAGTGCGCCGTGCTCCTCAAGAACGAGCCGCGCGGCGGCACGCCGCTGCTCCCGCTCTCGCCCGCCGAAGGGGCGCGGATCGCCGTGATCGGCGAGTTCGCCCGCACGCCGCGCTTCCAGGGCGCCGGCAGCTCGAAGGTGAACCCCTTCAAGGTCAGCAGCGCGATCGACGAGCTGCGGGACGCGATCGCCGAGCTCCACGACGACGTCACCGTGGACTTCGCAGCAGGCTTCGGCATCGACACGACCGAGGGTGACGACGAGCTGCGCACCGAGGCCGTCGCCGTCGCCCGCGGGGCCGACACGGTCGTGGTGTTCCTCGGCCTCCCGGCCAGCGCCGAGTCCGAGGGGTTCGACCGGACCCACCTCGACCTGCCGGAGAACCAGGTCGACCTGCTGCGGGCCATCGGCACCGTCAACGACCGCGTGGTCGTCGTGCTGTCGAACGGCTCCGTCGTCTCGATGGCGACCTGGGCGGACCAGGCCGCCGCGATCCTCGAAGGCTGGTTGCTGGGCCAAGCCGGCGGCGGCGCCATCGCCGACCTCCTGGCGGGTCGGGTCAACCCGTCGGGCAAGCTCGCCGAGACGATCCCGCTCCGGCTGCAGGACACGCCTTCGTACGTGTCGTTCCCGGGCGAGGGCAGCCGGGTGCGCTACGGCGAGGGCATCTTCGTGGGCTACCGGTACTACGACACGGTCGACCGGCAGGTCGGCTTCCCCTTCGGTCACGGGCTCTCGTACACCACGTTCGAGCACCGCGACCTCGACGTGACGGTGCTCGAGGGCGACCCGGCGGTCGACCCCCTGAGCCGCGAGCGGCTCGAGGTCACGCTGCAGGTCACCAACACCGGTGCCGTCGCGGGCAAGGAGGTCGTCCAGGTGTACGTCGGCGATCCTGAGGCGCGCGTCGTCCGCCCGCTGCGAGAGCTCAAGGCGTTCGCCAAGGTCGATCTCGAACCCGGCGCCCGCACATCGGTCACGTTCCGGCTCACGGGCCGCGACCTCGCCTACTGGTCAACGCGGACGGGTGGGTGGGAGCTGGAGGGCGGCACGTTCACCATCGCCGTCGGCGCGTCCAGCCGGGACATCCGTCTCACGGCCACCGTCGAGGTCGACCCGGGCCCGCAGCCGGTGCCCCTGCACCCGATGTCGACGCTGCAGGAGTGGATCGACCACCCGGTCGGCGGCGCCGTCCTGCGGGAGGCCCTGGCGACGAGCCCCGCCGGTGACCTGAGCTTCCTCATCGAGCCCAGCGAGTTCCTGCAGGTGGTCTCGTCGGTGCCGCTGAACCGCATGATGCTGATGGTCAACGCCGGCTTCCCGCCGACGATCATCGCCGACCTGCTCGCGCAGGTCGACGAGGCCGGGCGCAGCTGACGATGCCCCCGGCCAAGACGGCCCGGGCCGCGCCCGCATCGGCCAAGGCGGACGCCCGTCGACGGCAGACCCGCGGCGACGCGCGCCGCCAGCAGATCCTCGATGCCGCGGTCGAGCTCTTCTCGGCGAAGGGCTACCGCAGCACGGGCCTCGCCGAGCTGGCGGACACCGTGGGCATGACGCACCCGGGGCTCCTGTACTACTTCGGCACGAAGGAGCGGTTGCTGCTCGAGGTCGTCGCGGAGCGCGAGCGCATCGAAGCCGACATGCGCCAGGACCTCGACCCCGCCACGCTCTCGCTCGACGCGCTCACCGAGATCGCGCGGCAGAACGTCGAGAACGCGGTGCTCACGCGCCTGTACGTGGTGCTGGCGGCGGAGAGCCTCGACGCCGCCGATCCGCTGCACGACTTCTTCGTCCAGCGGTACGAGGGCGCGCGCCGGCGCACCTCGCTCCTGCTGCAGCACGCCGTGGCCAGCGGCGAGCTGCGCGCCGACGTGGACGCCGACCAGCTGAGTCGCGAGATCCTCGGCATGTTGATGGGCCTCGAGCTGCAGTGGCTCATGGATCCGGACGGCTTCGACCTCGTCGCCACGATGGAGGCGTACGTCGACTCGCTGCGCACGCGCCTCGCGCCGACCGCACGCGCGTCGAAGCGCTCGACGACGCGAACATCGCGGGGATGATCGACCGGACGACGACCCGGACCGCGCGCACGACCGCGCCGCGGCCCACCCGAGAGGAACCCTGATGGACCACGAGCTGACCTTCGAAGACCTGCACAAGCGGTTGCCGGTGCACGGCGTCGAGCTGGCCTGGGACGACTGGGGCACGAGCACCCCCGAGGCCGCGCCGCTGCTCCTGTGCCACGGGTTCTCGGGCTCGTCCCACGACTTCGCGCTGCACATCCCGGCACTGGCCGCCGATCGCCACGTCATCGCCCTCGACCACCGCGGGCACGGCCTCTCGACCAAGACCCGCGACCTGTCGAGCTACTCGATCGATCAGCTGGTCGAGGACCTCGCGGTGCTGATCCGGACCACCACCGAGGACCCGATCCACCTCCTCGGTCACTCGATGGGCGGGCGCGTCGCCCTGCAGCTCACGCTCGACCACCCCGAGCTCGTCCGTTCGCTGATCCTCATGGACACGAGCGCCTGGTCGTTCCAGCCCGACGACGAGGGCGTCCGGGAGATGATGGCGTCGTTCATCGACCGCTACGACCCCGAGCGGGGCCTGCCCGACCTCTCGGCCCTGGGTGGCCCCGAGCAGGACCTCATCCTCGAGACCTGTCCAGCGGCATGGAACGAGCGCAAGGACGTGATGGCGGCGGCGTTCGACCCGTGGGCCCTCAAGGCGCTGGGCGAAGAGCTCTTCAAGGGCACCGCCGGCTCGCTGCGCCCGCGCCTGGCCGAGCTGCACGTGCCCGTCACCGTCCTCTGCGGCGAGCGTGACCATCCCCTCGTCGACCAGGTCCCCGAGCTGACCGCCGAGATCCCCGGTGCCACGAGCACGATCATCGAGGGCGCCTATCACTCGCCGCAGCTGACGCACCAGGCCGCGTGGCGCGCGGCGGTCGAGGCCCACCTGGACCGGGCCCGCTGATCGGACGCACCCCGACCATGTGACCGGGATGCAGGTCGGATGCGGCTGCATGCGGCCACCCGCCGGTCCGCCCCCGGGGTGACCGACCGGTAACGTCGCGGCGTGCGTCACGAGCTCCAGCCCCAACGGATCAGCATCCACGGCCACGAGGTGCGGTACTTCCGGGCCGGCGACGGCCCGGCGCTCCTGCTGGTGCACGGCATGGCCGGAAGCGCCGCCACGTGGAAGGCGGTCCTGCCCCGCCTGGCGCGCGACTACACCGTCATCGCGCCCGACCTCCTGGGCCACGGCAAGTCGGCCAAGCCCCGCACCGACTACTCGCTCGGCGCGTTCGCCTCCGGGTTGCGCGACCTGCTCGTCGCGCAGGGCATCGAGCGGGCGACGGTCGTCGGCCACTCGCTCGGCGGTGGCATCGCGATGCAGATGGCCTACCAGCACCCCGAGCGCGTCGAACGCCTCGTGCTCGTCGGCAGCGGCGGGCTGGGCCGCGAGGTCAGCCCCGTGCTGCGCTTCCTCACGCTGCCGGGGGCCGAGTACCTCATGCCGCTGATCTTCACCTCGTTCTCGCGCGACATCGGCAACCGCATCAGCATGCTGCTGCGCCGTGGCGGCCTGCGCGCGCCTGCGCTCGAGGAGTCGTGGCGGGCCTACGTGTCGCTGACCGAAGGCGAGAACCGCGAGGCGTTCGTGAAGACCCTTCGCTCCGTGATCGACCTCAAGGGCCAGTCCGTCAGCGCGCACGACCGGCTCTACCTCGCCAGCCACATGCCGACGCTGCTCCTGTGGGGGGCACGGGATCAGATCATCCCGGTCGACCACGCCTACGCCGCGCACGAGGCGATGCCCGGCAGCCACCTCGAGATCTTCGAGGAGTCCGGTCACTTCCTGCACAACGAGGAGCCGGACCACTTCATCCACGCCCTGCGCGCGTTCCTCGCCTCGACCAAGCCCGCCGAGGTCGACGAGCAGCTCTGGCGCGCGGTCCTCGCCGACCACGTCGCCGCCACCGCGCTCTGACCCTGTCGATCCGCGCCAGCGGGCCACGACCGCTCACCCGAGGTGCCGCGAGCGACCGGTTCCGCCCGTGATCCGGACCGCGCGGCGGTCGCCCGGTGACCCATGCCACAGGCCGTCGTGGAATCGAATCCGTGTTCGGTTCGTTCCACCACGTGACGGCCGACGAGGGGTTCGGCGAGAGGGCCAGGAGGCCACACCATGCGGAGCGACACGATCGACAAGGAACTGCTGGACCAGGCGCACACGATGCGCCAGCGGGCTTCGAGCCTGCGGGCACAAGCCGATGCGGTCGGCCCCGTGCTCGGCGAGACGTACCGCCGGCGGGCCAGCGAGCTCGAGCTCGAGGCCTTCGTCTCCGAGCTGCAGTCCGGTCTCCCGTACGACCTGGTGCAGGTGCCCGCCGCCTGACCGACGAGTCCCGACCCCGATGACTCGGTTCCTCGACCCCCGGGTTCGAGACCGAGCTCATCGCAGGACTCACGACCGTGTGCGACGCCCGACGCGCAGAGAGCCCGCCGTGCAGAGGTCTTCCCCCCGACCTCCCTGCGGCGCCCCTCCACCGTCTTCCCCCCAGTGGTGTCCCACGACGCAGGAGCGCTGGTCTCCCCGCCCCGCTTCCTGCCTGCGCCCGCCCGTTCCCCCCACGGGCGGGCGCTCTCGTTTTCGGCCGGCGGCGGCTTCCGCAAAACTAGAACCTGTTCTATAGTGGGTCCGTGAGCATCCCCATCGACCTGGGCATCATCGACACGATGTTCGGCATCCCCGACGGCCACCGCGAGGACTGGTACGACTTCCTCAAGCCCCAGCTCCGCGAGTCGTCCCAGGACTACGAGTTCCCGGTGCAGTACATGTTCAAGGGCGTGCCCGACGACCCGGAGGGCGACGGGCTCGCGTTCGCCCTCGAGCAGATGGATCGGTACGGCATCGAGAAGGCCATGCTCGGCTACGCCACCACCGGACCGACCGCCGACGCACTGACCCGGCACCCCGATCGCTTCTTCTCCTCGGTGTCGGTCGACCCGAACGACGGCATGGACGCCGTGCGGGCGATCGACGAGGGCGTGCGCCACGGCGCCAAAGCGGTGCAGGTGTTCCCGGCGGGGTGCAACCCCCAGGTGCCGATCAACGACAAGCGCCTGTACCCGGTGTACGCCAAGTGCGTCGAGCTCGACGTGCCGATCTTCGTGTGCGCCGGCGTGCCCGGGCCGCGGGTGCCGATGCTCTGCCAGCACGTCGAGCTCATCGACGAGGTGTGCTGGTTCTTCCCCGAGCTCACGTTCGTGATGCGCCACGGCCTGGAAGCGCCAGCGGAGGCTCTTCCCCTCCGCCGCCACGCGGAGATCGCCCAG
>CAYUOL010000104.1:8735-18096 GCA_964446345.1 uncultured Iamiaceae bacterium | reverse complement strand
GCGCCGATCGGGGTGCTGGCGTTCCGCTCCCGGGACGGGCGTCCGATCGCGTGCGCGGTCACCCCGTACCTCGAGGGCGGGGAGGTGGTCATCACCTCGACGTTGGCCCTCCCGGCCAAGGCCGTCGCCGCGGCTCGCGAAGGGCACGCCGCGCTGCTCGCGGGCGGTGTCTCCGTGCGCGGGTCCGTCACCGTCTCGGTCGACACCACCGGCCAGGAGTTCGATCGCTGGGTCCGCGCGCAGGAGCTGCGGAAGTACCCGCCGGCACGCTCGCTGCTCGCGATCCCGGGGCATCGCCGGCTCTTCCCCTGGTACGTCGGCCGCACGTTCATCCGGTTCGTCGACCCGGAGGTGACAGCGGGCCCGGACCGCGACCGTTCCACCCTCACCACGATCGCCGCCGACGGCACACCGTCGATCGCCGCGGCACCCGAACCGCCCGCGGACCGGATCGACGCCCCGTTCGCGGCGTCCGGCGAGGGCATGGCGTGCCTGCTGATCCACGAGGAGACCGACGACCAGGCCGAGCTCCGCCAGGTCCGCCTCGATGGGCAGGTCGTCGGGGGGATGTTCCACGCCACCCGCACCGTCGGGTCCCTCGCCCCGCAGCCGACCGGCATCCGCGCCGACCTCACGAAGCTGCGCGCCCTTCGCCGACAGGCCACGCGCCAACGCGACGTGGTCGAGCGCCTGGCGGCGGCCACGCGGCCGGCCGCTGACTCCGCATCCGCCGCGGCGCCGTTCGACGCCCGATGGCGATGAGCTGAAGCAGCGGGGCGGTCTCGCCGAGTCCAGACAGATGTCCGCTCCGGGTCGACACCGCCCTGCGGTGCTCGGTGAAGATGGCCCGTGAGGGCGGGGCCGAAGAGCGTTCGGTCGCCGTTCGTCGGGTCGGAGGGCATCGGACCGAGGAGCATGGACGTGGTCCGATCGTGAAGACGGTGTGGGTGCTCGGCGACCAGCTCAACCGTCGGCTGGGCGCGCTGGCCGCCGCCGAACCGGGCTCGACGCGGGTGCTGCTCGTCGAGAGCGAGGCGAAGCTCACGTCGAAGCGGTTCCATCGTCAACGGCTCCACCTCGTGCTGACGGCGATGCGGCGGTTCGGCCGGGAGCTCGAGCAGGCGGGGTTCGAGGTCGACCACCGCCGGTCGGCATCGCTCGCGAGCGGGCTCGCGGAGCACCGGGCGACCTACGGGCCGACCGAGGTCGTCGCCACCGAGCCGAGCTCGTGGGCCAGCCGGCACCTGCTCGAGTCGGTCGACGTGGGCCTCGTGCGGTCCGACCAGTTCCTGTGCCACTACGACGAGTTCGCCGGGTGGGCCGGCGAGCAGCGCGGACGGCTCACCATGGAGTCCTTCTACCGCTGGCGGCGACGCGCCACCGGGTACCTGATGGACGGGGACGAGCCGGCGGGCGGCACGTGGAACCTCGACGCCCTGAACCGTGAGCCGCCGCCCCGCGGCCTGACCGAGCGGCAGGCGGCGATCCTCTGGCCGTCCCCACCGCGGTCGCGGCTGGACGACCTGGACCGCGAGGTGCTGGCGACGCTGCCGGCCACGTCGTTCGGGGCAGACCCCGACGGGACGTGGCCGACGTCGCGGCGGGCGGCGCTGGCGCGCCTGCGCCACGCGATAGACGTGGCCCTGCCGCGGTTCGGCCCCCACGAGGACGCGATCACGGAGCACTCCTGGCACCTCGCGCACACGTTGCTGAGCCCGGCGTTGAACCTGGGCCTGCTGCTGCCGGGCGAGGTCCTGGACGCGGCTGAGGTCGCGTACCGCTCCGGTGCGGTGCCCCTTGCGTCGGTCGAGGGCTTCGTCCGCCAGATCCTCGGCTGGCGTGAGTACATCTGGGGCCTCTACTGGCTGCGGATGCCGGGGTTCGCCACCGAGAACGCCCTCGGCAACGACCAGCCGTTGCCGGCGGCGTTCGTTGCCGACGCCGGCACGACCCACATGCGGTGCCTGGCGCACGCGCTCGCCGGCGTCGAGCAACGGGGCTGGGTGCACCACATCCAGCGCTTGATGGTGATCGCGAACCTGACGATGCTGGCCGGCGTCGAGCCGACCGAGGTCGTGGAGTGGATGTGGGCGAGCTTCGTCGACGGCCAGGAGTGGGTGATGGTCCCCAACGTCGTCGGCATGGGCATGTACGCCGACGGCGGGAAGACTGCGACGAAGCCGTACGCCGCCGGAGGGGCCTACCTCAACCGCATGAGCGATCATTGCCGGTCGTGCCGATACGACCCGAGCGCCCGCACGGGCGACCGGGCCTGCCCGTACACCACGTTGTACTGGGACTTCCTGGCGCGGAACCGCCGGACGCTCGAGCGCAACCCCCGCGTCGCGCGTCAGGTGCGTGGCCTCGATCGCCTCGCCGATCTCCCTGCCGTTCGGGCCCGGGCCCACGAGGTCCGGGTCGGCCTCGCCGCCGGCACGGTCTGACGGCCCACCCGGTTCAGGAAGCGGGACCCACCTTCCGGACGTTGGACGCGAAGTCGAGGTCGAGCTTCGCGCTCTTCGACGCGAGGGCGAAGGTGGTCGCGAGGCGGTCGACCTTGCCGAAGGTCGACTCGTGGCGCGGGTAGTCGGCGAGCTGGATCTCCTTGCCCTTCACGGTGAAGGGTCCCTTCGACCCGAACGCGACGGCGCCGGCCGAGGGGGAGGTCCAGGCGACAGTGAAGCCTGCGTCGTTGCGCTCGACCTTCGGCGGGGTGGCCGCCACCGAGGTCTTCCAGGCGTCGTACGCGGCATCCTTGCGCTCGCCGACCTCGACGATCCAGACGTTGTCGGGCCCGCCCTCGGCCACGAGGTCGAACGGCTTGGTCATGCCGTCGGTCGCGTTCTTGGCCGGGTCGTAGACCCGGAAGGTCGGGGTGCGCCACGACCACAAAGCGATGTAGCCGTCACCCTTGCGGGCGAAGGTCCAGTTGCCTTCTTGCGTGACCTCGTCGAAGCGGTCCTGCGGGACGAAGGCGTGGGTGTAGTCGCGGTACTTGAACACGGACCACAGGAGCGCATCGGTGGTCGGGCCCCACGCCGGTTGGTAGATGTGGATGCCGGTCCGCTCGAACTGCGCCGAACGGGGCATCGAGGCCTCGCCGGTCCAGTACCCGGGCTTGCCGTCGTCGCTCCAGTCGGTCGTGTCCTTCAGGCCGGTCGACGGATGCGTGGTGAACACGAGGGCCTCGGCGTCGACCGCTGCCAGCCAGCTGTGGATCTGGTCGCGCATCTGCCCGAAGCGGTGGTCCTGCACCGACGCCATCGACACGGCGTCGCCGCGCCACGCGTACGTGTTGGCCTCGCGCAGGTGCCCGAAGTTGACGATGGCGTGGTTCGCCTGCTCCCAGGCCTTGATCTTGGCGGGGTCGCGGCCGTTCAGGTCCGCCAGCAGCTTCACCTGCGACAGGCCCTCGGAGTCCCACATCTTGTACTTCTCGGCCTCGCTGAGGCTGATGTCGGCGACCTGCCACAGCCCGAGGGCCCCCTGGGACCACCAGAAGGACAGGTTCGCCGGATCGGCGAAGTCGTAGCCGAACGGGGCCTCGGGCTTGTCGGTCACGGGCGCGGCCCCGTCCACGAAGATGCCGTGGCGCTCGCGCACCACCCCGGGCGCCGGGGCGACGGCCAGGTCGATGATCACCTGCGGGGGCCGGTAGCGCTTCGCACCCGCGAAGTAGCTCGCGCCGGAGTCGGTGCGGGACTGGTACGGGTACGTGGTGTCGTCGAACAGGAACTTGGACGTGCCCCACGTGTCCTCGTCCAGCGCGGACATCTTGTCCTTCTTGTACGTGCGCCCGCGCGACGCGGTGTAGGTGCCGGCGTGGGTGTGGGCTGCCATGTCGAGCAGGCAGAGATCGAGGCCCATGCCGGCCGCTCGCACGAGCTCGGGGTCGTCGGCGAGCTCGGCCAGGGTCAGCAGCGGCGTGATGTTCTTCAGCATGTACACGTGGCTGTGCCACTCGAAGAAGCCGAACCGCGCCCGCTCGCCGACCCACGCCAGGATGCCGGGCTTGGACCGAGCCATGTGCTCGGCGCCCGTGAGACCGGTGATCTTGAGCTTCTCCTGCGGGAACGCCTGACCGACGAGGTACTCGTTGGTCAGCCCGATGATGACGTGGTTCTCGGACCAGAACCACTGGTTGTCGACCCGCCCCTCGGGGTTCGGGTCGTTGTAGCGGTACCGGTTGTCGAGCATGCGCCGCTTGATCGCCGCGAGCAGCTCGGGGTTCAGCGTCGTCATGGGGGTGGTGCCGCGCCCGAGGGCGTAGACCCAGTGCAGGTACATCAGCTGGAAGTCACGGGTGTCCTGCCACGTGTCGATCTGCTTCCAGACGTCGGCCATGGCATCGACCGTCGCCTTCTCGATCGGCCAGGTGTAGGACGGGTCGCGGTGGGCGGCGATCAGCTGCACCGCGACCCCTGTGGGGCCGCTGACGTTGACCTCGCCCTTGGCGAAGGCGAGGTACTCGTCGACCCGGCGCTGGAAGGTCGCCTCGTCCATGAGCCCCGGCGCGCCGGGCGCGGCGAGCGCGTTCGCCGGCGTGGTGGCGGCGCCTGCACCCGCACCGGCGCCGGGGCTCGCGGTCGCAGGCGGCGTCCCCGTCTGTGCGCGGTCGTTCGAGCAGGCGCCCAGCACCACGGCTCCTGCGGCGGCCATCGAGGCGGCCAGGAAGTGCCTGCGATCCATCCCTGTCATGTCGTGCGTCCCCCCGGTTGCGCCGCCGCAGGGAGGCTATTCGGCCGACGGCGCCCCGGCCCGTCACCCCGTCGTCGCCCGGCTTGTTCACCGGGTCTGTTCACCGGGTCAGGTCACCGGGTCCGGTCCGGGTCTCCTCACCGGGTCCAGGGTTCGGCGGTGTCGGGATCCACGCTGTACCGCTTGATCGCGTCGGCCACGACGCTCCCGTCGACCTCGCCGTCGGCCGCCAGCCCGCTGAGGACCCCGATGACGATGTGCGCGGCGTCGGTCTCGAAGAAGCGGCGCAGCGCCGCACGGGTGTCACTGCGTCCGAAGCCGTCGGTGCCCAGCGGCGTGAAGCGGCGCCACTCCGGGACGAAGCGGCTGATCTGGTCCGGGACCGAGCGCATGAAGTCGGTGACGGCCAGGATCGGGCCGCGGGACGAGGACAGCTTCTCGACGACCGGGGCGACGCGCGGCGCATCGAGCGGGTGCAGCCGGTTCCACCGCTCGGCGGCGAGCGCCTCCTCCCGCAGGCGCTTGTACGAGGTGGCGCTCCAGAGCTCGGCGCTCACGCCGTAGTGCTCGGCGAGCTCGGCTTGGGCCTCGCGTGCCGCGCCCTGCGCCGCGCCGGAGAAGAGGATCGTGGCGCGGCGGTCGGAGGCGTCGGCGCCCTGTTCGACCGCGGGGCCGTCGGCCCACTTGTAAAGCCCGCTCGTGATGTCGGCCGCGTCGACGTGGTCGGGCTTCGCCGGCATCGGGTAGTTCTCGTTGTAGAGGGTCAGGTAGTAGAAGATGCTCTCGCCCGTGATGTCGCTCGAGCCCGGCGTGCCTTCTGCGGGGGGCCCGCCGTACATGCGGCGCAGCCCGTCCTCGATGATGATCGCGAGCTCGTAGGCGAAGGCCGGGTCGTAGGCCTGGCACGTGGGCACGGTGGACGCCAGCACCGGGCTGTGGCCGTCCTGGTGCTGCAGGCCCTCGCCGAGCAGGGTCGTGCGCCCGGCCGTCGCGCCGAGCAGGAAGCCCTTGGCCCGCGCGTCGGCGGCGGCCCAGATGAGGTCGCCGACGCGCTGGAAGCCGAACATCGAGTAGAAGATGAAGAAGGGCACCATCGGCACGCCGCGGTGCGCGTACGAGGTGCCGGCGGCGGTGAAGCTCGAGAGGCCGCCCGCCTCGGTGATGCCCTCCTCGAGGATCTGGCCGTCGCTGTCCTCGGCGTAGGACAGCAGCAGCGCGTGGTCGACCGGCTCGTACTTCTGGCCCTGCGAGGCGTAGATCTCGAGCTCGCGGAAGAGCGCATCCATGCCGAACGTGCGGGCCTCGTCCGGCACGATCGGCACCACGCGGCGGCCGAAGCCCTCGACGCGGCACAGGTTGCGCAGCAGGCGGGTGAACACCATCGTCGTCGACGCGGCCTGCGTGCCCGACCCGCCGAGGAACTCCTCGTAGGTGTCGGGGCCGGGCAGCTCGAGCGGCCGCCGCACGCGGATGACGCGGCTGGGCAGCGGGCCGTCGAGCGCGCGGCGGCGCTCCATGAGGTACTGGTACTCGGGGGAGTCCACCGGCGGCCGGTAGTAGGGCGGCTCTTCCGCGCTGAGGGCCGAGTCGGGGATCTCGTCACGCAGGTCCAGGCGATCCCGCAGCACCCCGAGCTGCTCGGCCGTCATCTTCTTGATCTGGTGCGTGGCGTTGCGCCCCTCGACCGCCGAACCGAGCGTCCAGCCCTTCACGGTCTTCGCCAGGATCACGGTCGGTGCGTCCGTGACCTCGGTCGCGCGCTTGTACGCCGAGTAGAGCTTGACGTAGTCGTGCCCCCCGCGGGGCAGCGCGACGAGCTCCTCGTCGGAGAGGTGCTCGACCAGCTTGCGCAGGCGCGGGTCGGGACCGAAGAAGTGCTCGCGGATGTACGCGCCCGATTCGGTGGCGTAGCGCTGGAACTCGCCGTCGACGGTGGTGTTCATCTTCTGCAGCAGGACGCCGTCGACGTCGTTGGTCAGCAGCTCGTCCCACTTCGTGCCCCAGACCACCTTGAACACGGTCCACCCGGCGCCGCGGAACGTCGACTCGAGCTCTTGGATGACCTTGCCGTTGCCGCGCACGGGGCCGTCGAGTCGCTGCAGGTTGCAGTTGACCACCCACGTCAGGTTGTCGAGCTGCTCGCGGGCCGCCAGCGAGATCGAGCCGAGCGTCTCGGGCTCGTCGCACTCGCCGTCGCCCACGAAGCACCAGACCCGGGAGTCGGACGTGTCGTCGATGTGGCGGTTGGCGAGGTACTTGTTGAACCGCGCCTGGTAGATGGAGTTCAGCGGTCCGAGCCCCATCGAGACGGTGGGGTACTCCCAGAAGTCGGGCATCAACCAGGGGTGCGGGTAGCTGCTCAGCCCGTGCGGGGTGCCGGGCGGCGTCGGCGCGGGGCCGTCGAGCTCGCGGCGGAAGTTGTCGAGGTGCTCGGCGTCGAGCCGGCGCTCGAGGAACGCTCGGGCGTAGACGCCCGGGGCGGCGTGGCCCTGGACGTAGACGTGGTCGCCCGCCAGGCCGTCCTCCTTGCCCCGGAAGAAGTGGTTGAAGCCGACCTCGTAGAGCGCGGCCGAGGACGCGAAGCTCGACAGGTGGCCGCCGATGCCGTCGGCCCGGCGGTTCGCCCGCACGACCATGACGGCCGCGTTCCAGCGGATGTACGCGCGGATCCGGCGTTCGATGGTGGTGTCGCCCGGGAACCACGGCTGCGCGGTCGGGGGGATGGAGTTCACGTAGGGCGTGTTGGTGACCGGCGAGAGCCCGATCTCGCGGTCGCTGGCGTGGTGGCGGAGGCGGGCCAGCAGGTAGCGCGCGCGGTTGGGGCCCATCGCGTCGATGACGGCATCGAGCGAGTCCAGCCACTCCTGCGTCTCGGCGGGATCCGAATCGGGCAGCTGGTGGACGAATCCTTCGGTGCTCATGAGGGCAGGCTCCGCTCGCTCGACGCTGGTGCGCTGACGGAGACCCGCGCCGTCCCCGCTGGGCCCATGATGCCGCAGGTCCGCCGGTTACCGACGGGTAGCCGTCGAGGTTCTCGATGAACGCTCGATTTCTCTGGACCGCGTCACGGGACGGCCGCGCGGTCCGCGGTGGCCGACCGCGGTCGGAACGGGCCTGACCCGCGGAGCAGCTCCTCAGTTCTGCAAGGGGAACACCGCGGCCGCGACCCGCTCGAGCTCGGCGGTCCAGTCGTCGGGTTCCGCGAAGGGGAGCACCACGAACTTCGAGGCCCCGACCTCGATCATCTGCTCGAGGGAGGACCGGAGGCCGTCGAGCCCGCGCGGGACGACGGCCTCGGGATCGAGGTCGGGTCGCCGCTTCGCGATGAAGGCCGCGATCACGTCGGGCAGGGGGCCTTCGCGGTACGCGACGAGGGCGCCGAAGTGCTCGGGGTCGATGGCTCGACCGTGCTTGTCCGCCTCCTCCGTGATGACCGGGATGGCCTTGGCGATGTCGTCGGCGACGCAGAAGCTGGGCAGCCACCCGTCCCCGAGCCGGCCGACCCGGCGCAGCTCGGAGGGAGCGAGTCCACCCAGCCACACGTCCGGCGGCGCCTGGATCGGCTTCGGCTCGATCGAGACGCCCTCGAAGTGGAAGAAGGGACCGTCGTGGTCGACGTGGTCCTCGGTCCACAGGCGGCGGATGAGGGGCAGCGCCTCGTTGAAGATCTTGCCGCGGTCCTCGCGGCGCACGTTGAACGCCGCTTGCTCGCGCGGGTCGACCACGCCGAGCCCGAACGCGGGCAGCAGCCGGCCGTTCGAGAGCCGGTCCAGGCTGGCGAGCTCCTTGGCCACGAGCACGGGGTTGCGGCCGGGCAGCACCATGACGCTCATGCCGAACTTGAGCCTCGTCGTGCGGCCGGCGGCGAAGGCCATGGCGACGACGGGATCCGGCGCGGGACCCGAGATCCGCTCGCTGACCCACAACGAGTCGAACCCCAGCCGCTCGAGGTCGTCGACGAAGGGCCCGAAGGTCGCCGCGTCGTTCGTCGTGGTCCGCGTCCCGAGCCCGAAGCCGATCCTGATCTTCATGCGGACACGGTATTCGTCCCGGGACGGGAAGCCGCGGGCGCGATCGGTTCTCGCCGCGCCGCTGCCCCGGCGTCGACGGTGTCGCGCCGCGCGCGGCCGTCGTGAGAGCATGCGGCGTGGCGACGGTGGCGTATACCGATGGTGCGTGCAGCGGGAACCCGGGACCCGGCGGCTGGGCCTGGGCGATCCCCGGCGGGGCGTATGCGAGCGGCGCGGCGACGCACACCACCAACCAGCGCATGGAGATCGAGGCGGCGCTCGAGGCCGCCCGCGCGATCGACGGCCCGCTGCGCATCGTGAGCGACTCGACCTACGTCGTGAACTGCTTCCGGGACCGCTGGTGGGAGGGATGGCTCGCCCGGAACTGGGTGAACAAGGCGAAGAAGCCGGTGGCCAACCGCGATCTCTGGGAGCCCCTCATCGACCTCGTGCGCTCGCGCGGCGACATCACGTTCGAATGGGTCAAGGGGCACTCGGGTGATCCCATGAACGACCTCGTCGACCGCTTGGCGGTCGAGGCCGCCGAGACGCAGAAGGGCCGGGCCGGCGACGAGCCCCCCACGGTGCTCGGCCCGGCCGACACCGTGGGCAAGGGCGCGAAGGCGCGCGCGAAGTCGTCGGGCGCCACGGGC
>CAYUOL010000104.1:0-8635 GCA_964446345.1 uncultured Iamiaceae bacterium | reverse complement strand
TCGGGCGCCACGGGCTCCTCGGGCGCCACGGCTGCCTCGGGGGCCGACGGGGGCACCGACCCGGTGCCGGCGATCGAGGGCCACGGCCTCGTCGTGCTCGGCCACCGGCCCCCCGAGCTCGGCGGCTACGACGACAACCCCGTGGCCCAGGCCGTTCGGGCGCAGCTGCGGGAGCTGTTCGAGGCGAAGCGCACGATGCATGCCGACCTCGCGGTGGTGTCGGGGTTGCGCCTCGGTGCCGAGATGCTCGGAGCCGAGGCCGCAGTCGAGGCCGGGGTCCCGCTCGTCGCGGTCCTGCCGTACCCGGAACCGCAGTCGGTCTGGCCGGCGGCGGCGCAAGCGCGGTTCGCGACCCTCTCGGAGGTCGCGCGCGAGGTGATCACGTTGCAGCGGCGGTCGCCGGACACCAAGGCGAAGGCGGGGGCGGCGCTCGCCCGCCGTGATGCGTGGCTCGCCCGCAACGCGGCCGAGGCCGTGCTCGTGTGGGACGGCGTCGACGCAGCGCTCGGGCGCCTGCACCGATCGCTCGAGGATCACCTGGGCGACGACGTCTGGGTGCTCGACCCCGCCGAGGTCGTGGCGCGTCGCGGGGCGGGTCCGGCAGGACGATGAGCACGTGAGCCGGATCGGCAGCGACACCGGGGGCACGTTCACCGATCTGGTCCGCGACGACGGCACGGTGGTCAAGGTGCCGTCGACCCCCGACGATCCGGCGCGCGCGGTGCACGAGGGCGTCGCCGCGCTCATGGCCGCGACCGATGCCCGCACCGGTGCCGCGCCGAGCCCCGTCGATGCGCTGGCCCACGGCACCACCGTCGCCACCAACGCGCTGCTCGAACGGCGCGGCGCCCGCGTCGCGCTCGTGACCAACGAGGGCTTCGCCGACGTGATCGAGATCGCCCGTCAGGACCGGCCGTCGCTCTACGACCAGCGCGTGGATCGGCCCACGCCGCTCGTGCCCCGTCGCTGGCGCTACGAGGTGCGGGGGCGCCTCGGCCACGACGGCACGGAGCTGGAGGCGGTGGACCCCACCTCGCTCCCGGCGATCGATCCGACCGTCGAGGCCGTCGCGGTGTGCCTGCTGCACAGCGACCTCGACCCGGCGCACGAACGTGCCGTGGCCGACGAGCTCCGAGCCCGGGGGTTCGACGTGTCGATCTCCGCCGACGTCTCGCCCGAGATGCGCGAGTACGAGCGCACGGTCACGACCGTGGTGAACGCGTACGTCCGGCCGGGGTGCCGCACGTACCTGCACCGCGTCGCGGACCTCGCGGACGACGTCGCGGTGATGACCTCGGCCGGCGGGCTGGTGCCGGCGCGGGAGGCGGCCGAGCGGCCCGCGGCGTTGCTGCTCTCCGGGCCGGCAGGCGGCGTGCTCGCCGGCGCGGCGATCGCCGTGGCGAACGGGTACCCCGACGCGATCACCTTCGACATGGGGGGTACGTCCACCGATGTGTGCCTCGTGCTCGACGGGCGGCCGGCGCCGGCGGCCGAGCGCGAGGTGGCGGGGTTCCCGGTGCGGTTGCCCTCCCTCGACGTGTACACGATCGGTGCCGGCGGCGGCTCGATCGCCTCGATCGACGAGGGCGGCGCGCTGGTCGTCGGTCCCGAGAGCGCGGGCGCCCGTCCCGGGCCGGCGTGCTACGGCCACGGCGGGACCGCGCCGACCGTCACCGACGCCAACGTGGTCGCGGGCCACCTGCCGGGGTCCGTCGAGCTGCCCGGGCTCGGCCCGCCGGACGTCGCCGCGGCGCGTGCGACGTTGGCGGGGGCGGGGCTCGAGGCCGAGGGCGTGCTCGCCGTCGTCAACGCCGGGATGGAAGAGGCGTTGCGCAAGGTGTCGGTCGAGCGCGGCGTCGATCCACGCGAGCTCGCGCTCGTGGCGTTCGGTGGCGCCGGCCCCTTGCACGCGTGCGCGCTCGCCGACGCGATGGACATGCCCGTGGTGATCGTGCCCCCGCGCGCCGGCGTGTTCAGCGCCGTCGGCATCCTTGGTGCACCCATGCAGCACGACCTCGTGCAGACGTGGCCGACGCCGCTCGACCACGAGGGGATCGCCGCCGCGTTCGACGCGCTGGCGGCAGAGGGCCGCACGCGGTCGCGCGTGGCGAGCCGACGTGACGACGAAGACCCAAGCGCGGAGGCGGGCGACGAAGCGGTCGTCACCTGTGCCCTCGACTGCCGCTACGCCGGCCAGAGCCACGAGCTGCGCGTGGCGTGGGAGCCCGACGGCGACGGCGCCGACTTCGTGGCCGCGTTCCACGAGGAGCACCGCCGCCGCAACGGCTACGCCCGCCCCGGAACCGCCGTGGAGGTGACCGCGCTGCGGGTGACGGCCACGGTCGCGGCGCCGCTCACGATCGACGAGCTGCCCGTGCCCCATCGGGCCGCCGCCACCGGACCGACGACGATCGCCGAACCCGACTGCACGATCTGGATCCCCGAAGGGTGGGAGGCGACGCCCGGGGTCGGAGGAGCGCTCCTGCTGCGCCGCGCCCGCACCTGAAGCCCGACCGCAAGATCGTCCTGGAGGGGTTCGGCGGCGCCGGCGCGGGCTACGAGGCGGCGCCGCCGTCCGCGAAGCGGACCACGGCGGGGTACTCGAGCGGCACCAGGATGACCCACGTGCGACCGGGGGCGAAGCCCAGGTCCTTGCCGTCGGCGCCGAGGTAGCGCGTCGGCTCTTCGAGCCCGAAGCGTGACCACGTCATCGGCACGGCGGCGCCGCCGGTCAGCAGCCAGCCGCGCCCGGTGCCGCCGAGCGACGCCTCGGGGATCGGGTTGCCGAACATGTCCTGGCTGATCGAGGCCTGGTAGGGCACGTACTGCAGCACGACGTTGGCCGCCGCGACCTGCCAGTTGTCCGTGTCGTAGTGCGGCGTGCCGTTCTGCACGCGCAGGAACGCCTTCTGCTCGGGGTCCCACGTCCAGTTGACGAGGGTGACGCCGCCACCGAAGTGGTAGGAGGCCGAGGTGACCGGCCGCGCGTTCGGGCCCGGCCCGTCCTTCGGCCCCCGGAAGTTCCACAGCGGCTTGGGCACGTAGCCGGCGGTGCCGGGGTACAGCAGGTTCGTGCTCGTGTAGAGGTTGTGGGGGATGGCCTTGCCCCCACCGCGGTAGTACGCGCCGCCGCGGGCGCCGGCGCCCACGTCGATCATCGGGCTGATCGACAGCAGCCGCAGGAACCCGCCGTTCGCGCCGGAGTACCCGAACATCGGTCGCTGCAGCGGGCCCAGGATCTGGACATCGGTGGAGCGCGCGGAGCGGATGGGCCCGATCGGATCGGCGTCCGATCCCTGGAAGACGGCGGCGAAGCGGCTGTAGGGGCCCTCGACCTTCTCCTCGTACACGATGTCGGCCAGCGTGAGGCCCGACTGGGGCCGGGCGTCGGGGTCGAGGTTGTCGATCTTGAGGATCAGCGCGGGACGGCGCTCGTAGCCGGGGAGGTCGACGGGTTGGCCGGTGAGCGGGCCCGGCGGGCCGGTCGGGATCGGTCGCGGCTTCTTGGTCGTGGTCGTGACGCCCTCGACCGGTGGTGCCTCGGTCGTGGTCGTCGTCGGCGCTTCGGTGGTCGTCGTGGTGGCGGTCGTGCCCGTCGCCGGCGGGAGCACGGTCGGGGGTGCCGCGACGGCGGGCTCCGGCGGCGCGGGGCGCACGATGACGACGGCGAGCAGCACGACGGCACCGATCACCGCGGCGCCGAGCCCGAGGTGCAGGTTGCGGCGCGTCGCGCGCGGTTCGTCCGTCGATCCGCCGCCCTCCGTCCCGGGGCCCGCGTCGGCGCCCGCGTCGGGGCCCGCGTGGAAGTCGGGATCAGTTGTGTCGGTCATGCTGTCCTCTGACGGGTCCCCTGCCGCCGGGCCACAGCGTAGGTCGGCGCGGCGTCCCCACCGTGGCAGCCACGCCGCCGCCCGGCCCACCGCCGCAGGTCAGCGGGGGTGGAAGCGCACGGGGAGGTGGCGGAACCCGGTGTGCTTGTTCGAGCGCGTCCACTCGGGGACGCCGGTGAGCTCCACGCTCCTGACGTTGGACAGCAACGTGTCGAAGACGAGCGCGATCTCGAGGCGCGCCAGCGCCGCTCCCAAGCAGAAGTGCGACCCGTGGCCGAACGCCAGGTGGCGGTTGGGGTGGCGATCGGCGAGGAACGCGGTCGGGTCGCCGAACACGTCCTCGTCGAAGTTCGCCGACGGCCACCACAGCGTGACCTTGTCGCCGGGCGCGATCGCTTGGTCGCGGATCACTGCCGGCGCCGTCGCCGTGCGGCGGTTGTACGTGGTCGACGACGCCCACCGCAGCATCTCGTCCGCCGCCCGCGGCAGCAGCGAGCGGTCGTGCTCGACCAGGCGCCACTGGTCGGGGCGCTCGACCAGCGCGATCAGCCCGGCCGTGATGGTGTTGCGGGTCGTCTCGCTGCCGGCGGCGACCAGCAGGTTGAAGAACATCTGCAGCTCGAGCTCGGACAGCGGCTCGTCGCCGTCGTGCTCGCCCGGGATGCGGCCGTGGACGGCGCGGCTGATGATGCCGTCGTCGGGATGCCGGCGCTTGCGTTCGACGAGGTCGGTGGCGTAGGCGAACATCGCCGCGTTCGCGGCGAGCACCTCGTCGGACGCGACGCCCTCGGCGAGGCGGCCGGCGCCGTCCCGGTCGGGGTGCCGCTCTTGCTGGTCGCCGTGGTCCGCATCGCGGTGCTCGTCGTGGTCGAGCGTGACGTTGGCCCAGGCGAAGAGCTGGTGGCGGTCCTCTTGCGGGACGCCCATGAGCTGCGCGATGGCCTGGAGCGGCAGCTCGGCCGCGACGTCGAGCACGAAGTCGACGTCGCCCTTGTCGACGGCGACGTCGATGATCTGCTCGGCCCGGGTGCGCAGCTCGGGCTCCAGCGCCGCGAGCGCCCGCGGGGTGACCGCCGGCGTGACGAGCGAGCGGATCCGCTGGTGGCGCGGGTCGTCCTGCATGTTCAGCAGCACGCCCGCCGCGAAGCCACCGGGGAGGTCCTCGATCAGCGTGCCGCCGCCGTGCCCGCGATCGGCGCGGGCCGCGCTGCCGTCGGAGGAGAAGGTCGCGGCGTCCGCGGCCGCGGCGAGGATGTCGTCGTGGCGGGTCAGGACCCAGAAGCCCTCGCCGTCGGGTGTGTGCGCCGTCGGCTCGTGCCACCACACCGGCGTCGTCCGGCGCAGCTCGCGGAACACCTCGTGCGGGAAGCCCTGGGCGAAGAGGCCGAGATCCGTGAGGTCGGGGAGGTCGCTCGTCCCTGCGTCCGTCATCGGATCGGCCCCTCCCATCCGTCGAGCGTCGCGATCGTAGGCGGCGGCGCGGTCGGGTCGGCCGGCCCCGAGTCCCCGAGCATGTGGGAGGGTCACGGGATGGAACGGCTCGATCCGGCGTCGCTGCAGATCCTCCTCTCGCGGCTGCGGGGGATCGCCGACGAGATGGGAGCGGTGCTCCAGCGCGCCGGGTTCAGCCCCAACATCAAGGAGCGCGCCGACTTCTCCGCCGCCGTGTTCACCGCGGAGGGCGAGATGCTGGCGCAGGCCGAGCACCTCCCGGTGCACCTCGGTTCGATGCCCGCCTCGGTGCACGCCGCGATCGCGTTCGCCCAGGATCCGACGACGGCGGCGATCGGGCCCGGCGACCACGTGATCGTGAACGACCCGTTCGCCGGCGGCACGCACCTCAACGACATCACGCTGGTGACCCCCGCGTTCCGGGGCGACGAGCTCGTCGGGTGGGCCGCGAACCGCGCGCACCACGCCGACGTCGGCGGGTCGGCCCCGGGCTCGATCCCTGCCGATGCCGTCGAGATCCAGCAGGAGGGCCTGCGCCTGCCCCCCATGAAGCTCACCGACGAGGTGCGGGCCATCCTCGCCGCCAACTCGCGCACACCGATCGAGCGAGCCGGGGATCTCGACGCCCAGATCGGCGCCAACCTCGTCGGCGTGCGCCGGCTCGTGGCACTCGCGGACGAGCCCTTCGACGAGGTGCTCGCGTACGGGGAGCGTCGCATGCGGGCCGTGCTCGCCGCCCTGCCCGACGGCGAGTGGTCCTTCGACGACGTCGTCGACTCGTTCGGCCCGTCGCCGCAGCAGCAGGTGGCGTCGCGCATCCGCTTGCGCCTGACGCTGCGCGGCGACTCGATCGCGTTCGACTTCCGCGGCACCGACCCCCAGCGCCTCGGCAACGTCAACACCGTCGAAGCCGTGACCGTCTCGTCGGTCGTGTTCGCGGTGCGGTCCGCCCTCGCGCCGACCGTGCCGGCCAACGCGGGCGCGCTGCGGCCGATCGAGGTGGTGGTGCCCGAAGGGACGCTGCTGCACGCGCGGCCGCCCGCCGCCGTCGGCGCCGGCAACGTGGAGGTCAGCCAGCGCGTCGCGGACGTGTGCCTCGGCGCGCTCGCCGTCGTCAGCCCGGCCACGGTCGGGGCGGCGTCCCAGGGCACGATGAACAACGTGTTGATCGGCGGCGCCGGCCGCCCGGGCACCGACGAGGTGCCGTGGGTCTACTACGAGACGATCGGCGGCGGACAGGGCGGCCGGCCCTTCGACGCCGGCACGCCGGGCATGTCGGGCATCCACACCTGCATGACCAACACAGGTCAACCTGACTACCGGTCGGGCGGCTTGCCGCCCGGCCAGTCAGGCAT
This sequence comes from uncultured Iamiaceae bacterium, assembly GCA_964446345.1. Taxonomy (GTDB): domain Bacteria; phylum Actinomycetota; class Acidimicrobiia; order Acidimicrobiales; family Acidimicrobilacustridaceae; genus CAYUOL01. The sequence continues at coordinate 1,998 of CAYUOL010000104.1, read as the reverse complement.
TCACACGTGCATGACAAACACGAAAAATACTCCGATCGAGGCGCTGGAGCGGGCGTTCCCGATGCGGGTCCTTCGACAGCGTCTGCGCCGGGGGAGCGGTGGCGCGGGATGGTCCGCCGGGGGCGAGGGGATCGAGCGGGATCTCCAGGTGCTCGTCGACGCGACGGTGTCGCTGATCACCGAGCGGCGAGTGAGCCGGCCTTGGGGCCTGGCTGGTGGCGAGCCGGGGCAGGTGGGAGAGAACTGGCTGCTGCCCGGCGGCGACGAGTCGCGGGCGCAGCGCCTGCCAGACAAGTGCACGATCCAACTGAAGGCCGGGGACGTCCTTCGGATGCTGACTCCCGGCGGCGGCGGGTGGGGCGAGGCGGTTCATTGAGCTCCATGCGATTGGTGGCTCAGATCGAATCGGGACCGATGGTGGCCCGAAGTCGGAGTCGCCGCCCCCAGTTCGCACGCTGCGCTGCTCCAAAACCGCAAGAGAACGCCCTCCACTTCCGCAAGGTCGGGATCGGCCCAGGGCGTCGCGACGACCCAAGTTCTAACGATCTCTAAGAGATCTAACGTCTCTAATGAAACTAACAAAGTCTAACGGACACGAGGCTAGGCTGGTCGCCATGGCACGCAATCCGTTCACCCCCACCTTTGGTGTGTCCCCACCGTTGCTCGTCGGACGCTCCGAGCTGCTGGAGGACTTCACCGCTGCGCTGGAGGACGGCCCTGGGTCTCCCGGGCGCGTGACGCTCTACACGGGCGCCCGCGGCACGGGCAAGACCGTGATGCTGAACGAGGTCGAGGACCTGGCTCGGCAAGAGGGTTGGCGAGTCATCTCCGAAACGGCGACGCCGGGATTCGTGTCCCGCCTGGTGAGCGAGCACCTGCCAGGACTCTTGCGCGAGATCGATCCGGAGGGAACCAAGTCCAGGCTGACCGGTATCAACGTGCCGATGGGCCTCGGAGGTGCCTCATGGAAGACGGACGAGTCGCACCAGGTGGTCCCCGCGCTTCGGACGCAAACGACCGCAGCATGCGACCTTCTCGCCCGGACGGGCTCCGGCCTGCTTCTCACGCTCGATGAGGTCCACCATCACCAAGTCGACGAGCTTCGGGAGCTGGCTTCGGTCCTCCAGCACCTCGTGCGGGAGGAGCAGGAGATCATGTTCGCTGGAGCTGGCCTGCCGTCGGCAGTGAGTGCCGTCCTCAACGACGACGTACTCACCTTCCTCAGGCGGGCCGATCGCCACTCGCTCGGGCGGGTGTCGCTCGATGAGGTATCCATTGCGATCCAGCAACCGATCGAGAGAACCGGCCGCAAGATCTCCGACAGGCTCGCTCGCCGAGCCGCCGAGGCAACGAGCGGCTACCCGTTCCTCGTCCAGCTGGTCGGGTACCACATCTGGCGCCAGCAACCGCGCCACAAGCTGGTGTCGGCAGACGACGTCGACGCGGGGGTGATCGCCGCCCGCCGCCGGCTCGGCTCGCTCGTGCACGAACCGGCAATCTCTGATCTGTCGGGTGTCGCCCGTACGTTCCTTCTCGCGATGGCACACGACGACGGCCCCTCGCGCATGAGCGACATCGCAGCGCGGTTGGATGTCGACGGCAACTACGCGAGTCAGTACCGGCTGCGCCTGATCGCGACGGAACTCATCGAGCCCGTCGGCCATGGCCGGGTCGACTACACGATGCCCTACCTCCGCGAGTACCTCCGCGAGCACGCCGCTCTCGACGCGCAGCGCGCGCTACCTCGGGGCGACGAAGCAGATCCGTGAGGCACCGCAGTTCGCCAGAGGTCGCGGCCGACGGTGTGCTGATGCCGCCCACCTCGAATGGCTACGCGACCGCCTTGATCAGCGCTTCCTTGCCGGCGTGGTCCTCCACACGCGGCCGACGTCGTTCGCGTTGTCCGACCGGATCGCGGGGCCGTTCCGATCACGTCGCTCTGGGCCGGGGCCTAGCGGAGATCTCGGAGTGCAGAGCGCAGCAGAACATGACCAACAC
>CAYUOL010000103.1:16592-18139 GCA_964446345.1 uncultured Iamiaceae bacterium | reverse complement strand
GCCGTCGACGTTTGTGGAGATCTTCTGTTGCCACACGACAGAAACGTTCCACAGAGCGCGTTCCGGGTTCCGTGACGGGGCCGGGTGGAGGCGCCGGAAGAGTGCGAGCGCCGACGGGACTCGCCGCTGTCCTTCGCGTCCTTCGCACGTCCGCCCCGGGATGGCGACCACGAGGTGCCCTGGACCAGGCCGCCACCGCCCGCACGCTGCGGCCGATGACCATGACACGAGCGCCCGCCGACGTCCCCGGCTACGGGGCCGGAGCGCTCCTGCCATTTGGCGATCAACCACCCGGGTCGGACCCGTGGTGCGCGACTCGCGCGGTCATCCCCGTGTGCGGCCGTGCCCGCGTCGGCCCGCCACCGGAGGCGCTCCACCCGCGCCACGCACGGGAGCGCGATGGTCCGCGCAGCAGGAGCAGGCGTCGGCGTCGCGTGCCACGATGACCGGATGACTGAAGACGACGTCGCCCAGCTCGCCGCCGAGATCGCCTTGACCTATCCCGCCGCCACCGGCGACGACGAGCGCCACGCCCTGAACCGCGAACGCACGCTGTGCGGACGCCGCGCTGATGCGGTCGAGAAGCAGGACGACGCCTTCTCGCCGCTGGCCACGGACGCATGCGCGACCTGCGCCACGAGCTTCACCGCCTTCGCCGACCTCGTCCCCGCGCTCGAGCTCGCCGACGGGTGGAAGGACATGCGGCCCCGCTCGGGCTACCACAACCAGCTCAAGCAGCAGTTCGCCGTCGAGCTCGAGGCGGAGCTCGCCCCCGAGCACCCGCTCGCCGGTTCCCCCTTCGTGGTCGTCGCCAACCTCGAGGACGACGTGGTGCTCGCACTCGCCGACGGTCGCGCCGCGGTGGTGCGGCTCACCTGGTCCCGCGAGGTCGAGGCGCCACCGAAGCCGGTGGTGGCCTTCGTCGAGGGGCGGTCGATCCCGGCGGCGAGCGCCCTCGCGCTCGATGCCTGACCCACCCCCTGCGCGCGCCAGTCGTCGCCGCGACACCAGCCGCGTCCTGCTGCTCGACCCGTTCGATCGCCTGCTGCTCCTCAAGATCAGCGATCCCGACCACCTCGTGCGCGAGCCCGGCCGCCCGGCTCCGCCCGACACGTACTGGATCACCGTCGGGGGCGGCCTCGAGGGCGACGAGACGTTCGAGGCGGCGGCGAGGCGCGAGGTGTTCGAGGAGGTCGGCATCACCGACGCCCGTCTGGGACCCGTCCTGTGGGACCGCACCTTCGACGTGTTGCTGAACGACGCACCGATCCACGGCATCGAGCGGTACTTCGTCGGCTGGACGAGCACCGTCGAGATCTCGTTCGGCAACGTCACCGAGCAGGAGCGCACCCAGTTCGTCGAGCACCGGTGGTGGACCTACGCCGAGCTCGCCGACGAGCGGCGCACGGACGTGGCGTTCCCCGACCAGCTCGTCGACCTGTTGCAGCAGGCCCTGATCCTCGGCCGCCCGACCGAGGACGCCTGACCGCGAACGCCTGACCGCGAACGCCTGACCGCGAACGCCTGACCGCGAACGCCTGACCGCG
>CAYUOL010000103.1:0-16492 GCA_964446345.1 uncultured Iamiaceae bacterium | reverse complement strand
AAAGCCCGACCGAGGACGCCTGGCCGCGAGCGCCTGACCTTGCCCAGCACCGGGATCGGTGAGGAGACCGACGCGGCGGTCGGGCGGACGCCTTCGCGACAGCGCCGGCGCCGCCGGCAGCTCACTCGTCGTGCCACACCGTCGCCATGTCCCACACGCTCACCTTGAGGTCGCGATGGGCGATCCCGAAGTGCTGCAGGTACGCCCGCGCGTCGGACTCGGCCTGCTCGCGCGCGTCGAGCTCGCACTCCTCGGCGTCGTCGCCGCTGGCCCGCAGCTCGTAGCGGAACGTGAAGAACGTGAGCTGCTCGTCGTAGGTGAACGTGCCGTCGTGCACGAACGCCGCCTTCAGCCCGTCGTGCTCGTCGGCCGACGCCACCAGCGCCTCGCGCACCGCGTCGGCCTGCTCGTCGAAGCGACCCCGCACCGTGCCTCGGTAGATGTGCATCATCGCTGATCCTCCCGGCCGACGCCCTGCGGGTCCGGGTACCGGTCCCGTCACGGAAAGAGGCGTTCTACTACGGCCCGGCGCCGGCGACGCTCCGCAATTGGCCGTCCCCTCGGCTCCCGCGATGCCCGCATCGGTGGCGTCCACCACGAGCGCCGGGGCGTCGAGGAAGCCCACCGGCGTGCTCGATCGGACGTCGCCGCCCGGATCGGAGCCCGCCCCACGGTCTACGCTCCGACGTCTTCGCTCTCCCCGCAGGTGCCCATGACCGACGCCACCACCCCGCCCCGCCCGCCCGTCTTCGGCCGCACCGACACGTCCTGGCGCGACGCCGCGGGTCCCGTGCACGGACCCGGCGCCCGTCCGGATCCGTCGCAGCCCGAAGGCACGGATCTCCTCCCGCAGATCGAGCACATCGTCGTGCTGCTGATGGAGAACCACTCGTTCGACAACTACTTCGGCATGCTCGGTCGCGGCGACGGCTTCACGCTCGACGCCGACGGGCGCCCGACGAACGCCAACCCCGACGACCTCGGCAACGAGGTGCGCGCGTACCCCTTCGCCGAGACCACGCAGCCGAAGGACGAGCCGTGCCCCGACTGGAACAACGCGCACATCCAGTGGAACGACGGCGCCAACGACGGCTTCGTGCGCAGCGGCAGCGGACGCACCGCGATGGGGTACTGGACCGACCGCGACATCCCCTTCTACTGGGCCCTGGCGCGCACGTTCCCGCTGTGCGATCGCTACTTCGCGTCCACGCTGAGCCAGACGTTCCCGAACCGTCGCTTCCTGCAGGCCGGCACCGCGCGAGGCGAGGTCAAGACGGCGCTGCCGAGGCTGGACGAGGTCGCCCCCAACGGCACCATCTTCGACCGCCTCAACGACCTCGGGATCACCTGGCGGGACTACTTCGGTGACCTTCCGGAACCCGCCCTCTTCCCGCCCGTGTGGTTCGCCAACCAGGACAAGGGCGGCACCTACGACGACTTCATCGCGGCGTGCGCCGACGGCACGCTCCCCTCCTTCGCCCTGGTCACGCCGCGCACCGATCTCAGCGAGGAGAACCCGCAGGACATCCAAGAGGGCGAGCGGTTCTCGGCGGACATCATCAACGCGGTCCTCGAGAGCCCGTGCTGGCCGCACACCTTGCTGGTGTGGACGTACGACGAGTGCGGCGGGTACTACGACCACGTGCCCCCGCCAGAAGCGGTCAGGCCCGACGACGTGGAGCCGATCCTCGAGGACTGGCACCTGCCCGGGTCCTACGACCGCCTGGGCTTCCGGGTGCCCTGCGTCGTCGTGTCACCGTTCGCGCGGCCCGACCACGTGTCGTCGATCATCCACGACCACACGTCGGTGCTGCGCCTGATCGAGACCAAGTGGAACATCGGCGCGCTGACGAACCGCGACGCCAACGCCAGCAACCTCCTGGACTGCCTCGACCTCGAAGGGCCGCCGGCGTTCCTCGACCCGCCGACCCTGCCCCGCCCCGGGATCGAGAAGCACCCCGACCACTTCCACGACCCCACCATGGCGTCGCGTGACAAGGCGGAGACGGTGGATGTGCTCGGGCACCACGCCGATCCGTCGGCGTGAACCGGGTCAGGTCGTCGCGTAGTACCCGACGGCGTCGCCGATGAGGTTGACCCCGCCCTGGTTGTTGTACAGCGACAACGTCGAGTAGGCCCCGAGCTTGACGGTGACCAGGTTCGGGATGGTCTGGCCCGGCCCGAAGTTCAGGTTCGAGGTGGCGGGTCGTGCCGTGTTGCCGGGGAAGGCGGTGATGTAGCTGGGCGCACTGCCGTTCGTGGCCGTCAGGTTGAACACGAGTCCCGTGGCCGTGGCGGGGATCGAGTTGGTGCCCGGTCGCCCGTTCGACAGGTAGATCGTGCGCAGCTCCCCGGCGGCCCAGGGGCCGTACGTGCCGGTGCCGGTGCGGCTGTCGAGGAACCGGTTGGGGTTGAGGGCATGGAACCGCGACCCCACGGTCGGATCGAAGAAGCCGACCACGTCCACGATCACATCGACCGCCCCGAGGGCGTTGTCGAAGCGCAGCGCCCCGTTGGCGCCGATCTGGACCACCGCGAGGTTCGAGATGGTCTGGCCCGTCCCGAAGTTCAGGTTGGAGGCGTTCGGCTTGGTGACGCCGGAGGGCCACACGGACAGGAAGGATCCCTGGGTGCCGCCGGTGACCGTCACGTTGGCGACGACAGCGGTGGCGGTGGCCGGCACGCCGGCGGGGTTCTGCGGCGAGCGGACCGCGAGGTCGCGCTGGGCACCGGCGACGAGCTTGCCGTTCCAGCCGCCGGTCGCGGTGCGCGAGTCGAGCAGGCGGACCGGGTCGATCGGCGTGAACAGGTCGCCCGGTCCCTCGCCGTCGTCGTAGTAGCCGACGACGTCACCGATCACGTCGACCTGGCCGCTGGCGTTGGCGAAGTTGACGATGCCGAACGGGCCGATCTTCACGGTCACGAGGTTCGGGATCGTCTGGCCTGCCGCGAAGTTGAGGTTCGACGCGTTCGGTTGGTTCGCGCCGGCCGGCCACACCGTGAGGAACGACGCGGCGGAGCTCGCCGTCGCCGTGACGTTCATGACCACGGCGCTCGCGCTGCCGGGCACGTTCGACCCGCCGCCAAGGTCGGTCACCTTCAGCGCACGGGGGATGCCCGATGCGAGCGGCCCGGTCCAGCCGGTGTTGGTCCGCGAGTCGAGGATCCGCGCCGGCACCACGGGGTGGAAGCCGGAACCGGACCACGGCGTGACCTCGTTGGACGGGACCGACGCCGGGCCCACCCCTTGGGTGTTCTGCGGGTACACCCGGAACGAGTACGCCGAGCCCTCGGCCAGGCCGTCGATCGTGCACGTGAGCTGCGTGGTGGAGCAGTTCTGGCCGAACGGCGAGGACACGACCGTGTAGCCGGTGATCGGCGACGAACCGGCCGACGACGGTGCCGCCCACGTGATCTTGGCGCGCAGCTTGCCGGCTTCCGCGACCACGTTGGTCGGCGCCGACGGGGTGCCGGGGATCACCGGCGCGGACGCCTCGGAGGTCGGGCTCTTCCCGGCGGGGTTCGTGGCCACCACCGTGAACGAGTACGGGACCGCGTTGGTCAACCCGGTCACGGTGCAGGTGAGCGCGCCCGCGGTCGAGCACGTGGCGCCGCCGGGCGACGCGGTGACGGTGTAGTCGGAGATCGGTGCGCCCCCGAGGTTGGCAGGGGCGAGCCAGCTCACGACGACCTCGCCGTTGCCGGCCTGGCCGGTGACCGACCGGGGGGCGGTCGGACGCCCGAGCGGCGTGACCGGGGCGCTGGCGGGCGACGGGGCACCGACGCCGACCTTGTTGACCGCCCGCACCGTGAAGGAGGTGGCGACGCCGTTGGCGAGGCCGTTGACCGTGCAGGACAGGCCCACGGCGGCGGCACAGGTCTGCCCGCCGGGCGAGGCGATCACGACGTAGCCCAGGAGGGCGGATCCGCCGTTCGCCGCCGAGGCCGGCCACGTGACCAGAGCGCTGCCGTCGCTGGCGTAGGCCGTCGCGGCCGCCGGCGGCGTCGGGGTCGTCGCCGGGACGACGGGGCCGGTGGTGGCGGCCGGTCCCGTGCCGATGGCGTTCTTGGCCTTCACCGTGAAGCCGTAGGACGTGCCGTTCGTGAGCCCGGTGACCGTGCAGGACAAGGGCCCTGCGGTCCAGGTGCAGGTCTTGTTGCCGACGGTCGTGCTCACGTCGTACTGCGTGATCGGCGCGTTGCCGTCGGACTGCGGCGCAGCCCACGTCACCTGCACCGCACCATCGTGCGGGATGCCGCTGACGAGCGTGGGCGCGCCGGGCGCCGACGTGGTCGCCGGGAACTGGATGGTGATCGACTCCTTGAAGACGGACGACCCGGTGTTGGAGCTCGCGGTCACCACGAAGGGGCCGTTGCCGCTGTAGTGCAGGGTGACGGGGTTGCCGACCTCGTCGTGCCCGGCCGTGTCGGTCCACTGGACCGAGGTCGCCACGCACGACCGGAGCACCGCGGTGAGCGGTGCCGTGTAGGTCGCGGTGATGCAGCCCGCGCTGCTCGTGATGCGGCGACAGGTCGAGCCGAACACCGAGCACGACAGGTCGAGGCGCGCGTTGACGCCGGCGACGGCCTGCCCGGCGCCGACGGCGAGCACCACGGCCTCGGTCGGGTTGGTCGTGTCGTCGAAGTACTCGGTGGGGTACTGCGGGGGTTGCGAGCTCTGCGCTTGGAACTGCACCTTGTACGCGCCGACGGCCACGCCGGGGAACGAGTACGAGCCGGCGTTGTCGGTGGCCGTGCACCCGTAGTAGCTGCTGCCCGAGCTCTGGGGCTGGAGGCAGACCTGGGCCGTGCTCACCGCGGCGCCGGCCATGTTGGTGACCACGCCGCTGATCGAGCCGCCGGCGGGGAGCACGCCGTCGATGCCCCCGGTGTCGCGGCCGGCCACCACGACGACGGGCACGCTCGAGGGGTTGCCCGACGGGCCCGTGTACATGGCGGCGGTGTAGGGCGAGCCGGCCGGCGGCTGGAAGGTGAGGTACTGCGAGCCCGGGGTCACGTCCTTGATCGTGTAGCGGCCCTGCAGGTCGGTGATGGCCGTGCGCGGCACCGAGGGCGAGGGGACGCCCGTGCCCGGTGTCGTGCCCACCACGGTGGTGGCCGGGGCGGTCGTCGAAACCGCGTCGGCGCCCGAGATGGCGACCGCGACCCCGGTTCCGTAGGCGCCGCCCACGGTGACGCCCGGTATCGGCACGCCGCCGGCGTCGGTCACGGTGCCCGAGATCGATCCGGTCGTGGGCGCCGCCCCGACGGGCGGGGCCGACGCCGCCCGGGCGATCGGCACGGCGACGAACACCACGGCCACAGCCGCCAGAACCACCGTGCTCCGCACGGACCACGTCAGACGCGCCACACCCAGACCTCCCGCTCGGTGGACCGTGCCTCGCGCTCCGGCGCACGGTCCGCACCCGCTCCCACTCGACGGGCTCCGGCACGCTACACGCTCGGACACGCAGGTGGGTCGATCTTCGCGACACTCGGCGCGGGCCCACGTCGGGCGCTCCTGGCGCCTCGAGCGCGCGCCGGCGTCGCGGACGCCCTCTGCTAGACCGGCGCGGTGCGAGGGCGGGAGGCGAGCAGGAGCGCGAGGACGCCGGCCCGAGCGGCGTTCGGCATCCTCGGGGCGCTCGTCCTCGTCGCCGTGGTGGCCTGCGGGACGAGCCCGGGCGCCGAGCCGGCGGGCAACGACCCGACGCCGCGACCCAGCTCCGGCACCGCCGCGAGCGCGACGCCGCGTGCCGGTGCGACGAGCGCGCCCGTGCTGCCGCCGGCGCCCCGTGCCCCGGTGCTGGGCCTCGTCGGGCCGAGCCGACCCGTCGCCGCACCGGCAGCGACGCCGATCGCCACGGTCCGCCGGGACTGCGGCATGACGGCGCCGCTCGCGAATGGCCGGACGTTGTGGATCTACTGCGACACCGCGCTCTTCGGCAGGGACGAGCGGCTGCAGCGCTTCGTGAACACCAGCGCGGCGGTGGCCGGCCCGGAGGCGCCGACGACCATGCAGGACGCGGTGGACACCAGCGGCTACCCGCTCACCTTCTTGCGGGCCGACGGCGACTACCCCGTCTGCGACGCGGCCGAGAAGCAGTCCCTGTGGCCGCAGAGCGCGGTGACCCTCCCCGCCTCAGCGGACCAACCCGAGGACCGCGTGCTCATCTGGTACTCGAACGTGTGCCTGGTGCCGGGCGGGGCGACGACGTTCGACATCGGGCTGGCCGAGGCCCGCTACCCCGTGGGGCCGGGCGCGCCGTCGGCGCCCACGTCGGTGCGCATCCGCACCGCCCGGCTCTTCCCCAAGCTCGGCAAGGCGGGCGGGTACGGCATCGCCTCGGTGATCGACGGGCCCCATGCCTACGTGTACTGGTGCGGGCAGGACGCCGAGCCGTGCACCGTGGCGCGGGTGCCCGTCGAGGCCGCCGCGGACGCGTCCGCCTACCGCTACTGGGACGGCCGCGAATGGGTGCCCGAGGCCGCCGCGGCCACGCCGCTCGTCATGGGTCCGTCCCACGAGCGGATCAAGGCATCGGTGCGCTGGGTGCCGGGCCTCGATCGCTTCGTGATGGTCGACGTGGACGCCTGGAACACGCTGAGCGTCCGCGTGGCGCAGCGACCGGAGGGGCCGTGGACGGCGCCCGCGTCGGTGCGGCTCGGCGAGTGCACCGAGGCGCACCCGAACAACTGCTTCGCCGCCGAGGTGCAGCCGCAGCTGAGCGGCGCCGGCCACGTCGCGGTCAGCTACTTCGACCCGACCCGCCCCTTCGGGGTCGAGTCACCGACCCGCGTGGTCGACGTGCCCATCGCCCTCGTCGGCTGATCGCGGAGGCACGGCCGCCGGCCGATCAGCGGACGATGGCCTTGATCTCCTTGAGCACGTCGGGCGTCAGCTGCGCCAGCACCGCCTTGGCGCCCATGTTCTCCTCGACCTGCTCGACGCGGCTGGCACCGGTGATCACGGAGGACACGTTTGGGTTCGCGGCGCACCAGGCGATGGCGAGCTGGGACACGGTGCAGCCGAGGCGCTCGGCGACCTCCATGAGCTGGCGCACCTTGGCGTTGCGCTCGGGGTTCGTCAGCATGTCCTTGAGCCACTCGTAGCCCGGCAACGAGGCCCGGCTCCCCTCGGGCACGCCGTCGAGGTACTTGCCGCTGAGCAGCCCCGACGCCAACGGGCTCCAGATCGTGAGGCCCAGCCCGATGTCCTCGTAGAGCCGCGCGTACTCGCGCTGCACGCGGTCCCGCTCGAACAGGTTGTACTGCGGTTGCTCGACGACCGGCTTGTGCAGGTGGTGGCGCTCGGCGATCTCCCACGCGGCCCGGATCTCGTCGGCCGCCCACTCGGAGGTGCCCCAGTAGAGGGCCTTGCCGGCGGCGACGATGTCGGACATCGCCCAGACCGTCTCCTCGATGGGGGTCTTCGGATCGGGGCGGTGGCAGTAGAGGAGGTCGACGAAGTCGAGCCCGAGACGCTGCAGCGAGCCGTCGATGGCCTGCATCAGGTACTTGCGGTTGAGCGTCTGGCGCATGTTGATCATGTCGCCGTGGATGCCCCAGTAGACCTTGGTCGAGATCACGTACGAGTGCCGTTCCCAGCCGAGCTCGGCGATGGCCTTGCCCATGATCGTCTCGGATTCGCCGCCGGCGTAGGCCTCGGCGTTGTCGAAGAAGTTCACGCCGGCCTCGCGCGCCGCCGCCAGGCAGTCCTTGGCGAGACCGGTGTCGAGCTGGTCGCCGAAGGTCACCCACGAGCCGAACGAGAAGGCGCTGACCTGCAGGCCGGCGCGACCCAGGCGGCGGTACGGCATCGGTGTGTCGGTCATGAGGTCCCTTCGTCGCGCTCGCGCGGGTGGCGCAGGCTCACTGCGGTGGCGGGTTCTGCGGCCAGCCGCCGGCCTGCGGGTTGCTCGGTGGCATGGACGGCTGCGGCGGGTAGCTCGGCTGCGCCGGGTAGCCGCCCACGGGCGGGTAGCCCCCGCCGCCCTGGTAGGGCGGCAGCGCCTTCTTCGCCTTGGACCGGCGCACGAGCCACATGATGCCGACGATCAGGGAGGCCACGAAGAGCAGGCCGCCGACGCCGAACGCGAGCAGCAGCTTCGCGCCGAGGTTGCCGATGTCGAAGCTCGCCACGTAGATCTTCGCGTTGGCGAAGGACGACGCACTCGAGGCGTCGACCGTGTAGGCACCCGTGGTGGTCGCGTTGAACTCGCCGATCGAGCGGAAGGACCCGTTGCCGCTCGACCCGCTCGACGATGCCGTCGGCGTCGTGATGGTCACCGGGTTGCCGGACGGATCGGTGATCTTCACGTCGGGGTTGAACGCGGGGATGCTGCCCCCGGAGGTGAGGTCGCCGAGGAACACGTATTGCGTCCCCGTCGTCGTGATGGTGACCGTGCCGCTCGAGCCCAAGGGGACGCTCGGCGCCTCCTGCAAGCTGTTCACGATGCCGAGCGTGGCCCAGACGAGCAGGCCGAAGAACGCCGCGACGCTCAACACGAACAGGAGGACGCTGACGAGACATCCGCCGACGCCGACCTTCTTCTGGGTCTGGGGAGCAGCCATGGGCACCATCCTGCCCCGTGCGGACGGTTCCATGCCTGATGCTCGCCGGACCCGGTTCCCGGTCCCCGCCGGCGGTCGTTGCTGCGTTCCCCGGCGGCGAGCGCCGGCCCGGGCGACGCCACGCGGCCGTGGCGTACCCTGCCCGGGTGCACGACGACTTCATCCTGCTGGCCGGATCGGCGAACCAGGCGCTCGGCCGCGCCGTCGCCGACTACCTCGACTGGCCCCTCGCCGCATCCGAGACGGTGCGCTTCTCCGAGGGCAACACCTTCGTCCGGGTGCTCGAGAACGTGCGTGGTCGCGACATCTTCCTGCTGCAGGGCACGGGCCCGCCGACCAACGACAACTTCATGGAGCTCCTGTTCTGGATCGATGCCCTGAAGCGGGCGAGCGCCGCCTCGGTGACCGCGGTGATGCCGTACTTCAGCTACGCCAAGGGCGACAAGAAGGACGAGCCCCGCGTGTCGATCCGCGGCCGCGTCTGCGCCGACGCGATGGAGGTGGCCGGCGTCGACCGCGTGGTGACGATGGACCTGCACGCGCCGCAGGTGTCCGGCTTCTTCCGGGTGCCCGTCGACGACCTCCGCGCCCTGCCGGTGCTGTGCGACACGATCGAGGCGAAGGCGCTGCCGAACCTGGTCGTGGTCTCGCCCGACGCCGGCTTCGCGAAGAAGGCCCGCGTGTACTCCGAGCGCCTCGACGTCCCGTTGGCGATCGCCGACAAGCGGCGCATCGACCACAGCGAGTCCGCCGAGGTCGTCGAGCTGATCGGCGACGTCGACGGCTGCACGGCGCTGATCGTCGACGACTTCACGATCTCGGCCGGCACGCTGGTCGACGCGGCCCGGGTCCTCAAGGAGCGGGGCGCCACCGAGGTGCACGCCATGGTGAGCCACGCGCTGCTGCGCGAGCAGTCGCTCGCCAAGCTCGAAGCCAGCGAGATCGAGCGGCTCTACGTGACCGATTCCGTCGAGCCCCAGCTCGAGCACGAGAAGATCGAGGTCGTGTCGGTGGCGGGGCTGTTCGGCGAGGCGATCCGACGCATCTCCCAGAAGGAGAGCATCAGCGTCCTCTTCAGCTGACCGGTAGGGTCGCCGCCGATGTGGCGGTGCGTCTCCGAGACCGGTGGAGGTCCACGGCTCCGGCCGGGGGCCCGAACCTGCTCCGGGGCTCCCCCGGGGACATCCACGGTGCCTCCCCGAGGCACCGCAAGCGCGCGAGCCCGAGCGGAAGCGACGGCCCGGGCCACGGCGCTCGCACGACGGGCATGGTCGGTCCGCACCGCCACATCACGACCCGAGCGCCTCGATCCACGGGAGCCGCGTCCGCCCACCACGCCTGCGACGTCCGGGCCGGGCGGACGGCGCGGACGGCACGGACCGCTCGACGTCCTCGTCCCACCCCGACCGATCGACGCACGGATCGCGGCACCTCGGTGACCCGATCCCGCCGCCGGCGCTCGGCGATCCCCGACGAAGCGGAACGCCGGCGGCTGGCCGCAGAGGCGGTCGCCGATGCGTTCCTCGCCGTGCACTGGGATGCCACGTCGCTGGCCGGTGCCGGCGTCCGCGCCCTCGACGACGAGAGCGGCTGGATGCCGGCCGTGGCCACCGAGACGGTCGAGGTGTTCGCGGGCGGACCGCCGCCCGCGCGGGAGGAGCTCGTTGCGCACCTGTTCGACAGCTGGTCGCTGGCCCGGAAGTTCGCCGAGGACGAGGCCGAGGGCCGGCGACCCTGGCGCCCGCCGATCCCGCTCACCCCGTCGCGCATGGGACCGACCCGCTGGAACGTCCCGCTGCTGGGCACCACCGGTGATCTCGCCGATTGGCTCGGCCTGCACCCGGCGCACCTGGACTGGTACGCCGACGTCCGATCGCTCGAGCGATCGGCGCGAGACGAGCCGCTGCGGCACTACACCTACGCGTGGTTGCCCAAGCGGCGCGGCGGCCACCGGTTGCTCGAGGCGCCGAAGCCGATGCTCAAGCTGTTCCAGCGCCGCATCCTCCACGAGATCCTCGACGAGATCCCGTCGCACTGGGGCGCCCACGGCTTCCGCCGCGGCCGGTCCGTCCATACGTTCGCGGCACCCCACGTCGGGCAACGTGCCGTCGTGCACCTGGACCTCGAGGGGTTCTTCCCGTCGGTGCGGGCCGGGCGCGTGTTCGGCATCTTCGGGGCCGCCGGCTACCCCGACGAGGTCGCGCACCGGCTGACCGGACTGGTGACCAACGCCGTGCCGTGGCCGGTGCTCCGACGAGCCGGACCGGTGCCCGCATCGATGCGGGACGCGCACCGCCGGGCGACGCTGGACCTCTCGTACCCGCACCTCCCGCAGGGGGCGCCCACGTCACCGGCGCTGGCGAACCTCGCGGCGTACGCCCTCGATCGCCGGCTGTGGGGCCTCGCGAGCCGGTTCGACGCCGTCTACACGCGCTACGCCGACGACCTGGTGCTCTCCGGCGGTCCGGCGCTCGCTCGCGCGGTTCCGGCCGTCGTCCGGATCACCTCGCGGATCGCCGCCGCCGAGGGCTTTCGCATCAACGCCACGAAGACGCGCGTCGCGCGCGCTTCCGAGCGCCAGCTGATCGCCGGGCTGGTCGTCAACGAACGCCCAAACGTCGATCGGCGCACCTACGACCGGCTCAAGGCGGTGCTCCACGACGCCCGTGTCAACGGTGCCGCGGCGGCGAACCGCGAGGGCCACCCCGCGTTCCGAGCGCACCTGCTCGGCCGCATCGGCTGGGTCGCCGCGTCGAACCCCGAACGGGGCGCGAAGCTCCGCGCCACGTTCGACCAGATCGAGTGGTGATCGTGGCCCACACCGACGAGCGCCGGGGCATCTGCCAAGCTGCCCCGATGCCACGCCTCGCAGCGCTCCGGGCGCCCGGACCGTCGCGCCGACCGGCCGGGGGTCGGGGACGATGACCGTCGTGCTGCTCGTGCTGGGGATCATCCTGCTCGTCACCATCGTGCTCGCGGCGATCCTCATCCCCTTGATCCTGCGCGGGAAGCGCTCCTCCCGCGAGTACTGGACCGCCTTCGACGAGGCCGCTGTCGCGCGTGGGGAGCAGATCGTGCTGCCGGTCCAGCCGGGGATGTACCGCGGTGGCACGGGGACGTTCAGCCAGGTGCGTGGCAACGGCCGCATCGTCCTCTCGTCGCAGCGGCTCCTGTTCCGCAAGGCGACCGGGCCGGTGATCGAGGTGCCCACGGCGCAGATCGTCGGCGTCCGCCGCAGCAAGGGCTACAACGGCGCCATCGTCGGCACCCACGAGCACCTCATCGTGGCGCTCGCCGACGGGACCGAGGTCGCCTTCTTCGTGCCCGACACGGATCAGTGGGAACGGGAGCTCGAGCGGCTCATCGGGTGACGCCGGCTCGGGTCGTTCGGGGCGATCAGGTCCGCAGCGCCACCGGCGTCGAGACCTCGCTGAAGAAGTCGTTGCCCTTGTCGTCGACGACGATGAACGCGGGGAAGTCGTGGACCTCGATGCTCCACACCGCTTCCATGCCGAGCTCGGGGTACTCGAGCACCTCGACCTTGGTGATGCAGTCCTTGGCGAGACGGGCGGCGGGGCCCCCGATCGACCCGAGGTAGAAGCCGCCGTGCTTCTTGCAGGCGTTGGTGACGGCCTTGGAGCGGTTGCCCTTGGCCAACATCACGAAGCTGCCACCCGCCTCCATGAACTGGTCGACGTACGAGTCCATGCGGCCCGCCGTGGTGGGGCCGAACGATCCGGACGCGTAGCCCTCCGGGGTCTTGGCCGGCCCGGCGTAGTAGACGGCGCGATCCCGCAGGTACGACGGCATGGGCTCACCGCGGTCGAGCAGGTCCTTGATCTTGGCGTGGGCGATGTCACGGGCCACCACGAGCGGACCCGTCAGCGACAGCCGCGTCTTGACCGGGTACTTCGACAGCTCCGCGCGGATCTCGCTCATCGGCCGGTTCAGGTCGATCTCGATCACGTCGTCGGACAGGTGCTCGTCGGTGGTCTCGGGCAGGTACCTCGCCGGATCGCGCTCGAGCTCCTCGAGGAAGACGCCTTCAGAGGTGATCTTGCCGAGGGCTTGGCGGTCGGCCGAGCACGACACGGCGATCGCGACCGGCAGCGAGGCGCCGTGGCGGGGCAGGCGGATGACCCGGACGTCGTGGCAGTAGTACTTGCCGCCGAACTGGGCCCCGATGCCGAACTCCTGGGTGAGCTTCAGGATGTCGAGCTCGAGCTGCGGGTCGCGGATGGCGTGGCCCAGCGTGTTGCCGGCGGTCGGCAGGGTGTCGAGGTAGCGCGCGGACGCCAGCTTGGCGACCTCGAGCGCGTTCTCCGCGGAGGTGCCACCCAGCACGACGGCGAGGTGGTACGGCGGGCAGGCCGCGGTGCCGAGCGTCCGCAGCTTCTCGTCGAGCCACCCCATCAACTTGTCGGGGTTGAGCAGCGCCTTGGTCTCCTGGAACAGGTAGCTCTTGTTGGCCGAGCCTCCGCCCTTGGCCATGAAGAGGAACTTGTAGGTGTCGCCGTCGACCGCCTCGATCTTGATCTCGGCCGGCAGGTTCGTCTTGGTGTTGACCTCGTCCCAGGTCGAGGTGGGCGCCATCATCGAGTAGCGCAGGTTGGCGTTCTGGTAGGTGTCGTAGATGCCGCGGGCGATCGCCGCGGCGTCGCCCCCGCCGGTCATGACGTACTGGCCCTTCTTGCCCTTGACCACCGCGGTGCCGGTGTCCTGGCAGCTGGGCAGGATGCCGCCGACGGCGATGCTCGCGTTCTTCAGCAGCTCGAGGGCGACGAAGCGGTCGTTGTCGGACGCCTCGGGGTCGTCGAGGATCGACGACAGCTGGGCCAGGTGGCCCGGGCGCAGGAGGTGGGCGATGTCGCGCATGGCCTGGCTCGTCAGCAGCGTGATGACGGCCGGGTCGATCTCGAGGAAGCCCTTGCCGTTGGCTTCGAAGGTCGAGACGCCGTCGGCGGTGAGCAACGTGTAGGGCGTCCCGTCGGCCGCCAGCGGGTACGGGTCCTGGTACGCGAAGTCGCTCATGTCTCCCGTTCGTAGGCGCGCGACGGGTCGGTCCGCAAGTTCCGCGCCGCGGCGGCCGGAACGGCGCGAGCCCGCTGGGCGGTCGTCGCGCCGACCGGGTCGCGGCGTGCGGTGGCGCTCGTCGCCCGACCGCTCGCGGCCCTCGCTTCGGCCGCGTCGGCGATGCCCTGCAACATGCTCGGGAACACGAAGCGGTGGAAGGGCGCCACGCCCAGCCAGTAGGCCCGCCCCCAGAGGCCCCGGGGGTGGAACCGGGCCAGCTGGTGGACGGTGGTCCGCGCCCCGTCTGTCGCGATCGTCGCCGCGACCTGCGCGGGCGACTCCCCCGTGTCCGCTGCATGGTGCTGCCCATCGCCGGCGACGCCCGCGCCCGGCTCCCCCGCAGGCGCGACCTCGGGTTCGATGCGCCACTCCAACCAGGCGTCGCCCGGGTTGCGCATCTCGGCCCGCAGGCGGACGAGCGCGCCCGGCTCGAGCGCCTCGACCCGCCAGAAGTCGACGGCGTCCCCCACCCGCAGGTGCACGGGGTCGCGCCGACCGCGCCGCATCCCCGGGCCCCCGACCACCTTGTCGGCGATGCCGCGGATCTGCCACAACCACTCGCTGCTGAACCACCCGTTCCGGCCCCCGATCGCGTCGAGGACCGCGTACACGTCGGCGGGCGCGGCATCGACGGTGGTCGTGCGGCGGTCGGCGAGCACGGTCCCACCGGACCACCCGGGATCGGTCGGCATTGGCGCGGCCACCCCGTACCCGGTGCCCAGGCCCGAGCTGCTGATCAGCTCGGCCCCCGACCAGCTGGTGGAGACCGTGTTCGTCGCCATGCGGCCGAGCGCACGGCGCACCGCCTCGCGGTAGCTCAGCAACGACCCCGGCAGCAGGTGCGTGATCGCGTCGTCGTGCACGACCACCTCGTTGACCAGGCTGTCGACCAAGGGACGCGCGAGCGACCGCGGCAACGGCGTCACGAGCCCGACCCACAGGCTCGACAGGCGCGGCGTCAGCACGGGCAGCGGGATGATCAGGCGAGGCCGCAGCTTCGCCTCCTCGGCGTAGATCGCCATCATCTGCCGGTAGCTGAGCACGTCCGGCCCACCTATCTCGAGGGTGCGCCCCGCCGTGGCCGGGACGTCCAGCACCTCGACGAGGTAGCGCAACACGTCGCGCACCGCGATCGGTTGGCACCGGGTCTCGACCCAGCGGGGCGTGACCATGGCCGGCAGCACCTCCACCAGGTACCGCAGCATCTCGAACGACGCGCTGCCCGAGCCGATGATCACCGCGGCTCGCAGCTCGGTCACGGGCACTCCGCCGCGCGCCAGGGCGCGGCCGACCTCGTGCCGGCTGGCCAGGTGGGCCGAGAGATCGGTCTCGTCGGCGTCCTCCCCGAGACCGCCGAGGTACACGATCCGGCGCACGCCGGCGCGGGCGCACGCGCGGCCGAAGTGCTCGGCGACCTGCTCGTCCTGCGCCTGCCAGTCGCGAGAGGCGCCGATCGAGTGCACCAAGTAGTACGCCGCCTCCACGTCCTCGAGGGCACCGTCGAGGTCGCCGCCCACGTCGCCCGCCACGATCTCGGCCTGGCCCGACCAGGGCGCGGCGTCGACCTTGGCCGGGGTGCGCACCAGGCAGCGCACGCGCCGGCCGGTGCCGAGCAGCTCCCCGACGAGCCGGCCACCGATGTAACCCGAAGCGCCCGTCACGAGCACCCGCGCGCGCGGTGGTGCGTCGGGAGGTGGCCCGGGGGTCGATGCGTGCGGGGCGGGCCCGGCGGACGTCGGTGCGGTCACGCCCCGAGTGTCCCTGCGGCGTGGGACCGCGCGTCGGGTCGGGTGGGTGGATCGTGCGGGGCGCCGCCCGGCCCGACTCGACGAGCGACCAGGCTGCGCTCCGCCCCGCCACCGGGGGCGCGTGGCGATGGTGGCGCCGCCGGGTCCGGGCGCGCGACCATGCCGGGCATGACCTCGCCGCAGACCCCGCTCCGCACCGCTCCCGTCGAGGTGCTCGAGGAGCGGCCCGACGCCGTCATCGACGAGGGCGACCGCGAGAAGATGTCGCACATCATCCGCAAGGACGACGAGATGAAGGGGTACGCCCTCGGCGAAGAGGTGGAGGCGCTCTGCGGCAAGCGCTGGGTGCCCACGCGGGACCCCCAGAAGTTCCCGGTGTGCCCGACGTGCCTCGAGGTGCTCGGCCAGATCCGGTCCGCCGGCTCCAACTGACCCACGGCCGGCCCGGCACCTCCGGCGGGCGGTCTGCGGCGCGGCACTACACTCCCCCCGTTCGACCGCTCGGGGGAGGCAGATCGTCATGACGGACACGGCAGCGACCACACATCACGGCGTCGACGTCGACGAGCTGGCGGCCGCGCTCGGCGGCATCGTCGGCACCGCAGACGTGCTGACCGGAGAGGCGATCAGCGACGACTACCACCACGACGAGGCGCTCACCGGCGACCACCACGCACCCGACGCCGTGGTCCGCCCGAGCTCGGCCGAGCACGTCGCGGCGGTGCTCTCGTACGCCGACGCCCACGGCATCCCCGTCACGGCCCGCGGCAGCGGCACCGGGTTGTCGGGTGGGTGCGTGCCGCGCCACGGCGGAATCCTCCTGTCGTTCGAGCACATGGCGTCGGTGCTCGAGGTCGACACCGAGAACTTCACCGCCACGGTGCAGCCGGGCGTCACGCTCGACCAGCTCGACCAGCAGCTGGCCGATCAGGGCCTGCGCTACACGGTGTACCCCGGCGAGTACTCGGCCAGCCTCGGCGGCAACGTCGCCACGAACGCGGGCGGCATGCGCGCAGTGAAGTACGGCGCCACCCGTCATCAGGTGCTCGGGCTGCAAGCAGTGCTGCCGACCGGCGAGATCCTCCGCACGGGCGGCA
>CAYUOL010000102.1:0-18147 GCA_964446345.1 uncultured Iamiaceae bacterium | reverse complement strand
ACAGCAGCTCGAACACCGTCGGGTTCGCCTGGGCGGCGAGGCGGACGAACTTGCGCAGGTCGTAGCGCACGTGATCCGGCGTGAGCTCGATCTGCTCCGGCCCGCCGATCCACCCGAGGTACCAGGCCGGCGGCCCGATGACGACGCCCTTGCGATCGACGTCCGACCCGGCGCGCGCGAGGCCGTAGGCCTGGCTGCCGTGCACGGTCTCGAAGATGACCGTCGGCTCGCTCGGGGTGCGCTCGGGCATGGCTGACCAGTGTGCCGCGGTGTCCCCGAGCACGACGGCCGGTTGCGGGCCAGACTGGCGGCACATGGGCGCATGGGGACAGACGGGCAGGCGGTGGTTCCAGGGCGGCGAGCGCAGCTGCCGAGCGCCGCACCGGTCCTTCTTCGCCGCCGGCATTAAGATTCCCGAAACGGCGGCCCACCCCACTTCAGGACGGCCGTAGGGTCCCGGCCGTGCAGAAGGTCCTCGAGCTGATCACCAGCTTCCCCACCGTGGTGTTCACGGTGCCCCTGATCGTCTGCTTCCTGTGGTTCCTGCTGGGGATCCTCGTCTCGGGGTTCGATGTCGGCGAGGGGGACTTCGACATCGACATCGACGGTGACGGCGACATCGATGCGTTCGAGTCGTTCGCCGCGGCGATGCACCTCGGAGCGCTCGGGCTGCCGCTCGTGCTGCTGTTGCTCTCGCTCGCGGGGTGGGTGACCTCGTTGCTGTTCTCGGGGGTCATGGACTCGCTCGGCGCCTCCGCCACCGTCACCGTCGTGGGCGGCTTGGTGCTGGGCCTCGTGGTCGGTGTGCTCTTCGTGCGCACGGTCGGTGGCGCGCTGGGGAGGGCGCTCGCGACCGAACAGGCGCCGGAGCGAAACGCCGCGATCGGGTGCACGTGCAAGGTGCGCACCCTCGAGGTGAACGAGCGGTTCGGCGACGCCGAGCTGCTGAGCGGTCCGATGCGCACGTCGCTCATCAAGGTGCGGGCCAGGGCGGGGACGTTCCACCGAGGGGACGTCGCGCTGGTCGTCGAGCACGACCCGGCGACGGACGCGTTCTTCATCGCGGAGATCGAAGAGGAGTACCAGCCTCATCGGTGAGGTCTGGCGTGGGAAGCAGCACAAGAACGGCGGGTGCGGGTGTCCGTGTCCGCGGCGCAAGGCAAACAGGCTCGGCTCGTCCGGGCGAACAGGAGAGAGAACGTGCAGATACTCATCATCATCCTCGTGGCGGCTGGAGCCATCGTCTTCACCGTCTTCCTGGTTGGCGTCGTCGTCACGCGCTTCTACCGGAAGGTGCCTCAGAGCCAGGCGCTCATCATCTCCCGGGCCCGCAACATCGAGGTCACCTTCACCGGTGCGCTGGTGAAGCCGGTCGTCGACCGGGCCGAGATGATGGACATCGGCGTCAAGGTCATCGAGGTCGAGAAGTCCGGCAACGACGGCTTGATCTGTCGGGACAACATCCGGGCCGACATCCGCGTGAGCTTCTACGTGCGCGTGAACAACACGGCGGAGGACGTCCGCAAGGTCGCCCAGCTCGTCGGCTGCGTCAACGCATCGACGCAGAGCAAGCTCGAGGAGCTCTTCGGCGCCAAGTTCGCCGAGTCGCTCAAGACCGCCGGCAAGCAGATGGACTTCGTCGAGCTGTACGAGCTGCGCGAGAACTTCCGCACGAACGTCATCGGGGTCATCGGTGAGGACCTCAACGGCTACGTGCTCGACGACGTCGCCATCGAGTACCTCGAGCAGACGCCGATCAGCCAGCTCGACCCGAACAACGTCCTCGACGCCGTCGGCATCCGCAAGATCACCGACATCACGTCGCAAGAGGCCGTCACCGCCAACCACTTCCGGCGTGAGGCCGAGAAGCAGCTGAAGGCGAAGGACGTCGAGACCCAGCAGGCCGTCTACGAGATGGATCGCCAGGAGAAGTCGGCCGAGTACCGGGCCCAGCGCGAGATGGCCACGACCAAGGCGCGTGAGGAGTCGGTCGCCTTCCAGGTCGAGGCCGAGGAGCGGCTCAAGGCCGAGCAGTCCCGCCTGAAGACCGACGAGCAGCTCGCCGTGCAGAACGAGAACCTGCAGCGCGAGGTCGAGGTGGCCCAGAAGAACCGCGAGCGGGCGGTGGCGGTCGAGGCGGAGAAGCTCGAGAAGGCCCGCCAGCTCGAGGCCATCGCGCGCCAGGTCGAGACCACGACCGCCCAGCGCGACCTCGAGGTCGAGAAGACCCAGATCGCCGAGCTGGCCCGGGCCCGCGTCGCCGCCGACAAGGCCGTCGCCGAGCAGGAGGAGGCGATCCTCACGCTGCGCCGCGTCGAGGACGCCAACCGCGAGAAGGACTCCGCGGTCATCACCGCCGGCGGCGTCGCCGAGGCCGGCCTCATCCAGACCATCAAGGCGGCGGAGGCCGAGGAGAAGGCGGCGCAGCACAAGAGCCGCGAGCTGCTCACGCTGGCCGAGGCCGACAAGGCGTCGGCCGAGCTCGAAGCCGCCGCCATGGCGCAGCGGGCCGAAGGGACCAAGGCGATGGCCGCCGCCCCGGGGCTCGCCGACGTGCAGGTCAAGCGGGCCGATGCCGAGGCGATCCAGGAGGTCGGCTTCGCGCAGGCCAAGGTCGCCGAGGCGAACGCCGAGGCGGCCCGGGTGGCCGGTCACGCCGAGGGCGAGGCCTCCGAGGCCCGCCTCAAGGGCGAGGCCGCCGGTCTGGCCGAGAAGGCCGTGGCCATGAAGGAGCTCGAAGGCGTCGGCCAGGAGTACGACCTCGAGGTCAAGCGCATCGAGCGCGAGGAGAACGTGCGGATGGCGAGCGTCGCCGCCCAGCGCGACCTCGGCATCAAGCAGGCCGAGGCGATGGCGGCCGCGCTGCAGACCGCCGACATCGACATCGTCGGCGGCACCGACATGTTCGTCGACCGCATCATGGGTGCGTCGTCGGCGGGCAAGGCCCTCGAGGCGTTCGGCAACTCGTCCGACGGGACCAAGGCGATGATGCAGCCGTACGTGAACGGCGACAAGGACCTCGTCGCCACGTTCGCCGCGGCCCTCGGTGGTCTGGGTCCCGACGGGCTCGCGCAGCTGAGCCTCGCCCAGGTGCTCCAGCTCGTCGCCAAGCGCATCGGCGGCGACGACGGGGCGCTGCTCGGCGAGCTCGTCAGCGGCATGAAGGACAAGGGCCTCGACAAGATCGAGCTCTCGTCGCTGATCAAGTAGGGGCGACCGACTCGTGACCGACGTCCCCCCACCCTCCTCCGAACCCACCGCGAGCGCGGCGCCGTCATCCCCCGATGACGGCGCCGCGGCGCCGGCGTCGACGGGCGGCGAGCCGGCCTCGTCCTCGGTCGTCGAGGAACAGGGTCCGTCCTCGGCGTACGACATCCTGCAGGCCCGCCTCGGTCAGGTCGCGGTGGCCCTGCAGGAGCGGGCCGACAAGCTCAACGCCGAGCGGGCCGAGGTCTTCGGGGGCGCCAGCCTGACGCTGATCGAGCAAGAGCGGCTCAGCACCGACGCCGCCTGCATCCCCTGCGACGCCGTGAGCGTCGACGGGCTGCTGCTCTTCGGCACGAACATCCCGCCCGGGCTCGTGGCCAAGCGCAAGGTCGAGGACGTGTTCACCCTGCTGCGGGTCGCCGACGTGTCGCCGACCGACAAGGACTTCGCGCCGCTCGACGCGGAGGATCCCCACTACTTCCTGCGCGACCCCAGCTTCCAGCGGGACTTCGACGAGCTGTACACGTACTACGCCGAGTGCCGGCTGCTCGAGCTGCGCAAGGTCGGCGAGCTGCTGCTGATGGTGTTCGTGATCGGCGAGCGCGACGACGACATCCGCGTGCTGCGGTGGCGCCTCGACGCCGAGGCGCCGATGTACATCGACGCCTACGGCGAGCACGACCTCGTGTCGCCGCCCGAGTTCGACTTCGTGTGGACCGAGGTCGATCGCACGAGCCGCGTCGAGGGTCGCTGGCCGCACTGGAACCTGCAAGACCTCGTCTTCATCGGGGGCACCAAGGGCACGCTCGAGTTCCGCGTCGACGACGTGGTCGAAGGCGGCCGCGTCGTCTTCACCGAGCAGCTGTCCGCCGTCGACAGCGATCTCGGCGAGCTGGTCATGCGCACGGCGCGGCTCGGTGAGCTGCTCCTCATCCGCCTGCAGCCCTACGGCGAGACGGCCGAGCGCTTCTACGTGTTCAACCGCCTCACGCAGCAGGTGCACCGCATCGACGCGATCGGGCTGAACTGCCACCAGCTGCCCGAGAGCTCGGGCATCATCTTCCCGGGCGGCTTCCACCTGCAGAACGGCGAGACGAAGGTCTTCGCGACCGACGCCGACGGCTACGAGCTGCTCGCGACGCACGCGAGCCCGAACGGCGAGGACCTGCTCTACGCGTTCCACCGGGTCTCGACCGGCGACTACCTGCTGCTGGCCTACAACCTCGTGTCGCGGACGATGGAGGTGCCCGTCGCCAGCCACGGCTACGCGCTGTTCGACGACGGCGTCATCGTCACCGTGCGGCCCGAGCCCGAGGCGCAGCGGGTGCACACGATCGGCGTGTACACCAGCCCGTTCTGCACGCCCGAGCGCTACCACCCGGCCGCGGCCGCCGGCTCGTTCTTCGGGCGGATCGGCAACCCTGAGTTGGTCAAGGCCCTGGGCGAGCTGCTCAGCCTCGCCCGCGACTCGGCGCGCCCCGAGTTCAGCGCGCCCGTCTTCGAGGCGCTCGTCGCGCGCGCCAACCGCCTGCTCGACGCGCACGCGTGGTTGCAGGAACCCGAGGCCCACGGCCTGTCCGAGCAGCTCGTCCAGCTGCGTCGCACCGCAGGCAGCGTGCTCGACGAGTTCGCGTCCGTGGCCGAGGCGAAGCGCGAGGCGCACCTCGCCGTCGTGCAGATCCGCACGGACGTCGACGGCTACCTGAGCCAGACCGGCTTGGAGCTGCGCGACACCGAGGCCTTCCTCGACCTGATGGAGCGCGGGCGCGTGCTGCTCGGCCGCCTGGCCGACCTCGCGCAGCGCCCGTTGGTCGACCCCGACCTGATCGAGGAGCTGCGGGTCAGCGTCGACGCGGCGTTCATGAGCCTCGGCGGCCGGGCGATCGACTTCCTCGCCGACCCCGGTTCGCTCGATTCGACGATGAGCGCGCTGGTCGCGGCCGGCGACGACGGGATGGCCGCCGAGACCGCGGCCCTCGTGCGCGACGCGACCGTGCGGGCCGACGCCGTCGGCGAGCGCCTGTCCCTGCTGACCGAGGTGGTCGGCGGGCTCGACGTCGAGGACCCGACCGTCAAGACCGGGGTGCTGCAGCGCCTGGGCGAGGCGCTGGCGCGGCGCAACGCGATCCGCGCCGACCTCGAGCAACGGATCGTCGCGCTCCGCAAGGACGAAGCCGCCGCCGGGTTCCAGGCGGACATGAACGTGCTCGCGCAGCGGGCCAGCGCGGCGTTGATGGCGGCGTCCGACGCACCGGAGTGCGACGCCGCACTCGGCGCGCTCGAGGCCGACCTCGAGACCTCCGAGCTGCGCTACGGCGACGTGCCGGCGTTCTCCGAGCAGATCGCCGCGAAGCGCGACGAGCTCTATGCCGCCTTCCTCGCCAAGCGCGACCAGCTCGCCGCCGAGCGCACGGCGCAGATCGATCGGGTGGCCGTCTCGGCGCGGCGGGTGCTGCAGACCGTGGCCACCCGATCGGCAGACCTCGACGAGGTCGAGAAGATCGACGGGTTCTTCGCCGCCGATCCGCTCGTGCTGCGGGTGCGCACCGCGATCCGGGAGCTGACCGAGCTGGGTGAGGCGGGCCGCGCCGCCGAGCTCGAGGTCGAGCTCGCCGCGGCCAAGGACGCCGCGCGTCGCGCGGTGTCGGATCGCTCGGAGCTGTTCAGCGAAGGCGGCGTCAAGATCGGCCGCTGGCAGATCGGCGTCAACACCGAGCCGTTCGAGCTGCGCCTGCGTCCGAACGCCGACGGCTCCGACATGGAGCTGCGCCTCACCGGCACCGACCTGGTGCTGCCCGTGCCCGACAGCGGGCTGGCGCCGTACGCCGACCTGGCGGCGCAGTCGTACGCGACCGAGAACGCACTGCTGACCCGCAGCGTGTACCTGGCCTTCACGGCCTTCGACGACGGCGTGGGCGTCGACGGGCTGACGGCCTTGGCCAGCCGGCGCGTCGACGACGGTTACGAGATGGGCGTGCACGACGCCGACGCAGCGCTGATCCTCACGGCCACCGCGAAGCTCTTCGGCACCGACGGGCTGCGCTGGGCGGGGGCCGTGCGGGCCGTGGCCGGCGTGTGGTGGACCGGGCTCGAGCCCGGCGAGCGCACGCGCCTGGGCTCGGAGCTCGCCGCGGTGCGCGCTCTCGGGCGCGGGGCCACCCGCACCGCGCTGGTGGACCGGATCGGCCCCGACCTGCAGGCGATCGCCGCCGAGGCCGGGCTCGAAGCGGCGTTCGACGTCGACGCCGCGGTGCAGTGGCTCAGCGAGTCGGCCGACGAGCCCTGCATCTCCGCCGACGGCGGACGCGTGGCCGACGACTTCACGCGGTGGGCGCGCGAGGCGGGCGTCTCCACCGAGGGCGTGCCCTTCCCGACGCTGGTCCGCTGGATCGTCGACCACCTCGCCGGCGACCCGAAGCTCGGCGCGGCGATGACCCCGGCCACCGTCTACCAGCCGTACCTGCTCGCGGACCGCGCGGCCGAAGCGGCGTGGCACCTGTCCGATCGCTCGGTCGAGACCACGTCGATCGAAGCGGTCGTGCGGGTGGAGGGGCTGCGGGGCCAGCACCCGCTGGTCAACGCCGGGATCATGGATCTGCCCGTGGGGCGGGCACACACCATGTTCCGCATCTACCGCCGCGACGGGCTCGATCGGTTCAAGGCGTTCAACGAGGCGCGACGCACCACGCTGCGCCGCTGGCGCGACGACCTCGGCCTCGACACGTTGCGGCCGCGGGTGCTCACGTCGTTCATCCGCAACCGCCTCGTCGACGAGGTGCTGCTGCCGCTCGTCGGCGACAACCTCTCACGCCAGCTCGGGTTGAACGGCTCACCGCAGGGCCTGCTGCTGCTCATCAGCCCTCCGGGCTACGGCAAGACCACCCTCATCGAGTACGTCGCCGACCTGCTCGGCTTCGCCCTCGTCAAGATCAACGGGCCGGCGCTGGGCGAGCACGTCACCAGCCTCGACCCGGGCCAGGCCCCCGACCAGGCGTCGGCCGCCGAGCTCGTGAAGCTGAACCGCGCCTTCGCCATGGGCAACAACGTCATCTGCTACGTCGACGACATCCAGCACACGTCGGCCGAGTTCCTCCAGAAGTTCATCTCGTTGTGCGACGCCACGCGCCGCATCGAAGGCGTGGTCGACGGCGAGGCGCAGACGTTCGAGCTCGCCCGCCGCCGGTTCATCATGGTGATGGCAGGCAACCCGTACACCGGGTCGGGCCAGGACTTCCGGATTCCCGACATGCTCGCCAACCGCGCCGACGTCCACAACCTCGGCGACGTGGCCGGCGCGCACGACCAGGCGTTCGCGCAGTCGTACATCGAGAACGCCTGTGGCGTGAACGAGGTGCTGGCCCCGGTCATCGCCCGCGGTCGCACCGAGCTCGAGACGCTGCTGGTGGCCGCCCAGGGCGGCACCTTGAAGTCCGAGGCGCTCGTGCACCACTACTCGCCCACCGAGCTCTCGTCGGTGACGAAGACGTTGGCGCACGTGGTGCGCGCCCGTGACGCGCTGTTGAAGGTCAATGCGGCGTACATCGCATCGGCCACGGTCGACGACGCCCTGCGCGGCGAGCCGGCCTTCCTCCTGCAGGGCTCGTACCGCAACATGGCGCGCATCGCCGGGCGCATCGTGGCGGCGATGACGGCCGAGGAGGTCGACCTCGCGGTGCGCGAGCACTACCAGTCCGAGGCGCAGACCCTGGCCGCTGCGGCGGGCTGGAACCTCGCCAAGCTCCCCGTCGTGCTCGGCACGGCGACGCCCGACGAGGTGCGCCGCGTCGACGAGCTGCGTGCCCAGTGGCGCGAGTCGAACGTCGGCGCCGACCCGCTCTCCGTCATCGCGTCGTCCCTGCGGTCCATCGAGAGCAGCCTGCGGCCGGAACCCGATCTCGGCTCCGACGGCCCGGCCGGTCCGGCGCCGGCGCCCGACGCGCGCTGACGCCGTGGCTCCCCCGGGAGATCGGGTGCTGCCCGTCAGCCCCGCGCCCGCCACGGGCGATCATGGCCGAACGTGGCCGTGGCCTCGCGAGCTGCGCGGCGAGGCAGGTCTCCTGGAGGACCGGTGAGCCGATGGTGGGAACGAGTCGGCTCCGGCGTGAGGTGCGCCGTGGCGTTCGCCGTGCTGGCTCTGGCCGCCGTCACCTACGTCGGAGTCGTGTCGGGTACCGGCCACCACGGGATCGGGCCGCCGCGCAGCGACGAGCGTGGGGCGGCCTTGCTCCATTGGGGACAAGGGGTGAACCAGGATGTCGCGGCCTGCGCGGCGCCACGCATCCGGATGGAGCTCGGGGACGAGGCGTTCGCGACCGGGAACGCTCGATCCGTGGAGCGGGGGCGGCCGGCCAGCCGCTTCGCGGAGATCGTCGCGGGATGCGGGCGCCCCGGAGAGGTGGCGGACAAGGTCTGGACGGCGCTCATCGGGTTCGGTGCGATCTTCATCGTGGCGCTGACGCTGGTGAGCGCCCGCTCGCAACCGCTTCTGCGCAGGACGGTGCACGGCGGTGGCGTCAGGGCACACCGGTACGGGCGCTCCCGTGCCGCCGGCTTCGAGCCCGGCGTCATCCGGGGCCCGTTGTCCGGCTGGCGATGACGGCGAAGAGGTCCTGAACAACCCGCCGGCGCGGCCGGCGGCGACCGGCCCACCACCACGTGTTCGAGGCGATTGCACCGTCGTGACACGTTGTAGCCCTCGACCCAGGGATGGACCTGGCGGTGGTCAGCCGGTGAAGCCGGGCGTCGCCACCACGACCGGTGCGGGCGTCGCCGTGCCGGCGTTGACGGCCGGGGTCGACGGTGTCGTGGTGGAGGTCGTCGACGTGGTGCTGGTCGTGCTCGTCGTGCTGGTGCTGGTGCTGGTCGTGGTCGTCGTCGGCTGGGGATCGACCGGCGGGGGCGCCGCGTCGACGTCGACCGTGAAGTCGGTGCGGATCGTCGCCGTCGGCGCCAGGGCGGTCGACACGACGCGCAGCTCGGCGTGCATCTTCGTGGTGCTGAGGTCGACGACCATGTAGCCGCGCTCACCGGAGTTGCACCAGTCCCACCCGGGGATGTTCTCGATGGTCGCCTTGACGACCGACGGACCGATGCCGGTGAACTGCGAGCTGATCGATCCGACGACCAGTTCGGTCCCGATCCGCTTCCCCTTCTCGGTGCCCAGGTTCTCGAAGAGGCGGGCGACGCCGCCGAAGTGGATGTCGCCGCTGAGCACGACGGGGTTCCTCGCGGCCCGGAGCCCGGCCCAGATGCGGTCGCGCTGGGCCGGGTAGCCGTCCCACTGGTCCATGTTGTACCAAGTGCCGATGCGCATCGGGGCGAAGACGATCTGCTGCGCGACCACGTCCCACACGGCCTTCGACGACGAGAGGCCGTCGAGCAACCAGGTCTCCTGCTCGGCGCCGAGGAGGGTGCGGTCGGGGTCGTCCCACCCGTCGCACGGGTCCTTGAGCCCGTCGCCGCAGGCCTGGTCGCTGCGGTACTGGCGCGTGTCGGCCAGGTGGATCCGGGCCAGCGCGCCCCACTCGAGGCGTCGGTAGATCGTGAGGTCGGGGCCGGTCGGTGGTTCGAGGCGCACGGGCTGGTGCTCGTACCAGGCCTGGTACGCGTCGGCGCGGCGCTGCGGGAAGATCGCGTTGTCGGCAGCGTCTTGCGGGGTCATGCCGGCGTAGTCGTTCTCGACCTCGTGGTCGTCCCAGATGACGACCCACGGGCACGCCGCGTGGGCGGCCTGCAGGTTCGCGTCGCTCTTGTAGAGCGCGTAGCGGTTGCGGTACGCGGTGAGCGTGATGCACTCGGGGCTGTTGTGGGCGCGCGCCGGGCCCGAGCCGCCGCTCTCGTAGATGTAGTCGCCGAGGAACGCGATCAGGTCGCAGCCCTCCTGGGTGAGGTGCGCATGGGCGGTGTAGTACCCCTGCCGGTAGTTCTGGCAGCTCGCGGCGCCGAGCCGCAACGGCGTCATCGCGTGCGCGCTCGGTGTCGTGCGGGTGCGCCCCGTGGGCGAGGTGTGCCCCTCGACGGAGAACCGGTAGTGGTACCAGGTGTCCGGCGCGAGCCCGCCGGCGGTGACGTGCACCGAGTGGGCGAGCGCGGCGACCGCGGGCTCGGTGCCCTGCGCGACGACGTCGGTGAACGCGGCGTCGGTCGCCACCTCCCACGTCACGGCGACGTCGCCCGGCGGCATGCCCCCGCCGTTGAGCGGGTCGGGGGCGAGGCGGGTCCACAGCACCACGCTGTCGGGGAGCGGGTCGCCTGACGCGATGCCCAGCGTGAAGGGATCGGACGGCAGCGGGTCCGCAGCCGCGCCCGGCAGATCGAGCAGCGCCCGGAACCGGGCGGCGGCGAGCAGCGCGGCGGCGCCGGCGAGCACCCCCCGTCGTGACGGGAGCGGGGCGCGCCGGGTCTCGGTGGGCGGGCGCGGCGCGGGTGATGGGACGGGCACGGCCGAACATCCTCGCGTATCTGCCCTGCTCTCGGCGGTCATCGGGCCACGCACCGGGCGAGCCCGCCGCCGTCGGCCCGCACCGGCCGTGACCGGATCAAGTTCGTCGTGGCCGGCCGTCAGCAGCCGGGCGACGATCGGGTCCGCTTCGGGCTCGGCGCCGTGGCCGATGGGCGACGACCCCCGGTGGGGACCGACGGTGGGCCTCGGCCCCGCTCCCGTGCGTCGACCGGCTGGACGATCCTTCAGGTCGGCGCCGCGGTGCTTCACGGGGGCGGGCGCCGAACGACGCACCGTGTCACGCTGAGGTCGTGCGCGTCCTGGTGGTCGACGACGAGGTGAGCGTGGCGACGGGCGTCGAGCGGTGCCTGTCGGCCGACGGCTTCGACGTGGCCGTGGTGCACGACGGGGCCGAGGCGTTGGCGCGCGCCCGGGCCGAGGAGTTCGACCTCATCGTGCTCGACATCATGCTGCCGGGGCTCAACGGCTACCGCGTGTGTCGCGCCTTGCGCGAAGAGGACGACTGGACACCGATCCTCATGCTGACCGCGAAGTCCGGGGAGTACGACGAGGCGGAGGGGCTCGAGACCGGCGCGGACGACTTCCTCACGAAGCCGTTCTCGATGGTCGTGCTGCAGGCGCGGGTGCGGGCGCTGCTGCGGCGCCCCCGTCGTCGCGTGGACTGGCCGGCCGTCGGCGACCTGCGCCTGGACCCGTTGCGGCGGCGTTGCTTCCGGGGCGACGACGCGGTCGAGCTCACCGCGCGCGAGATGGAGGTGCTGGCGTACCTGCTCGACCACGCCGACGAGGAGGTGCCCAAGAGCGAGCTGCTCGGCGCGGTTTGGGGCCCGTCGTTCGACGGCGATCCGAACATCGTCGAGGTCTACGTCGGCCATCTGCGCCGCAAGCTCGACGAGCCCTTCGACCGCCACAGCATCGAGACGATCCGCGGCGTGGGCTACCGCCTGCGCGCCACGGCGGTCGAGGGCTGACGTGCGCACCGCGGCGCCGGCGCCACCGGGCACGGAGCAGCGCATTGGTGCGCCGTTCCCGACGCGCGCCGACGGGCCGGGCGGCGACGCGGTGACGGTGCGCGGGTCCGCGTCCCCGCCGTCGCGGCGGTGGCGCCCGTCGGTGCGGCTGCGGATCACCGCCGGTGCGCTCGTCGTGGTGGTCGCGGCGTTCGTCGGTGGTGGCATCCTGCTGCTCGGGGTGCTCGAGCGCGAGATGACGGCGCAGATCGACGCCTCGCTGCGCGCCGACGCCGACTTCACGAACCACACGCTCACCAGCGGCGGGGCGCTGCCGACCGGCGAGGGCCCGACGGATCTGTACGTGCAGTTCCTCACGCCCGAAGGCGTGGTCGCCGGCGCCAGCACGTCCGCGAAGGGCCTGCCCGCCCTGGCGCGCCCCGTCGGCGCCGGCGCCCCGTCGTCGGCGAGGGCGGCGGTCGCGGCCACGAACGATCCGGCGCTCGGCCCGTTGCGCGTCCTGGCCGAACCCGCGCCGACGAACCCGGCGGTCACGCTCGTGTTCGCCCGCTCGTCCGCCAGCGTCGCCGAGGTGCGGTCGTCGCTCACGGGCCTGCTGCTCGTGCTCGGCGCCGCCGGTGTCGCGCTGCTGGGCACGGTGATCTGGGTCGTGGTGGGTCGCGCCCTGCGGCCCGTCGACGTGATGCGCCGGACCGTCGACGCGATCAGCGAGGACGACCTGCACCGTCGCGTCGCCGCGCCCGGGACGCGCGACGAGCTCGACCGCCTCGCCGCGACGCTCAACGAGCTGCTCGACCGGGTCGACGGCGCGGTCACGCGCGAGCGACGGTTCGTCGCCGACGCCAGCCACGAGCTGCGCAGCCCCATCGCCGGGATGCGGGCGCTGCTCGAGACCGAGTCGGCGGACCCGGCGTCGGTGGTCGAGGTGCGCGCCGAGGCGCTCGCGCGCCTCGGCCAGCTGCAGGACCTCGTCGACGCGCTGTTGGTGCTGGCCAAGGTGGACGAGACGGGGGACGACGCGCCGGGATCGCCGGTCGACCTCGACGAGCTCGTGCTGGGGCAGGCCCGCCAGCTCGAGCGCACGACGAACCTGCACATCGACACGTCCCGCGTGTCGGGCGGCCAGGTCCGCGGCCGCGACACCGACCTCGGTCGCGTCGTCGAGAACCTCGCGACGAACGCGGCGCGCTACGCCCGCACGACGGTGGCGTTCTCGGTGAGCCAGCGCGACGACCTCGTGGAGTTCACCGTGAGCGACGACGGGCCGGGCATCCCGACGGCCGATCGCGCCCGGATCTTCGAGCGCTTCGGCACCGCGGAGGACGCCGTCGCGGCGAGCCGCTCCGGCGCGGGCCTGGGCCTGTCGATCGCGTCGACGATCGTCGCCGCGCACCACGGCACGATCTGCGCCGAAGGCGCCCCCGACGGCGGCGCGGTCTTCGTCGTGCGCCTCCCAGCCGGCGCCGCGGGCTCATCCTGAGCGGCTTTGGGGTGGGCGAGATGCGTTCCGTGTGGGCTTCGCGTCAGATGCTGACGGAACTCGCACACAGATCCGCGTTTGAGCGCCGGAGCATGCTCGCGCTGACGAGCGCCGGCCTCGTCGGCTCGAACCTGCGTGATGCCTGCCGGTCGCGAGAGCGACGTCTGAGAGGATGCGACATGACTGAGCAAGATCTCCCGCCCGAGCACTCACCGTTCGACGCGCGGCTGTGGGTCCGAGATGCTCACGGCCACATCGGCTATCTCGGCGCCAAGAGCTACACCTTCCCTGAGCGCTTCCTCACGTGGTGGGCGTACCTGGGATCGGCCTACTCGACGTCGCTCCACGAGCTATCGGAGTGCTCGGCGAGCAGCGAGCTCTGGCTTCGCGGCTTCCTCCGTGGATCTGCGCCCGACGCTTGGTTCGAAGACGACGACTTCGAGTACGAGGAGAGCGACGCTCGGACACACCGTTGGCGCGAAGCGGTCGAGGGCTACCAGCTCACGGGGACGTGGGCTCCCGGGCGGCGGTGCGAGGTCTGTGACGCCGAGATCTTGCCGTCGGCGCCGGCCGGCCCGCCGTACTGCCCTCGACACGGGGGAGAGATCCGCTCGTCTTGGCCTT
The DNA here is from genome assembly GCA_964446345.1 of uncultured Iamiaceae bacterium. Classification (GTDB taxonomy): domain Bacteria; phylum Actinomycetota; class Acidimicrobiia; order Acidimicrobiales; family Acidimicrobilacustridaceae; genus CAYUOL01. The sequence goes on along the minus strand of CAYUOL010000102.1, from coordinate 4,403 downwards.
CGGTGCACGAAGAAGCCGCGGCGGGGCGTGCTCCCGAGACATAGAAGAGCGGTGTTCGTCTGCCTTTCTCGGCGGCGAGATCGGGCCATGGGTTCTGGGAAGGCCCCGCGTGTGCTGGCACGGTCAACGCACCCGCGGCACGACGTTCGTCGTACGGTTCTGTCGTGCACGAGACCTTGATCGAGCTGGACATGAGCACGTGGGCTCAGCTCGATCGGGCAATGGAGGTGTTCGAGGCAGGTTCGGACGTCTACCTGAGGCTCCTCGGGCAGATGAAGGCCGAGCGGTTCAACGTTCGCCAGGCCCTCCATCACCTCGTGCCGTCGATGAAGGTCGTCGATGTTCCTGGCGGGGATGCTTCCGACTTCGCCTTGTTCCACCCTGTCGATCGCGCGGACGGCGACTCGAGCGGGGACCGGGAGCCACGGCGTCCTCGGCCGACGGGTCCCACGGGCGCGATGTCGAGAGAGCTGCCGGCCGGCTGATGACGACAGAGCGGGGTGGGACTTCCGAGAACGGCGTCCTCCGTGAGCCAGCTCGACGACCGGCCGGGCATCGCCACGGCCGATCGCGCCCGCATCTTCGGGCGCTTCGCCATAGCGGAGGCCGGCGCCCGGATCTGTGTCCGTTTCGCGTCACATCCTGACGGGCAGCGCACACAGATCCGTCTTCCGTTGTGCGGTGGCGGCGAGCTCGTGTCGCGCGAGGCCAGGAGGGTGATCGGCTCGGGTCGCTGCCTCGGCCCGGGTCCGGCGGGGTGGGCCGACCCGCTACCGCGCGAGCCGTTGCACTGCGGCGAGTTGGTCGGCCGTCAACGACGTGAACGTCTCGTACGCCGCCGTGTTCTGGCGCAGCTGCTCGGGAGTGCGGGAGCCGAACAACACGCTGGCGAGCTGCGGGTGGGCGAAGGCGTAGGCGAACGCCACGTGGGCCGGCGGTACTCCCCACTGCGACGCGAGCGCGACGACCTCTCGGGCCACGGCGGCGTGCGTGTCGGGCACGGACGAGCCGTCTTCGAGAGCCCGACCGACTTGCCCGCCTTCGTACTTGCCGGTGAGGACGCCCCCGGCCAGGACGTTGGCCGCCACGAGACCGATCTGTCCTTCCGCCAGCACGCGAAGCATGTCCGGCTCGTTCGCCGGATGGTCGATCAGGCTGGCACTCATCTGGGCGGCGACGGGCGGCGCGACGCCCAGCTCGTCGCAGAGAGCGAGGGCTTCCTGGTGCTGGGCCGCGGTCCACATGCCGGTGCCCCACGCTCGCGCCCGGCCCGAACGCAGGACGGAGCCGACCTGCTCGACCACCTCGGCGATCTCCATGCCCGCCGGCGGGTGGATGGCGTAGATCAGATCGACGTGCTCGAACTTCATCCGCTCGAGTGACCCGTCCAGCTCGGCGGTCGCGTCCTCGTCAGGCCAGTGCTCCCACCACAACTTGTTCGCCACGACGACCTCGTCGCGGCGCCAGCCCGCCGCCCGGAAGAGGTCACCGAACACCACCTCGGACCAGCCGGTCGGGATCGGTGCCCGGCCGGTGTCGTCGTCGTATCGGGCGTCGTCGAGGAAGGTGATGCCCGCCTCCCGGGCGGCCCGCATGACGGCGACGCCCTCGTCACGTGACATCCGCTCGAAGGTCTTCCACGACCCGAGCGCCATGACCGAGACCTCGAGGTCCGAGGCCCCCAAGGAACGGAGGGGCAGGCTCATCCCGTACGGGTTACTCCACGACGGACGACACCGCCAATGCGGCGCGCTCGCGGGTGATCGCCAACCCCTGGGCCGTTGGTCGGCAACGGGTCCGGGGGTGACGGGGACGCTTCGGGATGCCCAGATCGTGCCGATCCCGGCGCCGCGCCAAGATGCGGCGGCGAGCCGCATGATGCTCGACACCTGAGCGCCTTCGCCGCCAGCACCCCGTCCTGCAACACCATTCGTACGAGGGTCATGTGCTCCGGTGATGACCCTTCGCCGCGCCTTCCCCGCTCTGTTCGTCGCGACCATCCTGGTGGTGCTGCTCGTCTCATTGGTGACGCTCTGGCCCCACGAGACGCCGAAGTCGCGCTGCAACCTCGGGTACACGGAGATGGACGATGGTGCGTGTGTGCGGATCGAGGTCTCGTAGGAAGCCGCCGCAACGCCGCGCAGGAACCAGGTGACGAGCTGACCACGAAGGCGTGCGAGGCGCCGGCGCATCAACGGAGGATCTGGGTGCGATTCGGGTCAGATCCTGACGCGGATCGCCCACAGATCCCGGGTCGCCTCTCGGACCGCACGGCCGGCGGATCTTCGTGCGCGACGCACTCGGGGCGACGGAACGGCGCCGGAGACGCGCGCTGAAGGTTCGTTCAGCGGTGGGGCGCCCTGCGTCGGCGCTTCGTGCTCTCATGGGGACGGGTCGGGGTCCGATCGAGCAGGCCGGGGGGCGCGATGAGGGGAACGACGGGGCAGGTTCGGCGGTCGGGCCGGCGGGCGCCGCGAGCGGTTCTGACGACCGTCGTGCTGTGCGCCGTGGCCGCGGCCTCGTGCACCTCGACGTCCGGGACCGCCACCGGGGGGAGCGCGCCCAGCACCGGGACCCCGACGGCGTCGGGCACGACGACGGTCAAGGGATCGGTCGCCCCGTCGACCACGAAGGACTGGCCGTCCTACGGCCACGACCTGGCCAACACGCGGCGCAACGACGACGAGAAGAAGATCACGCCGGCCAGCGTCGCCACGCTGAAGCAGCAGTGGACCAAGGGCGACATGGTCGGGGTCACCGGCACGCCCACGGTCGCCGCCGGCATCGCGTACTTCGGGGACTGGAAGGGCGTCGTCCACGCCGTGAAGGCGGACACGGGCGACGAGGTGTGGGCGTCGACGATCGGCGGCATGATCGTCGGCGCGCCGGCGATCGACGGTGACGGCGTGTACGCGTCGAGCGGGCACACGCTCTACCGCCTCGACCGGGCGACCGGCGCGCAGAAGTGGAAGACCGACGTGCACGACCACCCGCTCGCGCAGATCAACGCGTCACCGGTGGTCGTGGGCAACCTCGTGTTCCAGGGCGTCGCCAGCGCCGAGGTGGTGATGGCCCGGCCCGAGTACACCTTCCGCGGCTCGATCGGCGCCTACGACACGACGACTGGCCAGCAGGTCTGGAACTTCTTCACCACCGACAACGACCCGGCCGGCGGCGCGGGGGTGGGTGTGTGGTCGACCCCCGCCGTCGACGTCGAGCGGGGCGTGCTGTACGTGGGCACGGGCAACAACTACGCCGAGCCCACCAGCAAGCTGGCGGACTCGATCATCGCCCTCGACCTCAAGACCGGGAAGCTCGAGTGGTCGAGGCAGTTCACCTACCCCGACGTGTTCAGCGGGAGCAGCCCGAAGGGCAAGGACGCGGACGTCGGCGCCTCCCCCAACCTCTGGACGTCGGACGGCCGCGCGCTCGTCGGCGCCGGCGACAAGGGCGGCGTGTACCACGCCCTCGACCGTGACACCGGCGAGCTCGCGTGGGAGACGACGCTCACGCCCGGCAGCGTCTTCGGTGGCGAGATCGGGTCCGGGGCGTTCGTCGACGGCAAGCTCGTCGTCGTCTCGAACGTGGGTGATCCGGCGACGAACTCGCCGACCAACGTCGCGAAGGTGTTCGCGCTGGATCCGGCTACGGGCGCCGTCCTCTGGAAGACCGACGACTACCCCGGCAAGATCTTCGCTCCGGTCGGGGCGGTGCCGGGGCTGGCGTTCATCGGCACCGACACCGGGGTGCTCGCCGCGCTCGACACCCAGTCGGGGAAGCAGCTGTGGACGGTGAACGCGCCGGACAAGACCGGGTGCGGCCCGTCGATCGTCGACGGCCGGGTGCTCTGGGGCTACGGCTTCGTGCTGTTCAAGGGTGGCGGCCAGGGCGGCATCATCAGCTTCGGGGTGGCGTGATGGCGAGGACCGAGGGAACGAGGAACCAGATGAGGTTCGCAGTGCCGATGCGGGTCATCGTGGCGGCGGTCGCACTCGCGCTCGTCGCCGTTGCCTGCTCGTCGTCCAACGGGACGACGGCGGCGGGCCCCGGGTCCGCTGCCCCCGCCCCGCCGGGCTCCGGCAGCGCGACCGCATCCGGGGCGGGCACGACCGATGCGCCGGGGTCAGGCGCAGCGTCGGGATCTGGTGCGACGGGCACGAGCAGTTCACCGGGGTCGGGGGCGACGTCGGGATCTGGTGCGACGGGCACGAGCAGTTCACCGGGGTCGGGGGCGACATCGGGATCTGGTGCGTCGGGCACGACCGCACCGACGCGCGCCGTCGCGTCGGCCGGGTGCTCGAAGCCGGCGGCCGCCCCAGGAACCACCGACAAGACGATGATGTCCGACGGGGTCGAGCGGCAGTACCAGTTGATCGTGCCCGCGAGCTACGACGGCAAGAAGC
>CAYUOL010000101.1:2828-18244 GCA_964446345.1 uncultured Iamiaceae bacterium | reverse complement strand
TGCCGAGGTAGGTCATGTCCCACCGGCTGTCCTCGATGATGTCGTCGAGCAGCATGCCGAGGTGGGCGTTCATCGGGTAGTGCCCCGAGAGCTTCTCGTCGAGGTACTTCGCGAAGACCTCGACGTGCCGGGCCTCGTCCATCACCTGGGTCGACGCGTAGTACTTGGCGTCGATCCACGGGACCGTCTCGACGATCTTGGCCGTGCAGATCAGGGCGCCCTGCTCGCCGTGCATGAACTGGCTCAGCGCGAAGTTCTGCATCTGGATGTCGAGCGCGATCCACTGATCGTCGCTCCACTTCTCGAAGCAGGTGCCGCTGACGTCGAGCGCGCCCTCCGCCCCTTGGGCGAGGCCCATCGCCGCGAGCTTCTCCTGGTCGACGTCGATCGACCAGTCGAGATGGGTCTCGCCGTTCCACTGCGCGTTCTTCGCCTTCTCGTAGAGCTTGTTGAGCGCCGGGCGGGCGCCCTTCTCGTAGTCCCAGGTGAAGATCGACTTGGCGTTGTCGGTCACCACGTGGATGACCTCGTCCTTGTGGATGTTCTCGACGGCCAGGATGGCGTCGAGGTCGTTGGCGTCGCTGCGGCCGAGGATCTCTTCCGTGGTTGACATGGGTGCTCGCTTCTCTGTGAGTGTCCCGATCGGGACGTCCGTGGTGGGTGCGTCACGCCCGGGTGGACGGGACCGATGGGTTGCTGGTGGATCAGGTGCGCTGGGGGCGGGTGGCCGCCTCGGTCAGGTCGATGTCGGGGATGGGGGCGGCGAGGGCGCCGAGGCCCGGGAGGACGTAGGTGCGCACGAAGCGGCGGGCCGCCTCGACGTCGGCGAGGTCGACCGGGAGGACCCCGTCGCGCTCGAAGCTGTACGAGAGGACCACGCGGGCGATCCACTCCCCGAGCGTGCTGGCGGTGTCCGCGTCGACGAAGCGCTCGAGGTGCGGCACGGCGAAGCCGCGGGCCCAGTCGAGCAGCGGGTCGAGTCCCTCGAACGAGACGTACGGCATGATCGCTTCGGGCTCGTGCTCGCACAGGTAGCTGATGACCGGATCCGAGGTGATCTCGCGGCAGGCCATCGACAGCGCCACCACGAGCAGGTCCTCGATCGAGTCGGTCGCGTCGATGGCGACGGCCAGCTCGGCGAAGAAGGTCGCCGTCTCGCCGGCGAAGGTCGCCAGCAGCACGGTGTCCTTGCCGCCGGGGAAGGTGCGGTAGATCGTGGCCCGCGAGCACCCCGCCGTGCGGGCGATGTCGTCCAACGTGGTCTTGGAGACGCCCCAGCGACCGACGCAGGTGAGGGTGGCGGCGCGGATGCGCGCTTCGAGCGGGGCCGACGCCGCCGCGCTCGCCGGGACGGCGCGCGTCGCCGAGGTGTCGGCGCGGGTTGCGTCTGCGTCTGCGTTCGCGGGCATCGGTGCCGGACTGCTCCCCCTGCATCCCCTCGTGCCGGCAGACATGAGGTGATGAGACAATAAGCCCGTCTTTGTCTCATTGGCCAGGGCTGTCGCCTGTGACATCCGTCTCGGCAGACCGGCGCGGGCGCGCGAGCGCGGCGCCGGAACCAGCGTCAGGAGACCCGCTTCAGGAGACCCGCTTCCGGAGACCCGCTTCCGGAGACCCGCTTCCGGGAGCCGCTTCAGGAGACCGTTCAGGAGGCGGTCGCCGCCAGGCGCACGAGATCGGCCAGCTGGGCGGTGTTCGGCGGCTCGGTGGTCAGCACCGCCAGCATCAGCACGCGGGTGCCGTTGGCGACGAACACGACGATGCGGTAGCCGACCTTCCCGTCCGGCGCCGTGATCTTCTGCAGCCAGCCCACGCGCTGCTCCCCCGACGTCGGCAGCTCGGCCTCGGACAGCACGCGCTCGAGGTGCACCTTGGAGGTCGCGCCGCCGACCTGCTCGTCGAAGTCGGGGCACCCGGGCCGCAGATCGGCCTGCAGCTGCTGGACGAGCGCCCGGCTCGCGGCGATGCCGGGCTCGGCCAGCGCCTCGATGATGAGGGTGATCGTCGAGCGCAGGATGCGGAACCCACCGTCGGATCGGAACGGCGTGGCGACCGCCGCGCCGCAGGGCCCGCGGACGGAGCTGAGCGAGAACTGCTTGGGGTCGAGCACGGGCTGGTCACGGATGTCGTACCCGAACGAGATGAGCGGGCGCACCTCGTCGACCTTCAACAGGCGCATCGGGCCAGGCGCGATGAGGGTGCCGTTGTACGTGCGCACCGCCGCGCCGGTCGCCTCCCCGTTGCCCGTCGCCACCTGCTCGGACCCGCTGCACGCCGCCGCGAGCGACACCACGGCGATGGCGACGACGAGCAGCGCGCGCCTGCGGGGCACGGGTGCTCGCCGCGCCTGCCGTCGCACCACCCCCGGGACCCGGCGCTGCATGCCGGGGAGTGTAGGAGATGGCCTCAGCCGTCTGAGGGCGCCTGGCGGACCACCCCCGCGAGGAACTGCGTCTGCACCAACCGGTCGACCTGCGCCCGGTCGTCGAGGTCCCACCGGCCCTGGCTCCCCAGGTACGAGAGGAACATGCGCGTCAGGTAGTCGGCGGCCTCGTCCACGTCCACGCCCTCGCGCAGGGGCTCGCGACGCAGGTCGTCCGCGATCGCCTCGCGCACCGCGGCCATCATCGACGGCCCGGTGCGCGCCAGCTCCTTGAGCAGCGCCTCGGGCTCGGTCGAGAGGATCTGGTGCAGCAGCGTGTGCTCCTCGATGGCCCGGTGGCCGTGCTGGAGCCCGTGCTCGAGCTTCGCCGCGAGCCCGGCGTCGTCGGCCATCGCCGTGCCGAGGCCCTCGAGGAAGTTGCCGACCTCGAACGTCACGGTGTCCGAGATGAGCTGCTCCCGACCACCGGGGAAGTACCGGTAGACCGTCGCGCGCGACAGGCCGGCGGCGGCGGCCACGTCCTCGAGCGAGGTCTTGGCGAGCCCCCATCGCTCGACGCACTGGAGGGCGGCTTCGAGGATCCGGGTCCGGGTGGCGGTGCCACGCGCCTCCGTCGCCTCGTGCTCGGTCAAGATCGGCACCGGGTCACGAGATCGACCCAGCCACGGCCCGTGACGCCTCGGCATCGGGGGCGGGACCAGGCCCCCCATCAGGGCCGTCGCTGTCGTCCCCCGCCGCTTCGTCACGGTCGAACGCCGCCTGCGCGGCTTCGGCCGCCTTGTTGCGGGCGGTGCGCCGCAGCAGCAGCGGGTACACGATGCACGTCAGCGTGGCGAAGATGAACCACTGGCCCATGTAGTTGAGGTGCGACCCGTCGTCGAGCTCGGGGGGCGGGATGGGCGAGGGAACGGGCTGCGGCGCCGGTGGCGTCTGCGTGGCCAGGTCGATGGAGCCGGGCAGGAGCGTCTCGGCGACCTGTGCCTGGAGGCGGTCGAGGTCGACCCGCGACAGCGTGGTGAGGCGTCCGTCGGGCGGGTCGCTGATGCCGAGCCCCTCCTGGCGCTGGGTCGCGCGCAGCAGACCGGTGACCGTCACCTCCCCCGCGGGAGGGGCGTACCCAGCGGGCGTCGGGGCGTCGCCGAGCAGCAAGGGGATCCAGCCCCGGTTGACCACCACCGCCTTGCCGTCGGGCAGCACGAGGGGCGTCAGCACCCAGTAGCCCGGCGCACCGTGGTTGGTGCGGTTGCGCACCAGCACCTGCTCGTCGGTCTTGTACGTGCCGGTGGCCGACACCTGCCGGAACACCGCGTCGCCCAGATCCGCCGTGGTCGAACCCGGCGCCAGCACCTGCTGGATCGGTGCAGCGGGGGCGCTCTGACGAGCGGCGATCATGGCGTTGATCTCGCGGCGCCCCTCCAACCGAGCGTGCTGCCAGAGCCCGGCATAGAGGAAGGCGACGACGCACGCCAGCACGAACACGTGCGACAGGATCCACCCGGGCCGCAGGGCCCACCGGTAACGGGACACGCCCTGCAGGCTACGGGCTCCTGCCGGCGGCCGGTATTCTCCCGCCGTGCCCGACGCCGGTGCTGATGCAGGTCGCCAACCGGGCGCGCACGGCCGTCGTGCAGCACCGCACCTGCACGTCGAGGTGACCGATCCGCACCACCAGCTGCTGCACCGCGGGCTGCGCACCACCATCGGGCAGTTCGCGCTGATCCTGGTCGGGATCCTGGCGCTCGACAACGAGCCGTTCACCTTGTTCGCCGCCTTCGGCGCGTTCGCGATGCTCGGTCTGGCCGAGCTCGGCGGCCCGCGCGACGCCCGCCCGCGGGGCTACGCCGCGCTGACCCTCGCCGGCGCGCTCGGCGTGGCCGCGGGCACGCTGGCGAGTCAGAACGTGGTGGCCGGCGCCCTCGTCCTGTTGATCGGCGTCTTCGTGCTGCAGTTCGCCACGGTGTTCGGCGGCTACGTCGCGGCGGCCGAGCCGGCGGTGCTGCTGATGTTCGTGCTCGGGGTGATGGTGCCGGGCGCACCGAGCGACATCGTGGCGCGCGAGATCGGGTGGCTCACCGCGTGCGCCCTGGGGACCGTGCTCGCCCTCGCGCTGTGGCCACCGCCCGACGCGCGCCTCGTGAGCCGCGCCTACGCACAGGTGTGCCGCTCGATCGCCGCCGTGGTGCGGGGCACCGAACGGTACGGTCCCGCCCGCGAGGGCGCCCCCCGCTCGCAGGCGCCCGCAGGCCCACCTGAGGTCACGGTGGCCGAGGTCGCGGCGCAGATGACGGCGACCCGCGAGCTCGTGCTGGCCCAGCCAACGCGACCCGCCGGGCCGACCGAGCACGACCAGGCGTTGAAGATCCTCACCGACGAGCTCAACCGCACCATCGGGATGCTCGGCCAGCTGGAAGCGGCGGCCGACGGCGAGCCGAACCCGGTGGCGACCGCGCAGCGCGACCTCGGCGACGTGGTGGCTGCGGCGTTCGAGGCGAGCGCCGACGGGCTCGAGCGACGAGAACCTCCGGTGGTCACGCCGCTGGAGGTCGACGAGGCGCGCGACCGGCACCTGGAGGCGCTGACCCGGTGGGTCGAGCAGGAGATGGCGGAGACCGACGATCCGGCGCCGGTCCTGGCCACGGCGCGCCGGGTCTTCCCGTTGCGGGTGCTGTCGCTCGCCGCGGTCTCGATCAACGCGAACGTGTCGATCCTCGGCGGGATGGAGGTCGACACCGATCCGTTGATGGCGGCACCGCACCTGCCGGGCGGTTCCGGTCCCGCCGCGACCTGGCGCCGCGCGTCACGGATCCTGGTCGACCACCTGCACCCGAGCGACGTGTGGTTCCGCAACAGCGCCCGTGCTGCGGTGTCCCTGGCCCTGGCGCTCTGCGTCGCGCAGCTGGGTGGCTTCGAGCACGCGTTCTGGATCGTGCTCGGCGCGCTCTCGGTGCTGCGGTCCAACGCGATGGGCACGTCGCGCACGGCCCTCGAGTCCATCATCGGGAACCTGCTCGGCTTCGCCGCGGCTGCGCTCGTGCTCGTGCTCGCGGGCGACAGCACGCTGCTGCTCTGGTGCGTGCTGCCGGTCGCGATCTTCCTGTCGGCCTACACACCGAAGGCCGTGCACTTCGTGATCGGCCAGGCGTCGTTCGGGTTGCTCGTGGTCGTGCTCTTCAACCTGCTCGCGCCGGCAGGGATCATCACGGGCGTCCAGCGCGTCCAGAACGTCGTGATCGGCGCCGCGCTCAGCGTCGTGATCGCGTTCCTGTTCTGGCCGCGCGGCGCGGGGGCGGCGCTGCGGGCCTCGATGGCGACGCTCTACCGCGCGGACGCGTCGTTCCTCGCGGGCGCGGTGCGAGACATGCTCGACCGCGCCGCTCCCGCGTCCGCGGAGCCGACGAGCGAGCAGCGCACGCGCGACCTCGACGCCGCCCGGCGGCAGGCGAACGCCGCCTTCGCGAACTACCTGAACGAGCGGGGCCGCAAGCGGATGGAGCGGGACGACTGGGGAACGATGTTCGGCGTCGCGACCGGCGTGCGCCTGGCCGGCGATTCGATCGAGCAGCTCGCGCTCATCGGCTTCGCCGCCCACCTCCTCCGCGCCCCCGAGGCGGACGCGGCCACGGCTGCGCTCGGCGCCGCGTGGGGCGAGCGCGTGGGCGCGCTGCACGGCCTCGCCGACGCGCTGACGCCGCCGTCTCGGGAACGGCGCCGCGACGCGGGTGCGGCGGCGTCGGTGCCGGTGGCCGACGCCCCGACGGCCGGGCCGAGCGCCGAGGAGATCGACGCCGTGGTCGCGACGGCGCTGCTGCACCACGAAGAGGCCCACCACGATCTGCGCCCGGCACTCGGGCTCGTCTTCCTCACCGCGTGGCTCGGCGTCGTCGACCATCTCATCGCCACGGTCCGCGAGCCCGTCGAGCGGGCCCAGCAGACGAACGCGCTCCCCTGGTACCGCTGAACGTCTTTCGCCTGCAGAGCGTCAGGGGATCCGCGGCGCGTCAGGGGGTGGCGCGGGCCGACCACCACTGCCAGCGCACGAGCTCGACCAGGATGACGGGACCACCCGGCGGCTGCTCGACGTACTGCGGGTACTTGGCGACGAGGGACGCGATGGCGGCGCGGTGCAGGGGTTGGGTGTCGGGCGCGCCGGGTTCGATGATGCGGGCCACCCCGCGCAGGCGCACCCACCACAGCTGGTCCCAGTCGGTGTCGTCGTACTCGTCGATGATGACGGACACCTCGGGGCTCGCGCGGATGTTCTCGAGGCGCTTCAGTGCGGTCGTCGTCTTCGGCTTGTGATCGATGGCGGTCACGAGCCGGTCGTCGTCGATCGCGAACGTCATGGGCACGAGGTCGATGCGACCGGTGCGCGTCTGCGTCGCCAGTCGGGCCACCCGCGCATCGGCGGCCAGGGCACGGGCTCGGTCGCGATCCACGGCGGCGAGGCTACCGACCCGTCCGCCCATCTCCTCCGACGACCTCCTCCGACCGCGGCGCGGAGGCACGGTCCCGGACGGATGGCCCGCCCGATGCCGCACCTCCGACCGGGCCGTGCAGATCGGGCCCGTCCCGCGCCGTCTACGGTGGACGACTTGTCCGCCGACGCCACGCCTGCCGCTGAGCCCCCCGACGAACCCGGCGATCCCGCCGAGGCGCCGGCGCACGACCCGGCACACGACGGCGGCGCCGGCGCACGAGGCCCGGTGCTCAAGTCGTGGCAGCTCACGCTGCTCGTCACGCCGATCATCGTCCTGGTCATCGCCAACTACATCGGCAACGCGTCGGCACCGAAGCTCGTCAACGAGAACCCCACGCTGCTCATCGCCCTCAGCGCGCTGAACCGCAACCTCATCCTGGTGGTGAACCAGATCAGCCCGGCGGCGTACTACTCCATCGGGTTCGTCCGGCTGCTGCTGCCCGACATCTTCTTCTTCCTGCTGGGGTGGTACTACAGCGACCGGGCCATCGTCTGGATGGAGCAGCGCACCGCGAACGTCGGTCGCTACATGCGCCAGCTGGAGAGCTTGTTCGGGAAGTACGGCTACGTGCTCGTGCTCACGATCCCGAACAACCCCGTGTGCCTCCTCGCCGGCGCCGCCCGCATGCGCCCCCGGTACTTCTGGGCGTTGAACGTCATCGGCACGATCGGGCGGCTGATCCTGCTGGCCTGGCTCGGCGACATCTTCTCGGGGCCGATCGACGCCGTGCTCGGCTTCATCCGCCGCTACCAGCCGTACCTGTTGGCGATCAGCATCGCGAGCGTGGCCTTCACGGTGTGGCGGGAGAGCCGCACCGGATCGACGGAGATCCAGCAGCTGCTCGAGCTCGAGGACGAGCTCGAGCGGCCCGCCTCACGGGGCACGGCGGCGACCGATCCCGCCGACGACGAGCGCTCGTGACGGTCGCAATAGGGTCTGGCGGATGAGCAGAGGAACCACGAGAACGAACCCGGCCGACGCATGAACGGAACCGACGACGCCGCGGGGAGCGCTGACGAGGCGATCGAGCCGGCCGATGCGTGGCAGCGCCCGCTGCACGAGCCCGGTGGGGGCGACGCCTTCGTGTACCTCGTGCTGTTCGGTCCCGACCTCGACCGCCTCGAGGTCTCCGCCGAGCGGCACCGCGTCGAGGAGGTGCCCGAGACCCTCGAGCTGCTGGTGCAGGGTCCGGGCGCCGTCGAGGCGTTCCTCGAGCCGCCGATGGGCGACCTGCTCCGCGAGGACCAACCCGAGCTCGTCGACCGCGCGGCGGCGACCGAGCACTGCCTCGTCTTGGCGGGATCGATCCCCGATCCTCCCGACCTGCACTACCTGCGCGCCACGATCGGCATCGCCACCGCCGCCCTCGATGTCGGCGCGGTGGCGGTCTACAACCTGCAGTCGTTCGGCTTCTTCTCCCCGAACGCCTGGCACGAGCGCGTCTTCGCTCCGGACGTCCCGGACGCGAAGGACTGGGTCGTGCTGCTCTCGAGCGACGACGACGAGCGCACGGACGACGGCCAGCTGTGGCTGCACACCCGCGGGCTCCGGGTCTTCGGTCGTCCGGATCTGAGCCTGGCCGGCGTGGGCCCCGACGACGTCGACACCGCGTCGCGGCTGCTGAGCGTCCTCATCGAACAACAGGTGCGCGGCCTCGTGATCCCCGACGACTCGGTCATGGACCTCGGGGAGACGCTCGGCCAGCTCACCTTCCGGCACCGAGGCCACCTCGACGACCCCGACTTCAACAACACCCACCTGGAGATCACCTGGCGTCGTCCTCGGCCGGTTCGCTGACGTCGAGCTGCACGACGAACGAAGCGAGGAGACGATCGGACGGAGCCAGGTGCGAGCGCCGCAGGCGCCCGACGCAGTTCCGGAGCGAAGCTCGGCTAGAGATCGAGGAGGGCGTCGAGGCCGATGGTCACGCCGGGGCGGTCGGCGACGGCCTTGACGGCGAGGACGACGCCCGGCATGAACGACGACCGGTCGTAGCTGTCGTGGCGGATCGTCAGCGTCTGCCCGGCGGTGCCGAGCATGACCTCCTGGTGCGCCACCATGCCGCGCATGCGCACCGAGTGCATCCGGATGCCCGTCGGGCCCGTTCCGCCGCGAGCGCCGCTCACGACCACGTCGGTCGTCGGGTCGTCCGCCCAGTCCGGTGACGCCGCCGCCATCCGCTCGGCCGTCAGCATCGCGGTGCCCGAAGGCGCGTCGATCTTCTTGTCGTGGTGCAGCTCGATGATCTCGGCGGTCTCGAAGTAGGGCGCAGCCAGCTCGGCGAAGCGCATCATCAAGATGGCGCCGATCGCGAAGTTCGGGGCGATGACGCAGTTGCTCGTCGTGAACTTCTGCCGGAACCCGTCGTAGTCGGCCTCGCTGAAGCCGGTGGTGCCGACCACGGCGTGGATGCCGTGCCGGGCCAACCAGTAGAGGTTCTCGCGGCCGGCGCTGACCTGGGTGAAGTCGACCGCCACCTGGACGTCGGCCTCGACGAAGGCCTCGCCGGAGGCCGCCAGCTGCAGCGGGAGATCGACGCCGGTGACCTGCCGCAGGTCGAGCCCGGCGTGGTGCGGATCCACCGCCGCCACGAGCTCGAGATCGGGATCGTCGGCCACCGCCCGACAGACGGTGGCACCCATGCGGCCACCAGCGCCGAACACGCCGACGCGCAGACCTGCTGAGCTCGGGGACATGCCCGCGAGCCTAGGAGTACCCGTCACCGGCGACAAACGCCCGGGACACGCCCCCGATGCCGCTGCCATGAAGCGAGGCACCCGACGCGGCGTCGGCGTCGTGCACGGGGCAGGCGTGGACGCCGATTACCTTGTCCGCTGTGGATCCCCGCGTCAGCATCATCGTCACGGCGTACAACGAGGGCGACGTGATCGTCACCTGCCTCGATCGCATCCTCGAAGCGGTCACCCTGCCGTGCGAGGTCCTGGTGGTCTACGACGCCCCGGACGACACCACGGCGCCCTTCGTCGAGGAGTACGCCGCCCGCGACGACCGCGTGAAGCCGACGCTCAACACCTACGCACGGGGCCCGGCGTGGGCGATCCGCTACGGCATCGACCACGCCAGTGCCGATGTGGTCGTGATCACGATGGCCGACGGATGCGACGACCCGATGCAGATCGACACGCTCACGAGGCTCGTGGAGCGAGGTGTCGTGGTGGCCGCCGCGAGCCGGTACATGCGGGGCGGGCAGCAGATCGGCGGCCCGCTGGTGAAGCGGACCCTGTCGCGCCTGGCGGGCAAGAGCCTCTACTGGTTCGGCCGCGTCGGCACGCACGACGCCACGAACTCGTTCAAGGCGTACGACCGAGCGTTCATCAAGGAGGTCGGCATCGAGAGCGAGTCCGGCTTCGAGGTGGGTCTCGAGCTCGTCGCCAAGGCCCGCCGGGCCAAGGAGCCCGTGGCCGAGATCCCGACCATCTGGCTCGATCGCAGCTTCGGCGTGAGCAACTTCAAGCTCATGAAGTGGATCCCTCGCTACCTGCACTGGTACTTCTTCGCCTTCGGGCTCGACCTCGGCACCGGGCCCGACCGCGATGGTGCGCCGGGCCCCGCCGAGCCCCAGGCCTGAGTCCGACGGCCGAAGCCGAGATCGGAACAGCGACGGGCGCGCCGGTTCAGCCCCGCACCTTCGAGCACGGCAGCTGCACGCCCCAGGCGAGCGGGGTGATCGGCACGCCCACGAGCGTGTCGGGCGGGACGCCGACGCACTTCTCGGCGGCCGTCGCGGCCACCGATTCGGTCCACACGGGTCCCTCGCTGCGCGGGTTCTCGATCGAGAAGTTGAGCAGCGCCACGAGGGCGATCTGCGCGATGAAGATCGGTCGGGCCCAGCGGGCGACCGCGCGCGCGTAGCCCCGCCCCACGGGAGCGACCAGCACGGCGAAGGCGCTGCCGAGCAGCACGGTCGGGATCACGGAGTAGCGCGAGCCGTCCTGGGTCCAGACGCCCGCGACCAGGTTCGCGTTCGCCGTGCCGCGGGCCCACAGCGGCGCCGCGTACAGCAGCATGGCGCAGCCGACGAAGAGGATCGCCAGACCCTGGTGGGCGCGGTCGACTCCCGGCAGGCACACGAGCAGCAGCACGAGCACCACCACCACCGCACCGATGGCGAACAGGCGACCGTGGTCGATCCACAGCGACGCGACGCCCTTGGCGCCGACCAGGAACATGCCGTACACCTTGAGCCCGATGAGGTTGCCGAGCTCGCGCGGCGAGTTCACGATGGGCGGCCGCGGCTGGTCCTTGGTGTGGGTCATGACGCCCAGCTGCAGCGCGCACCCCGCCGCGTAGATGCCGAACACGGTCCAGGCCGCGAGCGTGCGCCGGTACAGCGCGGCGATCAGCCCCAGTGGCAGGAAGAACAACCCCAGCGCCGTCGATCCGACGGCGACGAAGGCGACACCGCCGCGCAGGGCCACGTCGGTCTTGCGCTCCGCCGTGCTCACCAGCGCCCACGGCAGGACGGCGGCGAACGTCCAGATGGTGTTCGTGATGCTGCCGATGTTCTCGTAGCCCAACGCCGGCTGGAGCACGACGAGCGAGGCCAGCGCGATGCGGACCGGCCGCGAGGCGACCCACGAACCGGCGGCGTAGTACACGAACAGGGCGAGCAACGCGCTCACGAGGGCGGCCGAGCCGACCAGGTACAGCGCCAGCGAACGAGCGGGGACGATCGCGGTGGGCAGCGCGAGCACGCGCGACGACAGCTGCAGGTAGCCGGCGTAGCCGCGGAACAGCACGGCGAACCCACCGTCCTTGGTGACGTCGTCGACGTAGATCGGGCCGTCCTCGGCCCAGATGGTGTCCCAGGTGTGCACCCCGGTCTGCTTGAGCAGCGGGAGGAGCACGGCGGCGGCGAAGAGCGCGACGCCGATGGCGATCTCGAGCGGCCGGCTCGTGACCCAGCGGACCGGGTCCTCGGCACCGGCCGCGGTCTGTTCCCGGGCCGGCTCCGGATCGGTGGCGACGGCCGTTCGGCGCCGCGCGGCAGCGGTCATGCGGGCAACGCTCGAGCGTCGGGGGGCGCGGCGTCGACGGACGGCGAGGTGCGCGTGCGCAGCAGCAGCAACCAGCCCACGCAGTAGGCCGCGACGGCGAGCCAGGTGCCGAGGAACAACCACAGGTGGTTGCCGATCGGCACCCACTTCGACTCCCCGAGGTACGACAGCAGCGGGTGATCGATGCCGACGGCGTAGCGCCGCACCTGGGTGAACGCCGCCACGAGCTGGACCACCCCGGCCCCGGCGATGACGCCCACGCCGAACCAGCGTGTGAAGCGCACCGGGACCCGTCCGGACGCGTCCGCCGCCACGGCGGCCAGGAGGGGCACCCCCACGATCAGGGCGAACGAGTAGCGGCCCTGCCAGCTCATGCCGACGAGGCGGGCCCCGACGACCTCGGAGCCGAGGGTCAGCACGAGGGTGCCCACGAACGCGAGCACGATGCCGACGCGCTCGCGCCACCGCCCGAAGGCGAGGCCGAGCAGGATGATCGCCACGACGCCGAGGTACCAGAGCAGGATCGCCCAGGGGGTGAGCTCGGTGTCCAGCCAGCCGAACGTGCCGACGAGCTGGCGGCCGCGGTAGGGCAGCATGTCGATGGAGCTCCGCAGCAGCTCGCTGTTCGTCGCCGATGTCAGCGGGAAGCCCGCCGCTGCGGAGTACGACTTCATGGACAGGGCCCATGCCGTCGAGCCCAGCCACCCGATCGCCACCACGAGCAGACCGACCCGCGAGGCGGTGCCCGACAGCAGCTGGCGCGCCCGAGTGCGCGAGCCGAAGCAGAACCAGACCGCGACGAGGATGGCGACGAGGAACACGAACGACAACGGGCGGCTCCACGAGAAGACCACGGCGGTCACCGCGAAGCGGGCGACGGTGCCCCGGTCGGGTGCGCCGCTGCCTCGCACGAGCGCCATCGCCGTCACCCACAGCGCGATGCCGGCGGCCATCTCGAGACCGCTCGGGTTGATGGAGGACGCGAAGAAGACGACCTGCGGCGTGATGCACGCGACGAGCCCGACCACGACCAAGCCACGACGATCGAGCTGCCGCGCCGCCACGACCGCCGTCGCGATGAACGCCGCGCACAGCAGCACGCTGGCGAGGCGCATGGCCCGCAACGCCATCCCCGGCGGGAAGAGCAGCGACGGCCAGCCCACCGCCGCGTAGTACACGGGCGGGTAGCGCCCCACGTAGGTGGCCCCCGTCGCCGTGGAGGTGTCCGCGCTGATCGGGTCGGCGCAGTCGGCCGGGACGAGTGGCTTGTAGGTGAAGCACACCCGGCCCTGGTCGAGCAGCGTGTAGCTCGCCGGCACCTCGACGCGCGAGATCACGACGTTGAGCACCTTCTCGTCCGTCTGCTGGATCACCTGCTCGGTGCCGTCGAGCTGTCCCCGCACGACGGCGACGCTCTTGACCGTCTGCGACGGTTCGTCGGGGCTGGCCATCATCGGGCTCATGAACACCCAGAGGGCGCCGAGGAAGCTGACGAGCACGAAGGCGACGCCCCACACCGCCTTGTTCGACCACGAGCGGCGGGCGGTCGTGGGTGCCGCGGCCGGCGGAGGCGACGGATCGGCAGCGACGGACGAACGAGCGGTCACGACGGCGCGGGTCAGCTCGCGGGCAACGACTTGGTGGCGGGCCGATCGTCGGTTCCGTCCTCCACGCCGGCAGCGGCGTCGGTCGACGGGCCCGAACCAGGCGACGTCGTCACCGGCTTGTGCGCTTCGATGACCTCGCGCCGGATGACGGGTGCGTCGCGACCCGTGCCGTGCGCCCCTGCCGCGCGCACGGGCGGCACCGAGGTGGACGTCTGCTCGTGGTACTCCTCCTCGACGTTGACCTCCCACACGTCGTGCGTGGAGCCCGTCATCACGTTCTCGACCGTCAGCATCGCCGTGAACATCGAGTGGTCCTGGTTGTTGTAGCGGAACATGCCGTTGCGCCCGACGGGATGCACGTTGGAGGCGTGCTCGCCGAGCCAGCCCCGCAGCACGTCGACGTTCTTGGCGTATCGGTCGTCGTAGATCGGGTAGGCCTTGGCCTGCCGGACGACGTAGCCGGCCTCGATGGCACCGGCCTTGACCAGGTCGAGCGCCTCGAGCTCGCGCTTGGCGCGCTCGATGAGCACCTCGTCGGGCGAGCTCCACTCGTCATCGCCCTCCCAGACCGTGTACTCGAGGCCCAGGGTGTTGCGGCCGGGCTTGACCAGGTAGGGCGACCACGACCCGAAGTTCTGGATGCGCATCGTGCGGACGTGCGGATCGTGGATGTAGATCCAGTTGTCGTCGAACTCGACGAGCTCCTCGGGGATCACGAGGGCGACGATCATGTAGTCGCGGTACCGCAGGTCGTCGGCCGCCGCGCGCACGTCGGCCGGCACGGGCGGGTCCATGGCGTCGAGCAGCTGGGAGATCGGCATCGACGAGATGACCTCGGTGCACGGCACCTCGACCGACGTGCCGTCGGCGCGCTCGGCGACGACGCTCATGGCGCGCCCGTCCGCGTGGTGCACCTTCGTGACCGTGGTCTCCATCAGGATCTCGGAGCCCTGCGCCACGACCTTGTCCCGGCACACCTCCCACATCATGCCGGGCCCGTACTTGGGGTACTGGAACTCCTCGATGAGCGAGGTGAGGTCCTTCTGGTTCCGCTTGGGCAGGAGCGCGTTGACGATCGCGTTGCCGAGCGACAGCCCCTTGACGCGCTGCGCCGCCCAGTCGGCGGGCATCTCGCTGACGGGCACGCCCCACAGCTTCTCGGTGTAGGTCTTGAAGAACAGCCGGTAGAGGCGCCAGCCGAAGCGGGCGACGAGCCAGCCTTCGTAGTTCGTCTGGTCCTTGGGCGGCCGCACCCGCGCCCAGAGGTACGAGCAGACGATCATGACCGCTTCGACGAAGCCCACGTTCTTCAGCGCGTTCAGTGGCGACAGCGGGTAGTCGATGTACTTGCCGTTGTAGTAGATGCGGCTCTTGCGCGGCCGCATGAGGAAGTCCTCGTCGGGCAGGATCTCGTGCCACAGGTCCTCGACGGCCTGCACCTTGGTGAAGAAGCGGTGCCCGCCGATGTCGAAGCGCCAGCCGTCACGCTGCGCCGTGCGCGAGATGCCGCCGACCATGTCGTCGGCTTCGATGATCGTCGACGCCACGTCGTACTTGTGGAACTGGAACGCCGCGGTCAAGCCGGCCGGCCCGGCCCCGATGACGACCGGCCGCACGTCTGCCGACGCGTGCTGATCCGCGAGCAGATCGGCGGCAGGCAGGTCGTCTTCGGTCGGCATGGCATCCTCACGTTGGTTCGCCGTCGGGACCCCGGGCGAGCGTCGGGAAAGCCTAATGGAGGGCGTTCCCCGCTCCGAAAACGCCAGGCGAACGTCATGGCCGCGCCCCGGGAGCGTCACGCGGCGAGGCGAGCGGCGCGTGCTGCCACCGCTCGGAGGGCGTGTGCGATGCTCGCGAGGTGCGGTCTGCGGGGTTGTGGTCGTGGTCGTGGTCGAGGGTGTCGGATCGGCAGCTGTGGTTCGCCGTCGTC
>CAYUOL010000101.1:0-2728 GCA_964446345.1 uncultured Iamiaceae bacterium | reverse complement strand
GTGGTCGTGGTCGTGGTCGAGGGTGTCGGATCGGCAGCTGTGGTTCGCCGTCGTCCTGCTCATCACGTTGTGGGGCGGCGCCTATGCGCTCGGTTCGCCGCCGCTGGCCGGTGGCGACGAGATCATGCACGTCGTGAAGGGCACGACGGTCGCCCGCGGGCAGCTGACCGGGGAGCCCCATCCGAGCCCGATCGAGGTCATCCCCGTCTACGGGCCGGAGATGGCGAAGTACCAGATGCGCCAGTGGCTGTCCGGCGGCGGCGCGGAGTGCTTCCGGGGGCAGCCCGAGGTGGTCCCGACGTGCTTCGAGTACACGGGCGATCCCGAACCGATCCAGGACTTCTGGTACCCCGACAACAAGTACCAGCCCCTCTACTACCTCGCGGTGGGCGTGCCCGCCCTGCCGGTGTCGTTGGGCGCCCAGGCGAACCATGTCATGCGGCTCGTGTCCGTGCTGCTGTCGGCGATGATGCTCGCCTCGGCGTTGCTCAGCGTGCGGCGCTCCCCGGGCGCTCGGGTCGCCGCGCTCGGCCTGCTCGTCGCCATGACGCCCACCGTCATCGCGACCTCGGCCCAGGTCACGCCGAACAACCTCGAGATCACGGCCGCGCTCGCATGCTGGGCCACGGTGCTGCTCGTCGCGTGCGAGGCCCGGCGGGGGAAGCTGCCCGACCGGCGCGTCGCCACCCGCCTCGCGGTCACCGCGGCCGTGCTCGCGGTCATGCGCCCGGCGTCCCCGGGGATGCTCGCCGCCATCTTGCTCAGCGGCGTCGTCGTCGCGGGCTGGCGGCCGAGCCTGGCGCTGCTACGGCACCGGCGGTTCCAGGTGGCCGCAGCCGTCATCGCCGGAGCAGTGACCTTCACGGTCGTCTGGTACGTCTGGAAGAAGCCCGTGCTCGTCGGCGCCGCCCTGCCCGAGTCCATGGACACCTGGGACGTGGTGCGCTTGGCGATCGGCAAGATCGGCGAGCAGTTCGCCGTCATGGTCGGGGCGTTCGGCACCCCCGACTACAGCGCACCGGCCGCGATGCAGGTGGCGTGGGCCACGTTGCTCGGCGTCCTCGGAGCGCTCGCGCTGCTGTTCGGTCGCCTCAAGCTCCTGCTCTGGGCCGTGGCGCTCGTCGTCGCGGCGCTCGCGCTGCAGATCGGGTTCGACGTGAGCATGGCGCGATCGATCGGGCCCAACTGGTCGGCGAAGTACTCCTTGCCGCTGACGGTCGGCATCCCCCTCGTGCTCGCGTTCGCCGCCGGCGAGCGGGGCGACCTCTTGCACCTCGGCCAGCGTCGGCTCCGGGCCGCCTTCGCCCTCGTCGTCATCGGCGTCCAGGTCGCCGCCCTCTGGCAGTTCATGCGCCGCTACGCCGTGGGCTACAGCGGACCCGTGTGGTTCTGGACCCAGCCCCTGTGGACCGCTCCGCTGCCCGGTCTGCTCCTCCTCGCCGCCGGCATCGTCGGGTGCGCGGGCACCGTGCTGCTGATCCTCGCGGGCACCGAGCGCGACGGCGACGGGTTCGACGAGTCGCTCGTGCCGGAAGCCCTCAGCCCCGCACGCGACTGACCGCCGCGGCGAGCGCGGGCTCGTCGGCCGAGAAGGGCCCGACCGCCGCCACCGTGCGGGGTGCCAGGAAGACGCGCTTCATGATCGCCATCACCTCGTCCGGCGTCACGGCCCGGATGCGATCGAGGTGGTCGGCGATCGAGGTGATCTCGCCGCGCACCAGCATCGAGCCGCCGATGCGGCCCATGCGGCTGCCGCTGTCCTCCAGCCCGAGCAGCATCGATCCCTCGAGGTACCCGAGCGCCACCCGATGCTCCTCGTCGGTGATCCCCTCGGCCAGCAGCTCGTCGAGCGTGTCGTCGAGCACCTCGGTGACCTCGGCGAGGTGCTTGGGTGCCGTTCCTGCGTAGATCGTGACCAGCCCCGTGTCGCTGTAGGACGACATGGACGAGTAGACGGAGTACGCGAGGCCGCGCTCTTCGCGGATCTCCTGGAACAGCCGGCTCGACATGCCGCCGCCGAGCACGTGGTTGGCGACGTAGAAGGCGTAGCGATCCGGGTCGTCCTGCGCGAGGCCGTGCCACGCGTACGAGACGTGCACCTGCTCGTTCGGGCGCTCCACCACCACCAGGGGCTCGAGGCCGGCGGTGGGCGGTGTGCGCTCCGGCTTGGTCCCGTGACCGAGGTCGCCCAGCGAGTCGACGACCCGCGCCACGACGTCGTCGTGCTGCAGATCGCCCGCCGCCGCCACGATGAGGTTGGCGGCCTGGTAGTGCTCGCGGTGGAAGCCCGCGATCTCGTCCCGCCCGAGCGCCTCGATCGTGTCGCGATCACCCAGCGTCTCCCGTCCGAGCGCGTGGCCGGGGAACACCGCTTCGAGCAGCTCCATGTGCAGCAGGTCGTCCGGCGTGTCCTCGGCCATCAAGAGCTCTTCGAGGATGACCTCGCGCTCGGCGTCGATCTCGTGCGGGCGGAACGCCGGCCGCGCGACGACGTCGCCGAGCAGGTCGAGCCCGAAGTCGATCTGCGCCGCCGGGAGCCGCGTGTAGTAGGCCGTGTGCTCGCGCGTCGTGAACGCGTTCATCTCGCCGCCGACCGCGTCGACGGCCATCGAGATGCTGCGCGCGCTGCGCTCTTCGGTCCCCTTGAACAGCAGGTGCTCGAGGAAGTGCGATGCGCCCGCGAGCTCGGCCGGCTCGTCACGCGAGCCGATGCCCACGTAGTAGCCGA
>CAYUOL010000100.1:0-18357 GCA_964446345.1 uncultured Iamiaceae bacterium | reverse complement strand
TCGCGGGCGACGGGATCTGGTGCCAGCTGTTCAGCGAGCCCGACGCCGGGAGCGACCTCGCCAACCTCGGGACGCGCGCCGAGCAGGACGGCGACGAGTGGGTCATCAACGGACAGAAGATCTGGACGTCGCTCGCGCAGTTCTCGAAGTTCGGCATCCTCATCGCCCGCACGAACCCCGACGCCGCCAAGCACAAGGGCATCTCGTACTTCATCTGCCCGATGGACGCCCCCGGGGTCGAGATCCGTCCGATCATCGAGATGACCGGGGGGCACACGTTCAACGAGGTCTTCCTGACCGACGTCCGGCTCCCCGCGGAGAACCTCGTCGGCGAGGTCAACGAAGGCTGGACCCTCGCCAAGGTCACGCTCGGCAACGAGCGGGTGTCGCTCTCGGGGGGCGGCGCGCTGTGGGGCCAGGGCCCGAGCGCCAGCGACCTCTTCGACCTGATCCGCCAAGGCGGCGGGATCGACGATCCGCTGCTGCGCCAGCGCGCAGCCGCCCTGTTCATCGAGTCCGAGGTGCTGCGCCTCATCCGCCTCCGCACGGTCACCGCCGCCATCAAGGGCCAGGCTCCCGGCCCCGAGGCCTCGGTGCGCAAGGTGCTGGCCGACGAGCACGGGCAGCACATCATGGCGCTGTACAAGGACCTGTGCGGCAGTGCGGGCATGCTCGCCGGCGGGCTGTCCGACAGCGAGGAGTCGCTCTTGCTCGGGGGCGAGGGGCGCTGGGCCGATCCGGGCATCTGGC
The DNA here is from genome assembly GCA_964446345.1 of uncultured Iamiaceae bacterium. Taxonomy (GTDB): domain Bacteria; phylum Actinomycetota; class Acidimicrobiia; order Acidimicrobiales; family Acidimicrobilacustridaceae; genus CAYUOL01. Next base: position 17,607 of record CAYUOL010000100.1, on the reverse strand, counting down.
ACTACGGCTACCTGTTCGCGCAGGCGCTGACCATCGGCGGTGGCACCGGCGACGTGCAGCGCAACATCATCGCCGAGCGCGTCCTCGACCTGCCCCACGACCTCGACGTCGAGGCCGGCAAGACCTGGTCGGAGGCGCGCCGTTTGGCGGGGAGCCCCGCCGCCTAGTCAGAATGTCGGGATGGCCGTCGACATCAACCGGGTCCCCAAGTTCAAGCGCCGGCAGAAGGTCGTCGCGGTGACCGAGCTGCCCGGGGTCCCGGTCGGCACGAAGGGCAAGGTGTACTACGAGGCCGGCGTCACCTGGTTCCGCTACCACGTCGCCTTCGAGAACGGCCGCGAGCTGGCCAACGTCGACGGCAACGCGCTCGTGACCGTGGACGAGTGGGCCCAGCGCCTCCGCGACGAGCGCGCTGCGACGCTGCGAGCCGAGCGCGAGGCCCGCAACGCCGAGACCGTCGTGGTCGCGGCGGGACCCCGCCACCACTGAGCCCGCCCGCGGACGAACTTGACCATTCGGGACGATCCGTCGCGTGACGGATTCCTCGCCGCGGGGATGCCCGGGCCCTGCCGCGCCAGCGATAGCTTTGGGCCACGACGCCGATCTCGTTGCGGGACGGCGAACATCGATGCCCCACCCGGGGTCGCCAGGGGGAAGCAATGAAGATCGGGATGCAGGTGCCGTACTCGGGCGGGTTCAAGCAGTCCGCCCAGCAGGTCGCCGACTACGAGAAGGCCGGCCTCGACATCGCGTGGATCGCCGAGGCCTACGGGTTCGATGCCCCCAGCTTCATGGGTTACCTCGCCGCCACCACCGAAACGGTGCAGATCGGCTCGGCGATCCTGCCGATCTACACGCGGACCCCGGCGCTCATCGCGCAGACCGCCGCGGGCATCGACGCGATGTCCGACGGGCGCTGCATCCTCGGCCTCGGCGCTTCGGGCCCGCAGGTGATCGAGGGGTGGCACGGCCTGCCCTACGACGCCCCCATCGGCCGCACCCGGGAGATCATCGAGATCTGCCGCGAGATCTGGCGCCGCGAGGGGCCCGTCACGCACGAAGGCAAGTACTACACGATGCCCCTCCCACCGGAGAAGGGCACGGGGCTCGGCAAGCCGTTGAAGATCATCCCGCACCTCGGCCGCAGCGACATCCCGATCTACGTGGCGTCGCTGGGTGAGAAGAACGTGCAGATGACCGCCGAGCTCGCCCACGGTTGGCTGCCGATCTTCTACCTGCCCGAGCGGGCCAAGGACGTGTGGGGCGCCGACCTCGACGCCGGCTTCGCCAAGCGCTCGTCCGACCTGCCGCCGCTCGAGGTCGTCGCCGGCGGCGTGGTGTCGATCACCGACGATCCCGGGCCGATCCTCGACTTCGGTCGCGGCATGGCCGCCCTCTACATCGGGGGCATGGGGGCCCGCGATCGCAACTTCTACAACCAGCTCGCCTGCCGCTACGGCTACGAGGAGGAGGCCAAGGAGATCCAGGACCTCTACCTCGACGGCAAGAAGGACGAGGCCGCGGCGCGGGTGCCGCGCGAGTTCCTCGAGCTGACGAACCTCGTGGGCCCCGAGGGCTACGTGAAGGAGCGCATCGCGGCGTTCGCGGAGAGCGGCGTCACGGTGCTCAACATCATCCCGATCGATCCGAAGCCGACAGAGCTGATCGAGAAGGTCAAGGCCTGGGCGAGCTGAGGTCCGCCGGCGACGAGCTGCGCTCGCGTCGGATCCCTGGAACCGTGAGGATCGGCGCCGATGGAGACGGGGCGGGGACATGACGCCCCCGCTCACCTCGGGCTGCCAAGCTGGGGGAGACTGACGGGCACGATCACGGGGATCGTGAGGGGTGCACTCGTGGCCATCCGCCGCTTCACGGACATCAACTACTACGCGCTGCTCGGCGTCTCCAGCGACGCGTCGCGCACCACGATCCGGGCTGCCTATCGGGTCAAGGTGCGCGAGGCGCATCCCGACCACGGGGGTGACCCCGAGGTCTTCGCGCAGATCGCCGAGGCCTGGGAGGTGCTCGGCAACGCCGACGAGCGCGCGCTCTACGACGCCGACCGCAGCCTGCGCCTGCGGACCTCGCGCCCGAACCGCACCCGCCTGCCTCGCGACGAGGAGGGGCGCACCCCGCGCACCCCGCCCCCTCGGCGCGCGACGAGCGCCACCGGGGACTCGGCCGACCGCGTGGTCGACGACGACGTCGCCCGCGCGGACGCCGCCGCCGATCGGTTCACCGATCGCGAGCAGTGGATGAAGAACAAGCGCCGGCTCTGACCGTGCGCGTCGCGCCGCACACCCCTGTCGCTCCCCGCGTCGACCGCCGGCTCGCGGTGGCGTACCTGGCCGCCCAGGCCGTCCTCGGCGCGGTGTGGTGGCTCTCGATGCGCGTCTCGCCCACGGTGCGCTCGTGGTTCGAGCTCGACACCGTCCGGCGCAGCACGCTCGATGCGTTCCTCCTCGCCGATCTCCTGGTGTTCATCGGCGGCTCGGCGTCGAGTGCCGTGGCGATCGCGCGGGCGTGGCGGTGCGCGCCCTTCCTCGTGGCGTTCACCGCGGGCGCCGTCGTGTACGCCACCCTCTACCTCGTGAGCTGGGTCGTGCAGGAGGGCTCGGGGATCGCCGGCGTCGCGCCCATGGCGCTCGCCAGCGCGATCACGACGGGCATCGCCTGGGACCTGCGTCCCGGCCCCGGGGGCGAGGAGCGGCGATGAGCCTCGAGGCACGCCTGCGCGCCGCGGCCGTGGCCCGCTACCGCGTGGCGCGACCGGCCAGCCGCCGGCGCCTGGCCGTGAAGACGGGCGTCCAGATCGTCGCGGTGTGGGGCTTCGCCCTCGGCCTGCTGCCGGCCGCCGCCGTGCAGGTCGATCGCCGCCTGGGGCTGCCCCGCCTCCGGGGGTCGGCCCGGGTCCCGGCCGGCGCCGCACTGTTCGCGCTCGGCAGCGCCCTCGGGCTGCACGCGGCGTACTGCATGGCGGACGCGGGGCACGGCACCCCGATACCGTTCGACGCCGCGCGCGACCTGGTCGTGGTGGGGCCGTACCGCATCGTGCGCAACCCCATGGCCATCTCGGCCATCGCGCAGAGCGCTGGCATCGCGCTCGCACTGGGCTCCCCGACCGCGGCGCTGATCCCGCCGGCCGGTGCGCTCGTCTGGAACCGCTTCATCCGACCCTCCGAGGAGGACTTCCTCGTGGCGCAGTTCGGAGACCCCTACCGCCACTACCAGGGCGCGGTGCGGTGCTGGGTGCCCACGTGGCCGCCGTACGCACGTCCGGCCGCCGTCGAAGGCGCGGATGTGGTCGCGCGCGCGATTCCGACGGCGGTGGTCGGGTAGACAGAGCGGCACCGGATGGGCTGCTCCGCGGCGCGCCGGACCCGACCCCACGAGGAGGCGCCGCCGGATGGAACAGCTCGACGTGGTCGTGATCGGCGCCGGCCCGGCGGGCGAGAACGTCGCCGGGCGCGCCGCCGACGGGGGCCTGCGCGTGGCGATCGTCGAGGCCGAGCTGGTGGGCGGCGAGTGCTCCTACTGGGGGTGCATCCCGAGCAAGGTCCTCATCCGGCCGGGCGACGTCCTGGCGGCGGCCGCCCACACGCCCGGAGCGCGCGAAGCGACGACGGGGAACGTCGACGTCGCGGCGACCCTCGCTCGCCGCGACGAGATGGTGGGCCACTGGGACGACCACGGTCAGCTCCCGTGGCTCGAGGAGAAGCACGTCGAGCTGGTGCGGGGCCGCGGCCGGCTGGCGGGTCCGCGTCGCGTCGAGGTCGAGGCCGCCGATGGGACGAGCCGCGCCCTCGAGCCGACGACGGCCGTCGTGCTCGCCACCGGCACGCGGGCGGCGATGCCCCCGATCCCGGGGCTGGCCGATGCCCGGCCGTGGGACAACCGCGACGTGACCGGCCTCGATCGGGTCCCCGCGCGCGTCGTGGTGCTGGGGGGCGGGGCGATCGGGGCCGAGATGGCCCAGGCCCTGCGGCGCCTCGGCGCCTCCGCCGTGACGGTGGTCGAGGGCTCCGAGCGCCTGCTGGGGCGCGAGGAGCCGGCCGCCGGCGAGCGCGTGCGGGAGGCGTTCGAAGGCGAGGGCATCACGGTGATCACGGGCGCGAAGGTCACCGAGGTCCGTCGACCCGAGCCGGGCGGTGAGGTCACGGTCGTCGTCGAGGGTGGCCGCACCGTGACCGGCGACGAACTGCTGGTGGCGGTGGGCCGGCAGCCGGCCACCGGCGACGTGGGTCTCGAGACCGTCGGTCTCGAACCTGGTGCGCCGGTCGCCGTCGACGACCGGCTCCGGGCGACCGGGGTCGCCGGCGGGTGGCTCTACGCCGTGGGGGACTGCAACGGCCGTTCGTTGCTGACGCACATGGGCAAGTACCAGGCGCGCATCGCCGCCGACGTCATCCTCGGCAAGGACGCGGTCGATCGCGCGGACGACGCGGCGGTGACGCGCGTGACGTTCACCGACCCCCAGGTCGCGGCTGCGGGCCTGACCGAGGCCCAGGCGCGCGAACGCGGCATCGCGGTCCGCGTCGTCTCGTACGACCTGGCCCACGTCGCCGGCACCTCGGTGCGCGGCCAGCACCTCGAGGGCATGGCGGTGCTGGTGATCGACGACGCCCGCCGCGTGGTCGTCGGCGCGACGTTCGTCGGGCCGGACGTGCAGGAGCTCGTCCACGCCGCGGCGATCGCGATCGTCGCGGAGGTGCCCTTGTCCACCTTGTGGCACGCCGTCCCCGTGTTCCCGACGGTCAGCGAGGTGTGGCTGCGCCTGTTGGAGGAGCTCGGCGTCTGAGGCGGCGCGCGGGGGCGCGGGTCAGGCGCGGATGGCGGTGAGGCGGTCGAGGGCCTTCTCGGCGTCCGCCACGAACCGGGTCACGAGCTCGCCGGCGGGCACCAGCTCGGTGATGGCCCCGGTGCCCTGGCCGGCCGGCCAGAACTCCTTCGTCGGGTCGATCTCCGCGGGGTCGGTGTCGGAAGGGGCGCCCAGGTGGTTGGCCCCGTCGTTCAGCGAGCGCATGAACTGCTGCGGGAAGGGCTGCAGCTCGTCGGGGTGCTCTTCCCAGTAGCGGGTGTAGTCGTTGGCCACGACCCGGCACGTCTTGCCGGTGAAGCCCCGCGAGATGGTCGTGCCGTCCTCGAACGTGCGCAGCAGCGCGTCCTTGTAGCCGGGGACGGCCTGCGCCTCGGGCGTCGCGATGAAGCGGGTGCCGACCCAGATGCCCTCGGCTCCGAGCGACAGCGCCGCGGCGAGGCCGCGGCCGTCGCTGATGCCGCCGGCGGCGACGACCGGGATGCGCCCGTCGACCGCATCGACGATCTGCGGGACGAGTGGGAACGTGGCCACCTGCCCGGTGTGGCCGCCCGCCTCGGTGCCCTGGGCCACCACGATGTCGCAGCCGGCCTCCATGGCGCTGATGGCGTGGCGGACCTTGCCGCACATGTTGATGACGAGGACGTTGTTCTCGTGGCACAGGTCGATCGCGTCGCGCGGCACCCCGAGCCCCGCGACGAAGACGCGGGCGCCGCCGCGGATGATGTCCTCGACCTGGGCGACCATGTCGCCGGGAGACGCCGTGAGCAGGTCGACCCCGAAGGGCTTGTCGGTGAGCTCGCGGGTCAGCGCGATCTCGTTGTTCATGCGGTCACGGCCCATGGTCGACGCGCCCAGGCAGCCGAAGCCGCCGGCGTTCGAGACGGCCGCGACGATCTCGTGGTACGACACACCCCCCATGCCCGCGAGCATCACGGGGTGGTCGACTTCGAGCATGTCGGTCAGGCGAGTGCGCAGCATCGCGACAGCTGAGCAGAAGAGACCGGCGCGGACAACTCGCCGGACGGATTCTCCTCGCTGCTCGGAGCCACGCTCGGCGTCGTGCGCAGCGTCAGGCCCGGGATCGGTAGGCGCCCGGTCCGGTGAACATCCCGCGGTGCCAGCGGCGCGGCGTGACGATCAGGGCCCGGGGGTAGTCCTCGAAGAGCCAGCGCGCGAAGTTGCGGCGCGTCCAGGCGGTGCTGCCGGCGAGGCGCACCGCGATGCGCACGCCCTTGCGGTGGCTCATCGCCCGTGAGAGCAGGTCGGCCATCTGGTGATCGGCGACCAGACCCTCACGCACCGCCTGCTCGTACCGGCGCCTCACGTCGCGGGCGTCGTCGCCGGCGAGGATCGCCTGGGCCGCCCAGATGCCGGTGTGCAGAGCCTGTGCGATGCCCTCGCCGGTGAGGGGGTCCGTCGCCGCCGCGGCGTCGCCCACGAACAGCGCGCGGCCCGCGCTGTGCTCCACCGCGTCCACGCGCGCGGGGATCGGCCAGGCCCGATGGGGGCTCTCGGGGCGGGCATCGGGGCCGAGCAGCTCGCGGATGTGCGGACGGGCGAGGATCTCGGGCCACAGCGTCTTCATCGCTCCGACCTTGAACGATCCGTCCCGCCGGATGCCGAAGCCCACGTTGGCCCCGCCGCCGGCGATGGGGAACGACCAGAAGTAGCCGGGCAGGAAGTCGGGTTCGAAGGACACGTAGAGCTCGCGCTGGGCCCGCGGGCCGACATCCGTGAAGTACTGCCGGAACGCGTGCCAGTCGCCCAGGTAGTCGGGCACGGCCGCCCCCAGCATCTTGCGGACCGGCGACCACATCCCGTCCGCGCCGATCACGAACGGCGCCGCGATCGTGCCGACGCCGTCGACCTCGATCGTCACCCCGTCGGCGTCCTGGGTCGCCGCCGTGCAGCGATGGCCGTCGAGCACCTCGGCGCCCGCCGCGCGCGCGAGCTGCAGGAGCTCGGCGTCGAGCTCGAAGCGTCGCGCCACCGCGGCGTAGGTGCCGCGGCCTCGGGGCAGCGGGAAGACGACCTCGCGCCCGGACGGCGTGCGCAGCGCCATGTCGTCGACCGCGACCCATGACGGCACGACGCTCGGCGCGAGCCCCAGGTCCTCGAGCACGCGCAGCGCCCCGGTGGTCAACCCGTCGCCGCAGAACTTGTCGCGGGGGAAGACCGCCTTGTCGACCACGACGACGTCGCGGCCGGCCCGAGCCAACGTGATCGCGGCGGCGGCACCGGCCGGTCCACCTCCCACGATCACGACGTCACGAGCCCGAGCGGCCATCCACCAAACCTACGGGCCCGACCCTCCGGTCGACGAAACGCGCGCGTGCGCCCGGCGGCGAGGCTCACCCCTCGTAGTCGAGGACGTCCTTCGTCTCCCACGTGCCGTCGGTCTCGATCTTCGCCTCCGGGTCGAGGCGCAAGGTGGTGTCTCGGGCCGAGATCGGGCGTCCGTAGTAGAAGCCCTGGGCGAGGTCGACCCCGAGCTTCTTCAGCGTCGCCGCCTGGTCGGCGTTCTCGACGCCTTCGGCGACCGCCACGAGACCGAGGTCGTGCGCGAGGCCGACGATGTGCTTGATGATCGCCCGGTCCTCCTTCGAGATCGTGACGCCCTCGACGAACAGGCGGTCGACGCGCAGCAGGTCGAGCGTGAACTCGCGGAGGTAGGTGAAGGACGAGACCCCGGTGCCGAAGTCGTCGAGGCCGAGCTTGACGCCCATGTCCTTGAGCTCGCGCAGCGCCGCCCACGCCGAGCTCCGGTTGAAGCGCAGCGCCTGCTCGGTGATGTCGAGGCAGAGCTGCCACGGCTGGACGCCGGAGGTGGAGATCGCGTCGACGACCTGGTCCCGGAACCCGGTGTCCGCCATCTGGCGAGCGCCGATGTTGCAGGTGACGAAGAGCGCCGGGCGGTCCGGGAACTGGGCGTTCCACGCCGCCGCCTGCCGGCAGGCCTCGTGCACGACCCACTCGCCGACGCGCACGCCGAGGCCGCTCTTCTCGAGCAGCGGCATGAAGTCGCGGGGGAACAGCATGCCCGTGTTCGTGGCGCCGGGGGCCTTCCACCGCAGCAGCGCCTCGACGCCGATCACCTGGTCGGTGTCGACGCGCACGATCGGCTGGTAGACGAGCATGAACTCCTCGTTCTCCATCGCCGACCGGAGCCGTGACTCGTCGATGCGGGTCTCGTAGCGGCCGCGCTTGCTCTCGTCGTGCAGCGCGTAGGCGCCGGGTCCCTCGTCCCGGGCGCGCACCAGGGCCTGGTGCGCGTCACGGATGAAGTCGTCGATCGAGCCGTAGTTGTCGGTGCTGAGCGCGGCACCGACCGTCGGGGTGATGCCGATGACGTCGGTGCCGATGTCGAAGCCCGGGGTCAGCAGCTCGATGACGAAGCGCGCGACCTCCTCGGCCATCTCGTAGTGGAGGATCCCCTCGAAGACGATGGCGAACTCCGCCCCCTCGTGGCGGATCACACGGGTGTTCGGGAGATCGATCGTGGAGAGGCGCTCGCCGACGAGCCGCAGGAGGCGGTCCCCGGCATCGGCGCCGTACGAGTCGTTCACGTCGCGCAGGAGACCGATGTACACGAACGCGACGACGGCTCGCGTGCTCTCCGGGTGGCTGTGGTGCACCGCTTCGATGGCGAGCTCGTGCAGGTGGTTGCGATCCGGGAGCCCGGTGACGGGATCGATGCCGGCGGCAGGCGCGGCCGCGGCCGGCGATGCTGCGTCGGTCGTGCTCTGTCGTCGGAGCATCAGCGGTGCCCTCCGTGGTCGGGTCGGCGCTCACCCGTCAACGCGGATGTGGATGCAGATGCCATCGATCGTCCCCTTGGATCCGTGGGTGGTCGCGTGGTGGTCCCGAGGTTCGTTCCGCGGGTGGTCCCGTCTGCCACGGGTGTCGCAACGGAGCGAGATAGTAGGACACGCAGCGTCACCTGGTCCGAAGGCGGCCACGGCAGGACGCGAGGGTCAGACACGAGGGCCAGACGCGAGGGTCAGACGCGAGGGTCAGGGCGCGGATCGTCAGGGCGCCCGAGGGCAGGGCGCGGATTGCAGGACGCGGACGGCTCAGGGCGCGGAGGCCAGGACGCCGGGGGGAGACGCCCGCATCACGGGCCGCCGGCCGCGTCACACGTGCACGCGGCGCGCGATCGCACGGGCCGCAGCGGGCCCGGGAGGCGTGGGCGCGGCTACTCGTAGGCGGCGAGTCGCGCCTGGACCTTGGCGAGCAGCTTGGCCAGCTCGGAGTCGGCCGCGTCCTCGTCGAGCTCGAGCTCGGTGGCGTGGCTGGCGGCCATGATGTCGTCCGCCGATTCGACGTCCTCGTTGATGACCATCGGCGCCGAGGTGAAGCTGAACGCCCCGCCTGACGAGGCGCCGCTGTCGGCGGCGGCCGGCTCGTCGTCGGCCTCCTCGTCGCCGGTCTCGAGCGCGACCACGTCGTCCTCTTCGAGGTCGAGGCCGCCGAGGGCGTCGAACTCCTCCTCGTCCAGCGCATCCAGCCGCTCGACCTCGGCGATGGGGTCGATGTCGTCCAGCTGATCGAGGTTGTCGAGCGGGTTGGCGGCGTCCTCGGTGAGCGTGTCGCCGTCGGCCTCGCCGGCCCACTCGGAGTCCCAGGTGTCCCAGTCCGCGGCCGGCGTCTCGTCGACGACCTCGATGTCGTCGCCGGCGCTGACGTCGGGCCCGCTCCACGTCGGGAGGCCGCCGCCGGGCGGAGGCGTGGCGGCGGCAGGGCGCGGCTTGGTCTTCGTGTCCGAGGTCCCGCCTTCGATGAGGGCATCCAGCCGCTTCTTGCCCTGCAGCTGCTTCTTCTTCTTCGTCGTTCCGCCGTCGTCCGAGCCCAGATCTTCGTCTTCGGGGAGCCGTTGGTACAGCGCGGCAACGCCGAGTCCGCCGAGGATCAAGACACCCACGCCGATGAGCGGCGACCCGAGCACCACCACACAGATGAGGGCGAGCACCACCGCAACGCCCGCAGCGATACCGAGTTTGGCGTTCTTGCCCACTTCCTACCTCCGATAGGCGGCCGGGTCTTCCCTGGCTTCCGCCAGCGGATCTGTTCCCTATCGGCACCTGTCGCGAGAACTCCAGTCGAAATCTTGGTCGAGTCTGCGATGGGCCGACGATGGTCCTCCGGGTGGCCGGGACCCCTCTCGGAGGCGACGATCGTACCCCTCTCGCGGCGGGCGGGCGACGGCCCGGGGAGGGGCGGGCGGGCGGTTCCGCCGGCGGATGCGGCCGACAAAACGAGAACCGGTTACAGTTTTGCGGTGGACTTCGACGACACCCCGACCGAAGCGGCGTTCCGCCGCGAGGTGCGGACCTGGCTCGAGGCCCACGCACCGCTGCGCGGGGAGGACGAGGACTTCTCGGGAGGGTTCTTCGACCCGGAGGTCGACACCACGGCGCTGTTCGCGGCCAACGCTGCGTGGCAGCGCACGCTGTTCGAGCACGGCTGGGCCGGCATCACGTACCCGCCGGCCTACGGCGGCCGCGGCGGCACGCCGCTGCACGAGCTGATCTACCAGCAGGAGGCGTCGGCGTTCGGTGTCCACGCCGGTGCGTACGCGGTCGCCCACACGATGGTCGGGCCCGCGATCCTCGAGCACGGCACCGAAGCGCAACGGCGCCGCTTCATCGAGCCGATGCTGCGCGGCGACGAGGTGTGGTGCCAGCTCTTCAGCGAACCGGGCTCGGGCAGCGACCTGGCGTCGCTGGCCACCAAGGCCGTCCGCGACGGCGACGAGTGGGTGGTGAACGGGCAGAAGGTGTGGACATCGAGCGCGCAGCACAGCCAGTGGGGGATCCTGCTGGCGCGGACCGATCCCGAGGTGCCCCGGCATCGGGGCATCACCTACTTCCTCGTCGACATGTCGTCGCCGGGGGTGGACATCCGCCCGCTGCGTCAGATGACGGGTGAGGCGCACTTCAGCGAGGTGTTCCTGACCGACGTCCGCATCCCCGCCGAGAACGTCCTCGGCGGCGAGGCCGGCGTGGGGCAGGGGTGGCGGGCGGCGATGCACACGCTGACCAACGAGCGGGCGATGATCGGCAGCGCGCACCCGATGGAGGACCACCTGTCGCTCCTGGGCATCGCGCGCAGCGCCGGCAGCACCACCGACCCGTGCGTGCGGCAGGTGCTCGCGGACACCTACGTGCGCTCGCAGATCCTGCGCTTCTTCGGCTTCCGCCTGCAGACCGCGCTGAGCAAGGGCGAGATGCCGGGCCCGGAGGTCTCCGTCGTGAAGCTCTTCTTCTCCGATCACGTCGCTCGGTCCTCCGGCGCCGCCCTCAGGCTGCAAGGCCCGACGGGCATGCTGCGCGGCGCCGGGGCGTCCGCGTTCGCGCTGCAGCGCTTCCTCTACTCGCCCTCGCTCACGATCGCCGGTGGCACCAGCGAGGTGCAGCGCAACATCATCGGCGAACGGGTCCTCGGCCTGCCCGCCGAACCGAAGGCCCCGTCGATCAGCGCCGAGGTGCGCTCCGCCCCAGAACCCGCCCAGTAGGCTCTCCCGCCGTGTCGGAGGCGACGCGGCCGCTCCACCCGTCGCCCGAAGGCCCGTCCGAGAACCGGAAGCCGTCCGAACCCAGGAACCCGTCCGAGACAAGCCCGCGAAGCACGCAGAACCAGGATCCACCGGGCCCCGCTCCTGCTGGGCCCCGACCCGACGGACCGACCGCACCCATGCCCGAGACCCCCACCCCGAGCCAGACCGCCGCTGATGCGGCGGGTGTCGCCACGCCCGGCGGCCCGACCCCGGGCGACGACGGCGGGGACCAGCTGACGAAGAGCCAGGCGGCGCGGCGGCAGCGCGTGATCATGGCCGCGATGGAGCTCGCGTCCGAAGGGGGCTACGACGCGGTGCAGATGCGCGACGTGGCCACCCGGGCCAACGTGGCGCTCGGGACGATCTACCGGTACTTCGTCGGCAAGGACCACCTGCTGGCTGCCGCGCTCGTCGAATGGGTCACCGATCTCGAGCGGCGCGTCAGCATGCGCCCGCCCAAGGGCGACACCATCTCGGCCCGGATGGTCGACATCCTCCAACGCGCCACGCGGTCCATGGAGCGCGATCCGAAGCTGTCGGCGGCGGTGGTGACCGCGCTCTCGCAGCCCGATCCGCAGGTGGCGGAGTGCCAGCAAGAGGTCGGTGCGGTCATGTACCGGATCCAGGACCTCGCGTTCCCGGACGACTTCGACCCCGATCTCAGCGCCCGCATCAACCGGGCGCTCGGGCACGTGTGGTTCACGGCGCTCGTGGGGTGGGTCAACGGTTGGGTCGGGATCACCGCCGCGGGCGACGAGCTCGCATCCGCCGTTCACCTCATGCTCGACCAGTACGACTGACCCTGGGCGGCGGCCGCGTGGGGGTAGTCCACCCGGCCCTGCGTTCACCCCTAAACTCCCCCCGGGCGCCGTTCGGAGCGACCCGAGCCGATCGGGCGCCGGCGCTCGACCGGCCTCCAGGCTCGAGGCAGTGATAGGAACCGCAGGATGACTGACAGTCGATCCGTCGACCTCGACATAGAGGGCCTCGAAGACCCCGTCGAGATCGGGGTCGGCGGGTTCGCGACGGTCTTCAAGGCGTACCAGCCGGCCTTCCGCCGCACGGTCGCCGTGAAGGTCCTCGCCACGCTCAACCTCGACGACGCGGCGCGCGAGCGGTTCGAGCGCGAGTGCCAGGCGATGGGGTCGCTCTCGGAGCACCCGAACATCGTCACCGTGTACGGCGCCGGGTTCACCTCGAACGGCCGCCCGTACCTCGTGATGGCGTTCCTCCCGGGCGGATCGCTGCAAGAGCGGATCGACCGCGAGGGCCCGGTGCCGTGGCAGGACGCGACGCTCGCGGGCGTGCACCTCGCCGGCGCGCTCGAGACCGCGCATCGCGCGCAGATCGTGCACCGCGACATCAAGCCGGGCAACGTGCTCATGTCGACCTACGGCGACGCGCAGCTCACCGACTTCGGCATCGCCCGCATCTCGGGTGGCCATGAGACGCGCAGCGGCGTCATCACCGCCTCGATGGCCCACGCACCGCCCGAGGTCCTCGACGGCCAGCGGCCGACCATCACGGCCGACGTGTACTCGCTCGGCTCGACGATCTTCGAGCTGATGAACGGCGCGCCGGCCTTCGCCTCCGACGAGGACGAGTCGATGGTGCCGATGCTGCGCCGCATCCTGACCGAGCCGCCACCCGACCTCCGTCCGCGCGGGGTGCCCGACGCGGTCTGCCAGGTCATCGAGCGCGCGATGGCCAAGGACCCGGCGCATCGCCAGAGCTCCGCCGTGCAGTTCGGCCGAGAGCTCCAGGCTGCGCGGCGCTCCCTCGGCGTGGACCCGGGCAAGCTGACCGTCCCGTCCGACGTGTCGCTCGACGTCGGCGAGGGTGAGGAGATCGCGTTCGTCGCGGCGCCGTTCACCGGCCAGGTCGACCCTGCGACCGGCGCGCCGCCCGCGGCCCAGCCCTCGGCGGCGTACATCCCGGCGCCCCCGACCCCGGCGCAGCCGACGCCGGGCTACCAGCCCGCGGCGGCGACGATCTCGGCGCCCTCGCCCATGCTGCCGCCGCAGCCCCAGCAGCCCGCGCAGCCCCAGCAGCCTCAGCAGCCGTACACGACGACCGGGCAGCCGCCCGCCGTCGAGAAGAAGCGTTCGAAGGGCCTCCTCATCGGCGTGGCCGCGTTCGTGATCCTGGCCCTCGGCTCCGTCGCGGCCTACGCGGTCGTCTCGTCGTCGTCGAAGACCGACCCGAACGCCCAGACGAGCACGACGATCACGACCGTGGCCAACGGCGTCACCACGGTCACCACCGTGACATCCAGCTCCGAGACGACCGCCACGACCGAGGCGACCACGCAGCCGAAGGCGCCGGACTACACCCCCGAGCTCGAGTCCCAGTTCGTCGAGTCGTGCGTCAAGAACGCGGCCAACACCCGCCTCTTCTGCCGGTGCGTCTTCAAGGGCATCAAGGAGAACATCCCGTTCGGTCGGTACACCGAGATCGAGAGCCTCATCGCCGGCGGCTCCGACATCAAGACCACCGAGATCCAACCGATCATCGAAGACTGCTCGCGCAAGAACCCGAGCACCCCGTCGTCCTCCACGACGGCACCGGCCTGACCACCGGCTTCCGGTAGGCTGAACGCTCGTTCATCTCATTTCACGGAGCTTGCTCCGCGGTGGGCCCGGGGGAGGGTGGCTGCACGATGATCGTCCCGGTGTGGGAGGACGAACCGGCGCCGACGCGGCGCGTCGCCGCGGTGACCGGCGCCTCCGCCGGGGTGGGGCGCGCGACCGCGGTGGCGCTCGGTGCGCTCGGCTGGACCGTGGCGGTCGGGGCCCGACGGCGGGATCGGCTCGACGAGACAGCGGCGCTGGTCGAGCAGGCGGGCGGCGTCCCCTTCGTCCACGAACTGGACGTCACCGACCACGAGTCGGTCGAGCGCTTCTTCGACGCGGTCGAGGGTGTCCACGGGGTCGTCGACGTCCTGGTGAACAACGCCGGCCTCGGCTACCTCGGCTCGATCGCCGGCACGACCCCGGCGCGCATGCGCGGCGCGGTCGAGACCAACCTCCTGGGGGCCCTGTTCTGCTCGCGCCGGGCCACCGCCGCCATGCTCGAGCGCGGTGGCGACGGCGACGTCGTGTTCATCAGCTCGGACTCGGTCCAGAAGCCGTACCCGCACATGCTGGTGTACGGCGCCACGAAGGCGGCCGTGGAGTACGTGGCCGCCGGGCTCGACGTCGAGCTGGGCGGCACCGGCATCCGCGTCAGCACCATCAGGCTCGGCCCCACGGTGAGCGAGTTCAACACCTCCTGGCCCGACGAGGACATGATCGACTTCATGCACGCGTACGAGCGGCTCGGCATCAAGGAGGACTTCAACTACCTCCCCGTCGCGCACGTCGCCCGCGCGGTCGTCATGGCGGTGACCGCACCGAAGGGCATGAAGGTCAGCCTGCTCTCGGTCCGTCCCGAGGTCACCCGCACGCAGGACGAGCGCACGCGGTGGTCGACGGCGGCGACGCAAGGCCGCGAGGACTGAACGCAGGCACGAGACGGCACGGCGACCCGCCGCGCAGGAACCCGCAGCAGCACCGGCCCACGAAGCACGGAGACGAGTCATGGGAGACCAGTCATGAAGATCGGGGTGTTCGCCGCCCTCGCCAGCCCGTACGCCGATCGTTCGGTGATCGAAGCGCTCGGCCGCACGGCCGAGGAGCGCGGGGTCGACGCGATCTGGGTCCCGGAGCACGTCGTGCTTTTCGACGAGTACTCCTCGAGCTACCCGTACTCGCCCGACGGGCGCATCCCGGCACCGCCGGGTTCGGGCATGCTCGAGCCGTTCACGCTCCTGTCCTTCCTCGCCGCGTGCACGACCAGCCCGCGGCTCGGCACGGCGATCTGCCTGTTGCCGCAGCGCAACCCCGTGTACACGGCGAAGGAGGCGGCCGCGGTCGACTACCTGAGCAACGGCCGCTTCGACTTCGGGATCGGGGTCGGCTGGCTGGAGGAGGAGTTCCGCGTGGTCAACGTCGACTGGCCCCGCCGCGGCGAGCGGACGGACGACTACATCGCCGTGATGCGGTCGCTGTGGTGCGACGACCCGTCCGAGCACCACGGTCCGTTCTACGACCTGCCGCCCTGCAGCATGTTCCCGAAGCCGGTGCAGACACCGCACCCGCCGCTGCACTTCGGGGGCGAGAGCGACGCGGCGCTTCGCCGCGTCGCGCGCGTCGGGCAGGGCTGGCACTCGTTCAACCGGCTTCCCGATCAGGTGCCGGCGCCGCTCGCGACGCTCGAGCGGTTGCTGGAAGCGGAGGGCCGCAGCCGGGCCGACGTCGAGGTCACGGTCAGCCCCTACTTCAACGGCCTGACCCCGGAGATGGTCCAGCAGTACGCGGACGCGGGCGCCGACGGCGTCACGGCGATGGTCTTCGCGACGTCACCCGACGAGGTCGCCCAGGCCTTCGACGAGCTGCAGCCGTGCATCGACGCCGCCCACGCGATCGGCTGAGGGCGATGGGCGGTCGCGGCCCTCGCCGCGTCAGCCCGCCTGGTTGAGCTCGACGATGTTGCCGCTCGGATCGCGCAGGAACACCTGGCGGCCCGTACCGATGTCGCTCGAGTCCGGCACCGACACACCCCGAGCGCGCAGCGCCGCGATCTCTGCGTCGATGTCGTCGACGGCGAAGGCCATGTGGTTGCTGTCCGATCCTCCGCCGGGCAGCTCGATCAGGTGCACCTGAAGCCCGTTGGGCGCTTCGAGCCACGCGCCCGGCACGCCGATGTCGGGGCGGTCGATCGGCGTCAACCCGAGCAGGTCGGTGTAGAACGCCACGGCGGTGCGGACGTCGTCGACGTTCACCGACACGTGGTGCACGCCCCGCACGCTCATGGACCGTCCGTCCCGCTCTCCCAGCCACCGACGTGGGTGATGTCGTGCGGTTGCTCGGGAAGCACCCCGGCGACGAGATCGGGCAGGAACTCGCGCAGGCGATGGGGCAGCATGCGCTCCTGCGTCTCGAGCACCTCGTCGAGCGCCCACCACCGAGGCGCCCCGAAGGCCATGGCTTCGAGCGCCTCCAAGCGGGCGGGCCGCACGCGCTCGATCTCGATCGGGTCGCACCACGCCACGTGGATCCGCTCGTGCTGGTCGAAGTCGTAGCCCCCGAAGCTGAACTGCGCGTGTTGGGTCCACACGCAGGGGCCCATCTCGGCGTCGGTGATGCCCGTCTCCTCGTGGAGCTCTCGGCGGGCCGCATCGACGCTCGACTCGTGGGGATCGATGCCGCCGCCGGGGATCTCCCACCACTGCGGCTTCGACGGGTCGGCGGGGTCACGGGCGGAGATCAGCAGGACCCGGCTGTTCGTGTCGAGCAGCACGACGCGGGCCGCCTGACGGCGCAGGGTGAACGGGCTCATGACGCGCTCGAGCGTACCGAACCCGGGCGCGCTTCACCGGCGCTCGACACCAGGACGGTGGTCGGACGCCGGCGAGGGAGCTGGGGGCGGGACGGGGGGCGGCGCCGGGGCACCGCCGGCCGGCTCGTCAGCTGACGCTGATGGCCTCGTGCTCCGCGGTCTCGGGGTCGTCGGACGCCCAGGTGGGGCAGAGACCCTCGTAGCCGGGGGTGGGCCCGCTCAGCCAGCGGGGGGAGTAGGCGCAGAGCAACGGCGTGGTGCGGCTGTCGTTGCTGCGGGTCGTCGAAGTCGATGACGTGGACGTGCGTGGCATTTGATCCGTCTCCTCGTTGAGTCGGGTCGGCCGGGTGAATTGGTTGTAACCAAACTGTAAAGGCAAACCGACCGAGGATCCAGTCGTTTCTCGCAGAACCTCGCGAGATGTCGCAGAACCTTCGTGGATCCGACTGATCCCCCGGCTGACCTGCGGCTCCTCGGGCGCCAGGCGCTCGACGAACCGCAGTCCGTTGCAGTGTAGGTGGCCCTTCGACTCGTTCGGCGGACCGTGGGTTACCGGCACACGACGACGGCGGTCGTGGGGCAGGTCGTCACGGACGGGCCGACGCGGATGTCGCGGAGGTGGCGCTCTCGGCGTCGAGCCAGTCGATCCAGCGGCCGTGGGCCTGGGTCCACGCGAGCGCCCGGGCGTCGCGCCGGCCGCCCAGCCAGAGCAGCTGACCCAGGGTGGTGGCGCCTTGCGCCGCGTCGTCGATCGACGGGCGCTCCGGAAGCGGCACCCAGGGCGCCACCCCGGGGTACTCGGCGCTGACCGCGGCGAGGTGGTAACGTGCTCGCCCCCATGCCTGCGCTGACC
>CAYUOL010000099.1:0-18721 GCA_964446345.1 uncultured Iamiaceae bacterium | reverse complement strand
CGCGCGAGCGTCGTAGTGGCCCCGGCCTGCGCCGAGCCGTCGTTCCCTGTCGACACCCACTTCCACCGGCTCGCAGCGCGTTGGGGTCTGTCCAACGGCACGACGGTCGAGCGCACCGAGCGCGATCTGAAGGCCGTGTTCCCCCGCGACACCTGGAACGACCGCCACCTGCAGATCATCTTCTTCGGTCGCGAGCACTGCCCGGCCCGCCACCACGACCTGCTCCTGTGCCCGATCTGCTCGTGGGCGGCGACGAAGGCACGCGTCCGCGCCGAGTCCCGGGCCTGACGTGCCCGTCGCCGGCGCTGGCGGCCGAGGTTCAATCAGCGCTTCCCTCCCGATCCGCCCTCGACCGGATGAGCAGCCACCGTGAGGAGCACACCGCGACCATCCGGCGGCGGGTCAGGGTGCGTCAGCTGAGCTGGAGCGGCAGGGCGGCGTGGCGGCGCAACATGATGCTGGGTCGGCGGGCCGGGGAGCGGTGGGGGTCGAGCCGGAAGGAGGTCGTGTGGGCGAGGAGCACTTCGATCATCACGCGGGACTCCAGGCGAGCGAGGGCGGCTCCGATGCAGAAGTGGATGCCACGGCCGAACGCGAAGTGGGGCCCGGTTCGCGCGCCGGCGTCCGGGTCGGTGCTCTGGTTGGCGGCTGACCACAGGAGCAGGACCCGGCTCTGGGCGGGGATCTCGGTGTCGCCGAGCTGGGTGCGGTGGGGTGTCCAGCGGTAGTGGAACTGGAACGGCCCATCGACGCGGAGGACGTCTTCGAGGGCGGCAGGGATGCTCGCAGGGTTGCCACGCAGTGCCGCTTGGCGTTCGGGGTCGCGGGCGAGGAGGTCGATGGTGGTGGCCGTGAGGCTCTGGGTGGTCTCCATCCCTGCGGTGAAGAGCTGCATGAGCATGCCGGTGGCCTCGTCGGTGGTGATCTCACCGGTGTCGATGCCGTCGAGCATGGCGTTGACCAGCGCCGAGCGTTCCGAGGGGGGCCTGGACCGCTGATCGTCGAGCGTCGCCGTTGCGTAGGTGGCGAGCTCGAGCGCGGCGAGACCGGCGCGAGCCATGCCGTCGTCGTCGGCGAGGCCGTCGAGGAGCTCGCCGACGCCGAGGACGTGCGGGACGAGCCGGTCGGCGTCGCTGGAGGGGAGGCCGAGCAGCTCGCAGATCATGGCGGCCGGGATCGGGTCGGCGAGTTGGGTGACGGCGTCGCCGTGGCCGGCATCGATGAGCGGTTGGAGCCGTTCGATGGTGAGGGCGCGCACGGTGGGTTCGAGGTCGGCGACGGCGGCCGGGCTGAGGTGGGCCTGGAGCAGCTTGCGGTGGCGGGTGTGGTCCGGGGGATCGGCGACCGCCAGGACGTTGTTGGGGTCGCGGAAGGCCAGCATCGGGTACGGGGTCGCGCCCCCGTCCTGGCCGCGGTGGAGCATGCTGACCATGTTCGACGAGAAGTCGTCGACGCGAGCGACCGCGTCACGGATCAGCGCGGGATCTGCCACCAGGAAGGTGTCCTGACCGGGCAGTCGCCAGACGGGGGCGCGCTGGCGGAGCTCGGCGTAGAGCGGCCGGGGATCCGCAAGGACATCGGGGTGGAACAACAGGCCAGGGTCGTCGAGATCGAACGGCATGCGGGGATCCTCCTGGCGTGGAGCGAGCTCTACGAGTGCAGCGTGCGGACTTGCGGTCGCGGTGGTGAAGGGCTCGGCGGCGATTCGGGTGCGCACGAGCGCTTGGGTGCCATCGGTCGCATCCTTCTCGTGGGTGACCGGGTGTGTCTCCACGCCGCCAGCGACCAGGTCGTTGCGCTGTCGAGATCGCGGCCACGGCCCGGCGCGGTGCCTGAGCTGTCACCGGCGCACTCTCCCACGGGACGCGTGTGCGCTGTTGCGGCAATGGGCCGGGCTGGACAGACGGTGGACCGATGACATGTCGGATCGGTGCTTCGCCCGTCGTGCGACATGGCTCCGCTCTGCTCCAGCATCGGCCCTGTCACTCGTCCGCGTTCGATCGGGGTGAGACTCCCTGCCGAGGACGCCGTCGCCTCGGGCGGATGGGTTGCGTCAACCCGGACGAAGTACGCCGCGCACCTGCCACGTCAGCGAGAGTGTCGAGTGCCGATTTCGATCACGACCGGCGAGATCGGGCCCGGGCTCGAGGGGTGTCCGCGGGATCGCCGTGCACGCCGTTGCAGCTGACTGATGCGTGCGCGGCGCTCGGACATGATCTGCCGGAGACCTTGGCTCACCTCTACGGCTTTGCGAATGGGTTCTTCGACGAGTCCGGCCAGTGGCACGTGATCTGGCCGCTGGATCGCGTTGTTGAAGACAACCTTCGATACCGGCGAGACGCGCTGCTGCCGTCGACCGTGATTGCGTTCGGCGACGATGGGTTCGGCGCTCCCTTCTGCGTCGAGCTCGGGGCAGAGAACGGGAGTGTCGGCCGCTGGAGCTGGATCGACGATGAGATCGAGGTCGATGAAGGGGACCTTGACGGGTTCCTCGGACACTGGGCCGGGCTCAGCCCGTGGGTCCCAGGTGGTTCGCTCAGTCACGCGACATCCGGCCGAGGTACTCGCCTCACTGGCGCAGATGCGGTCGATGCATTGTGAGGTACGCCGCCTCAACTTTGAGGCTCTGACATCGGCTGGTCAGGCGGCCGGTCGGAGAGCATCAGCTGCGCAATGGCGGCGATGTTGCGCGCATCATCGATGCCGCGGTGGTGCGTGCCCGTGAGCGGAAGTCCGAGGTGCTTGAGCGCCCTGGCCATGCCGCAGCGGCGGACGCCTTGCCACGCAGCGAACTCGGCCTTGAGGTTGATGTGGCCCGACTCGAACGACTCGGGAAACGCCAGGCCATGTCGGTGGCAGTCGAGGCGGAACTGTCCGACGTCGTAGAAGCCCCACGAGCAGAGCCGTACCTCGCCGGTGCCGATCCAGTCGAGGAACGACGGGAAGACCATGGAGAACGGGTCGGCGGCGTCGACCTCGCCTTGGGTGATCGATGTGAGCTCGGCGCAGAAGGCGCTCAGGGTGGGCTCGACGACGGGCCGCACGAAAGAACTGAACTCGTCGGTCGCCTGGAGCTCTGCGTCGAGGCGGACAGCGCCGATCTCGATGATCTCCATCCGGTCGCGCGGGCGGGACTCGGCCCAGCAGGTGGCCTCGAGGTCGACGACGATGAACTGCACGAGACCGCAGGCTACGGGCGAGACAGCCGATGGCCGGTCGCATTCGGGGGCAGCCACCCGGAGGCGGGAGCCGGCCGAGGTCCTCCCTGCGGGGCAGGAACGGGCACCGACGGTGCGTCGAGCACGCCACGCCGGTCGAGCGCCCGGAGACGGGGCCGTTCGGGCCAAGGGGGCCAGTGCGATGAGCGTCGGTGGCTTGCGCGTGGTTCTCTTGGGCGATGGAGTCCGACGATCCGTGCTGGATCGATCCCGGTGTCCCGCCGGCGTGGACCACGTTCGAGTGGTATCGGCGGTGCCTGCTGCTCAACGACGTGAAGGCGTGGCACCGGTCGGCTTCGACGCTCGATGACGGCTCCCTCCGAGACGCCGTGCGTGCGGTCGATGCGCTCTGGTCGCTGGTCGATCCGGTGGCGCGATGGCTCATGGCCGACGGGTTGAGCCGCGAGAACGCTGCCTCGCATCGACCTCTCGCAGCTGACGTTCTCGAAGCGTCCTGCGACGTGATCCGCGGTGTTCGGGAGCCGGGCGCGAGCCGCGAAGTTCACGTTGCCATCGTGGATCTCTCGGAACGGTTCTTCCGCCGGGCCGGGGACGCCGGGACGGGGTGGTCGCTCACAGCGGTGACAGGACCGGTTCGAGCATCGACGCTGTCGCCTCTCTTTGAGCGGGCGGTCGCCGTCGTCGAACAGGACTTCCTTGCCACCGCTGGCGATCCGCAGTTGCTGTGGGTCGACGAGTATCAGCGGCTCGAGCTCCAAGGCGCTTTCGCACCTCGCGAGTTCTTGATGAGTCGACGCGCCACTACCTGGTACATCGTCCTTTGGCCCTGGATGGCGCAATCGCTCGTTGGCCTGCTGCCCCCGCATCCCTCCGGCACGGGCGGCGATCCTGCAGGCGCACGAGAACCATCCCGGCCCCATACGCCTCGCGCCTCGGGTGGCGCTGCGCTGGATCTACCCGAGACGTAGAAGCTCTTCCGAAGCAGTGCACCTCCCGGCCGAGGACGCCGCTGTTCGGTGCGCAGGTGGCGCTCGTGGATTCGTGGAGTGCGCCTCCTCGACTACTTGGCACGAATCGGTCCTGAGCGGCAACGAACCGGCGCCGGGGAACCGGGACTGCACGGTGCTCGGGGACAGTCCACAGCTACGTGTCCGCCGAACCGGGACCACTGCGACCGCCTGCGTGCGATCGACAACAGATGCGGTGTTGCCGGACCATTCCTTGCCGTTGATTCGATGTGACGAGCCAGCGGCAGACCGCTGTCCGATTCAGTTCTCTTCACCTGCCTCCGTGCTGTCGCGGGTGGCGGCGTTGACCCGGAGCAGGGCGTTTGGTCCCCGGAAGCCGCTACTCGTCACCTCCGGCAGAATGTCGAGCGTGGGCACAGCGGGTGATGCGCAGGCGGGGGGCCACGAGTGCACGGTGATCGCGTCGCTGCGGCGCCGCGGCGTGATGCTGGTCTTCGCTGGACCCGCGTGCTTCGGCCTGATCGGGGCAGTCATGTTCTTCGTTCCGTGGGACACGAGAAGTGGTGGCGGGATCGTGCGCTTCTGGGCATCGGGGTTGGGTCACGGAGTCTTGGCGGCGTTTGTCATCTTCCTGCCCGTCTACGTCGGCATCGTGGCGTTTCGGCTTCGAGAGACCCGGTATGTGTGGGTCGCCGGGGCGACGGTCGTCGTGTGGCAGCCCTTCGGGAATCGGTCGTTCGATCTACACCAATCGGTCGACGTGACTGGCCTGGTGGAGCGAGACTCCGGTAGCCCGAAGCGGACCGAGGTGTGGTTGATCGCCTCAGGTGGGGACCGAACGATCGTTCGATCCGATTGGTGCAATGAGGATCTCGCGTCCGTCGCTTCGGAGTTGGAGCGCATTCTGTGCGCCTGATGATCGGCGGCCAGTAGCGCCACAGGTGTGGGAACGGGATGTCTCTCGATCACCAGCGTTGGTCCTTGGTCGTCGGTCCGTTCGTGGCGCCCGCCATTCGCTACATCGGCGGGTGCCTTCAAGTCGGCCTGTCGACATTTCGCCAAGCGCGCCTCCCGGCCGGGGCGCCGCCCTCGGTGGTGACGACCATCTTCTTCGACGGACTGGTCGACGCCGATGAGGCCGTTCGCCTGGCTGAGAGAGACCTTCAGGTCGTGATTCAACGAGGGGGCGACCGGTAACACGCGCACGCCGAGAGGCCGACGCTCGACCGCGCGAGAGCCGGCCGAGGGGGCCGCTGCGCACCAGCCACACTCTCCTAGGACTGGCCCGAGTACCTTGCCGGCCAAGGGAGGCGGACTTCTCCAACGGTTTGCGGTGATGTCCTACTTCGGTAGGATTCCAGCATGGGAATGACCAAGATCTCCGTCACCGTCGAGGACGAGCTGGTTGAGCAAGTTCGAGAACGCGTCGGCGCAAGGGGTCTGAGCGCCTTCATGAACCAAGCGGTGCGACACGAGCTCCAGCTCGCTCGCGTCGGCGAGCTGCTCAACGACCTCGAGAACGAGCTCGGCCCCCCAGATGAGGAGATGGTGGCCGATGCGCTGGCCTCGCTGGATCGACTCGAGAAGCGGCAACGGGCGCGGTCCAAAGCCCATCGAGCGAAGCGCTGATCAGCCATGGCTGCCGTCCTGCTCGATGCCGAAGCGTTGAGCGTCATCGCGTTCCCGAAGGAACGGGGATCGGCGGCGCGTCGGGCCCAAGCGGTGCTCGACGCCGCGACCCAGCGCAGCACACCCATTCGCGTGTCCGCCGCGACGATGGCTGAGGCCTACCGCGGCAAGGCCCGCGACGCGGGCATCGACCGTGTCCTCAATCAGGGCATCGATGTCCTGCCTGTCGACCGCGGAACGGCGAAGGTCGCGGCCCGGCTGCTCGCGTCCGCCGGACTCGACTCGTGCTCGGCCATCGACGCGATCGTGGTGGCTACCGCCATCCGGCTCGGCGCCACGCTCGTCCTGACGTCCGACCCTGACGACCTCTCGCTCCTCGCCGTGGACCACCCCGCCGTCGAGATCCAGGCCCTGACCTGACCGAACAGCGAGCGCCCGCGATGCGTGCCGTCCCGTTGGGGTAGGTATGGGGCACGACGCGTGATCGTGGTCGGCCAGAAAGAGCGGAAAGCCACCTGTGAACAGGTGGCTTTCGAGAGCGGGTGACGGGAATCGAACCCGCACAACCAGCTTGGAAGGCTGGGACTCTGCCAATTGAGCTACACCCGCGAGAGCGGCGCCACCCTACCGCCGCCGGTGGGGCCGTCCGCGCCGAGATCACCGGCGTCGCCGCCGACGGAGCCGGTCGTCAGCTCACCAGGTGGACCGGGCCGCCGAGGATCGTCGCCGCCCACGTCGTGGTGTCGGCCGGGACGCCTCGGTACGTCGCGCTGACCTTGACCCAGCAGCCCGCAACGAAGTCCGTCTCGGCGCAGGTGTAGTTGGTGGGGATCGGGACCGTCACGGCGACGAGTCGACCGTTGTAGCCGTTGCCCGAAGGATCACCGGTGCCCGCAGTCAGGTTCGAGATCTGGCACCCCGACACCGATGCCCCGTACGTCGTCGGCGCACCGATCGTGACGGCGTCGCGCTTGAAGCTGCACCCGTTGACCGTCAGCAGCTGGGTGGACACGGCGGCGTCCGGGGAGGTCAGCGAGAAGTCGACCCCCGCAGGTGAACCGCTCACGTCGCCGATGTCCCAGAAGCTGAGCTGCAGGACCTTGCCGGCGTACTCGTGGGTCACCCGCGTGGCGAAGAACGAGGTGGCGAAGGTGGTGGACGGGATCGCGGCCTTGGCCGTGCCGTTCGCCACGTCGACCCCGTTGACGTAGATCGGCAGGCGCGACGGCCCGAAGACCTGCACGCCGGTGCCCCAGGAGGGTGTGCCGGCGTCACCGCTGCCGGCTCGCAACGAGAAGCGGTTGTACCCCCCGGTGCTGGGGTTGATGTTCTGATCGAGCCCGGCGAGGTAGAGCCCGCTCGTTGCCGCTGTCGTGGGCGCAGGGGCGCCGGAGAGGTTCGCCGTCGTCTTGACCTGCACGATGAAGTCCCCGCCGCCGGACGGCACGAGGGCCGGCGGCACGGAGCAGATCGTGAACCAACGGTGGTAGTGGCTCGAGAACGGCACCTGTTCGCGTCCCGTCGCTGACGCGCTGCCCGAGCCCACGAGCAGGTCCCGCAGCGCGGTGTTGCTCGTCGGCTTGCGTCCGTCGAACGTGATGCTGCACACCGCCGGGTTGTCGAAGTCGTCGAGAGGCGTCAGGTCGGGTGCCCGCACGATGTACGTGGTGTTGGGGGCCACGCCGTTGCCGAGCGTCTGATCGCCCGGGCAGGACGCCGACCGCCCGTAGCGCGTCGCTGCCGTCGCCGCGCTCTCGCCGTATCGCGTGGCCGCCATCGCCTGCACCGCCGGCATGTCGGCCGCCGCGATCCAGACGGCGTCGCACAGGTCACCGGTGTAGGTGAACGCCGGGTCGAAGACCTGCACGTCGAGGTTCGCGCCGGACAGCGTCCCGTCGGTCGCGACGTGGAACGTGTGACCTCCCGGGCTGTACTCCGTGTTCACGCTGTTCGCGCACGCCCAGGCGCCCGTCGAGCACGTGCGAGACGTGAACCGGTCCCCGTTGCCCTTCGTCGTCGTGTCGCTGCCGACGTTCAGCCAGTAGTAGGGCTGGTACCCGAGGTCGGGGTCCGTGCCCAGCCGGTTCTCGGGGCTGCCCATGCGCAGCGGTCGTTGGTACTCGGCGGTCGCGCTCACCCGGAGCTGCGGGGTCGGGGCGAACATGGATCCGAAGTACTGCTGGCCGAAGGTGGTGATCGTCACCTGGATGCGCGTGCCACCGACCCGCTGCACGTCGACATCGGCCGTCGCCGACGACGTGAACCCGTTCGCGGCGGCCGTGTTCTCGGCGACCGACAACCATCGGTCGGTCGGATCCAAGGCCCAGACCACCCCGGCGAGGGCGGCCGCATCTGCTGCGGTCTGCATCTTCGCCATGCGGGCGTACCACGCTCCCAGATCGACGGCTGCGGCAGTGAACGCCATCAACGGAATCAGCAGGACCGCGGTCATGACCAACACGTAGCCCCGGTCGTCGTGGGCGCGACGAGCGGCGCCGTCGTCGCGGAACCTCATGACGCCGCCGGCTTCGGCTCGATGCGCATCACGGCGCGATCGGTGAAGAACCCGGAGCGCAGCCAGAAGCCGGTGACCGACTGGTAGGAGAGCTCGACGTACACACCCAACCAGTCGGTGGGCGTGTCGGGCTGGTCCAGGCGGGTGAGCGGGCACCAGTTCCGGTCCCACGCGGTGGAGCCACACGAGGATCCGTCCGGGCCGAAGTGCGTCGTGTACGACGTGCCGATCGCGGCGGCCGCCGCGCCCGGGTAGACGTTGCACTTGCCGCTCGTCGAGGGCGTGTCGGAGGTGAAGCACGTCGTGCTGATCGGCGACGAGGAGCCTTCGGCCTGCGGCTTGAAGATCACGATCTTCTTCAGCGTCACGCCGGTGGCCGAGGTGAACGCCGTGGTGAAACGAGCGCAGCGCCAGGTAGTCCGCCGCCCGTGCGGCTCCACTGGACGCGGCGGTGCGGACGGCCGCCTGCGTGGCGCCATACGCGATGGTGGCCCGCTGGTAGAGCACGCCGAAGTCCACGATGCCCGTGACGATCACGACCACGATCGGCACCGCGAGGGTCGTCTCGATCAGTGCCGAGCCCTGGTCGCCACGACACCGACGGGCATGGCCGGTGCGGCTCCGTTCCGCCGCTCGCGTGCGGGTCATTGCGTGTTGCTCGGCTCGAGCGTGACGACGAGCTGGAGGGTGACCACCTTCGAGGTGCCGAATGCGCCGGTGACGAAGGGGTGCAAGACCTCGACGTACAAGCCGAGCTGGTCCGGCGGACCGTTCGAGCCCTGGTAGGCGGCCTTGCGGCCGGTCGGGCACCAGTAGCGCGCGGGGTCGCTGGCATCGGCGCAGTTCGACCAGGTCGACGAGACGGCCGGTGGATCCAACGTGCCCGCGGCGCTCGAATACACGTTGCAGAGGTACGTCGCCGACCCGACGGTGCGGGTCGAGCAGGCGGGCGGGACGACGGAGCCGGCGCCCTTCCTCCACGCGACGCCGCTGCCGTCGTCGGTCGCCCGCCAGATCACGATGCGCTGCATCGTGCCGGCCGGGATGGTCCCCGAGGCCCGCTTCATCCTCGTGAGCGTCATCCAGTCCGCCTCAGGGGCGTTCCCGGCCACCGCGGCCGCTCGGCCACCCACCTGCGTGACGTGGGTGAGCGACTGGATGTCGCGGAAGACCCCGCCGAAGTCGACCGCGGCGAAGACGAGGTAGAAGAAGAACGGCATGACCAGCACCGATTCGATGACGGTCACCCCATCGTCGCCTCGGGCCCGTCCGTGGACACGACAGGTGTGGTCCCGTTGCTCCCGCCGGCGCAATCCCATGCCTTCTTGATCGACCGGTTCCCGACCGGTGACGACGGTCAGTTGGACGGTTGCCCATCACCCATCCGCACGAGGACCTCGGGCTCTGTCGGCGAACCTCGCCGCCGGCGCAGAGCGTGCGGTGATCTCCGACGTCCCGTGCCGGCGAGGTGGCGGGCTTCGCCATCCGGAGGCAGCTGGGCTGGGCCGACTAGCGTCGTCGTGAACGTAGGTCGAGCATGCGGAGCCGGGGGTTGTCCACGACCAGCGAGAGAACGCCACCCGCGGAGGGCACCGCTCCCGCCGGCGCGTTCGACGGCGAGATCGAGATCGTCGAGACCGCGCATCAGCCCTTCGTCAAGGCGGCGGGCGACAAGTTGCGGGTCATCATCGCGGCCGTCGTGTTCCTGGTGTCGCTGCTCGCGGCGGCCATCTTCCGCAGCTTGATCTCGGGGGCCGAGCAGGACGTGGTGCGCACCGTCAAGCTCGTGCCCGACACGCTGGCGCGCTTCCTGATCCCGGTCGGTCAGTACATGGGTGTGCTGGCACCGATCGGGCTCGTGATCGCCGTCATCGTCGTGCGCCGGGCTCGGGTGGCGGTCATGGTGCTCATCGCCAGCGCGGCGTCGATCGCCGGCCTGTACGCCATCACTGCGGCGTTCAACATCCAGGTCGTGCTCCCGGGCGAGATCGGGCAGGTGCGCGGCATCGCGTACCCGGGCCCGTACTTCCTCGCCATCGGTGCCGCCACCGTGACGGTGCTCGGACCCTGGTTCAACCGCGGCCTGCGGCGCCTCGGCATCGGCACGATCGTGCTCGTCGGCTTCACCCGCATCCTCTCGGGTGCGAACGTGCCCTACGACATCATCATGTCGGCGGTGCTCGGTTGGCTCGTCGGCACGATCGTCGTCGCCGTCTTCGGCTCGCCGAACCGCCACCCGCGCGGCCGTGACGTCGCCGACGCGCTCCAGCGGGCGGGGGTCAAGCTGCGTCGGCTCGAGCTCGTGGGGGAGGGGGTGCGCGGGGCGACCGTGTACGTCGCCACGACCCCCGACGGTGATCGGCGATTCGTGAAGGTGTTCAGCAGCGACCAGCGCGACGCCGACCTCGTCCTCCAGGCCTACCGCTGGATCCGCATCCGCGACGCCGGCGACGAGCGGCCGTTCTCGTCGTTGCGGCGGGCCGTCGAGCACGAGGCCCTCATCGCGTTGAAGGCGACCGCGGACGGCATCGCGACGGCGCCGCTCGTCGCGGTGTCCGAGGTCGATCCCGAGGGCATGCTGCTCGCGTTCGAGTTCGTGTCGGGGGACTCGGTCGAAGGCGCCGGCCCCGACGGCATCTCCGACACCGTGCTGCGCAACATGTGGCGGGTGGCCGCAGAGCTGCAGGCGCACCACCTCGCGCACCGGGATCTGCGCCTGGCGCACCTCCTCGTCGACCACGACGACTCGGTGACCCTGGTCGACTTCAGCTTCGCCGAGCTGGCTGCGCACCCGACGCAGCTGCGGGCCGACATCGCCGAGCTGCTGTGCGCCACCGCCGTCGAGGTGGGCGCCGAGCGTGCGGTCGCGGCTGCGCTCGACGTGCTCGGTCCCCAGGCGCTCGGCGATGCGTTGCGCCGCATCCAGCCCCTGGCGCTCACGAGCCACACCCGCAAGGCCATCGGCGCGCAGAGCGGTCTGCTCGAGGAGGTCCAGCTCGCGGTCCAGGAGGCCGCGGGCATCGAGGAGGTGGAGTACGAGGAGCTCGCCCGGGTCAAGCCCCGCACGATCGTCACGATCGTGGTGCTCACCGTCGCGATCTACGCGCTGCTGCCGCGCTTCGCCGACGTCGGGGGCATCGGGGAGCAGCTGCGCGCCGCGAACTGGGTCTGGCTCGTCCCCGTCGTGTTCTTCCAATGCGCCACGTACGTCGGCGCGGCGATGGGCATGGTGGGCGGCGTTCCCGACCGGGTGGCGTTCTTCCCGACCGTCCGGGCCCAGGTGGCTGCCGCCTTCGTCGACGTGCTCGCGCCTGCCGGCGTCGCGGGCCTCGCGCTCAACACGCGGTTCATGCAGAAGCGGGGCGTCGACCCCGCGGTCGCCGTCGCCGGTGTCGGCGTCAACGCGATCGGGGGCATCATCGGCCACGTCCTGCTGCTGGGCGGCTTCATCCTCTGGGCGGGCACCAACACGCTCGACAGCGCGACCTCGGGCAGCCAACCGGTCACCCTCCCGGGCTGGCAGACGCTGGCGATCGTGGTGGCCTGCGTCGCCGGGATGATCGGCCTCGCGTTCGCGATCCCGTTCAGCCGCTCGTTCATCAAGGCGCGCGTGGTGCCGATGGTCGGCGACGCCTTCCGCGGCTTGGCCGAGCTCGCCCGCCGCCCGCTCAAGCTCGTCGAGGTGATCGGCGGTTCGATCATCGTCACGCTCGGCTTCACGATGGCGTTCGTCTGCACAGTGCAGGCCTTCGGCGGCGGTCCGAGCGTGGCGCAGCTCGGCGTCGCGTACCTCGCGGCGTGGGCGGTGGCGGTGTTCGCCCCGACCCCCGGCGGCCTGGGTGCGTTGGAGGTGGCGCTCATCGCGGCGCTCGGTCGGCTGGGCATGGCTTCCGAAGCGGCGGTCAGCTCGGTGCTCGTCTTCCGCACCTTCACCTTCTGGCTCCCGGTGCTCCCCGGGTGGTTGACCTTCACCTGGCTGCAGCGCCACGCCGAGATCTGACGGGCGCGGCCGCCCCGAAGCTGGCCTACCCGCCTGCGAGCGCGGCCAGGTGGGCCTTGAGCCCGGCGCCGTACGCGGTCGGGGTGCCGTCGTAGCTGGTGATCAGCGCAGGACCGCTGTTGCAGTTCCAGGTGTTCCAGGTCCACCCGAGGTACGAGACGCCGTTGGCGTCGGCCCAGTTCATGTACGAGTCCACGAAGCCGTGGGCGCAGTCGTTCTCGCCGACCTCGCCGGTGACCACCGGGACGACGTTCGCCACCGGCTTGATCGTGTTGTTCCAGCAGGTCACGTTGTTGCACCCGCTGAAGTTGTAGAGGTGCACGCTGGCGACGAGCTTGTTCAGCGGATCGGCCGGCTTGTACGTCAGCCACTGGGAGAGGTCGCTCGACCAGCCGAGCCCTCCGAGCATGATCGGCTGCTCCGCCCCGGTCGCCCGCACGGCGTCGACGAGCGACTGCATGCCGGCGGTCTTCCACCCGTCCGAGGTCGTGCAGCCGTCGCGCCAGCACGGCCAGCTGATGTCGTGCGGCTCGTTGTAGAGGTCGAAGATCGTGGCGTTGTTGCCCTTGAAGGTCGTCGCGACCGACGTCCAGAACGCGGGGGAGTGGTCGGCGTCCGCCATGACCTTCTGGCCCAGAGCGAGCTCGGTCCCGGGGGCGTTCCAGTGCAGCTCGACGATGGCGACGAGGTCGGCCTGGTTCAACGCGTTGACGTAGCTGACGATCGCGTTGCGGTAGTTCGCCCCGCCGTACTCCGGCTTCACGCCGTTGATGCCCAGCCAGCAGTCCTCGTTCAGCGGCACCCGCACGGTGTTGATGTGCCACGACTTCATGGCGGCGATCGAGGCGGCATCGTTCGGTCCGTCGAAGAGCCCCCACCCCTGGGCGCACGCGTACTCGGTGCCGGACCGGTTGACGCCGAGCAAGCGCAGTGGCGCCCCTCCCGACGTGGTCAGCTGGTTGCCCGCCACGGTGACCGAGACGCAGCCGACGACCAGCGCGATCACGGCGACGACGAGACCGGCGGTGGTCGCGGCAGCTCGACGCCGCGACGTCGGCGTGGTCGAGCAGCCCCCATCGAGAACCTGCGTGCTTCGTCTGCTCACGGCGACCCCCTCCGAGATGCCCGAGTGGTTCGTGGCCGTCGGCGGCCGCTCGGTCCCGAGAACGTAACGCCGGATCGTCACGGCGCGACCGCGGGTCCGCCGGGGCGCGGGGAGGGGGGAGTCGGGGTGGGGAGATTCGAACTCCCGGCCTCCTGCTCCCAAAGCAGGCGCGCTAACCAAGCTGCGCTACACCCCGTGCGATGTTGCTGAACGCGGGCAGAGCGTATCGGGCGGGGGCAGGAGGCCGGACGGGATCCTCGAAGGCCGTCTCGCCGTCACCCGTCTCCCGCTCGGCCGACGGGGATCTGGGCGGGGAGCATGTGGGTGCGGGGGCACGCCACCTTCATCTGCATGTCGCACCGCGGGCACTCCCACCCGTCGGCGCGCCGCCACATCGTCGTGCCACAGGTCGGGCACCGGTCCTGCCACACCGAGCACTCGACGTCGGCGAGCCGCTTGGACTTCAGCGGGCAGCCGCGGTCGCCGCAGACGGCCCACGCCGGATCCGGTTCGATCGCGCTCTCCGGGCACTTCACGACGCACGCCCCGCAGTCGTCGCAGGTGAACGGATCGATCACGAACAGGCCGAGGAAGGAGTCGGTCTTGGTGAGCGCGCCGGTCGGGCAGGCGTACTCGCAGCCGCCGCAGCCGATGCACGCCTCTTCGACCACCCGGTGGCTCATGCTCGCACCACGTCCTGCGGGTGGAAGTCGCGCAGGTCGTGCAAGCACTGCCGGCAGGCCCACGGGGCGACGTCGACGGTCGTGTTCGTGTGGCGCAGCTCGTACCGCTCGCCGCTCCAGGCCCAGTAGCCGTAGGGCAGGTCGAGCACGACGTCGAGCGCGGCGCCGCAGTGGGGACAGGTGGGTGCGTCCATGGTCGGGTCCTTTCGGTCAGACCGGGCCCGCGGTGGCGGTGGCCGGTGTGGGGCGCAGGATCGAGGCGGCCCCGTCCAGGAAGGTCTGCACCGTCTGGTTGAAGCGGAAGAAGAGGTCGACGCCCAAGGGGTCGTCACCGTGCACGGCGATCTTGTCCCCGACGAGGGTCAGGCTGTTGATCGTCCACCAGCCCGTGGCGTGGCCGTGCTCGGCGATGTCGTCGAACATCGCCTGCCAGTCGGCGAGCGAGCCCTCGAGCCAGCAGCTCGTGGTGGACTCGTCGCCGTCACCGATCTCGTCGATGCCGGCACACGTGATCCCTTCGAACGTGATCCGCACCCGGAAGGTGCCGTGGGGATCCGTCATGACGATCGCGATGTCCATGTCGACGTCGCCGAGCACCTCGTACACCTCTGGGTGCGCGTTCATCTCGGTGGCCAGGGCGTCGAAGAACGTCACCGTGTCGATCGTGTGGGTCGTCATCGCTGTGCTCCTCTCAGGCTGCCGACGTGAAGGTGGTGGGATCGATGCCGAGCAGATCGAGGGGCAGCTTCGTGCGCGCCACGCGGTTCAGGCCGGCCCGCTCGCAGCGGGCGAGGTACGACGTGAGGAGCTTCTTCGTCAGCTCCATCTGCATCGGGAAGCCCTTGGTCTCGATCTCGTCCACGCCGCCGGCGAGCAGCACCGAGATCGCCGTCGTGAGGTCCGGTTGCGTGCCGAACTCGACGAGCACGTCCTCGCCGTGGTCGAGCGCGGCGTGGATCTCCTCGGCGGTGTCGGGATCGTGCTCGACCGCGTAGCGCAGGTGCAGCGTGCCGTACGCGACATGGCGCGCCTCGTCCTGCATCGCCATGCGGAAGATGCGCTTCTCGACGTCGGTCGGGCTGATCAGCTCGCCTTGTCGGAAGATGTCGAGGATGAACCCCTCACCGAGCAGGTGCATGAGCGCCGACGCCTGGGTGTAGGTCTTCGCCTCGAGGATCGTGCGCAGCAGGCTCGTGGTCCCGCCTCGGGACTTGAGCAGGCCGCCGCCGTTCGCGAGCGCCCGCTTGCGGAACACCTCGCTGTGACGGGCTTCGTCCATGATCTGCGTGCAGAGGAACATCTTGGCTTCGAGGAAGTCGTGGTTCATGCGCCACATCCACTTCGCCGGCAGGTCGGCGGCGATCATCTCGACCTCGGACAGCGTGGTGCACAACTGGCACACGGCGTGCTCGATGTCGTCGGGCAGCTCGCGCAGCTCGTTCCACGGGATGTCACGCGTCGCCGACCACTGGCGGGCGACGGCCTCCTCGTACAGCTCCCGCACGTTGTCGCTCCACACCTGGCTCTTGGTGTTGAGGATGTAGCCCATGTCGGGCGCCGGGTCGTCGATGTCCGAGCCCCGTGGCGACATCGTGCGCCGCGGCGGCTGATCCGGCACCTCGCCGTACGCGCCGACGGCGATGTCCATCATCGTCAGCCCGCGCGGTCCGGGCTTGGGGTGCACACCCCACTCGCTCTTCGCGCCCTTGAGCCAGAGCCAGTCCAGCGGAGCGCCGAGCGGCGTCTCCGTCGGGAGGTCGGCGTACCGGGTCGTGCCGTCGGTGTCGTCGGGCATTGGTGCCCCCCTTGTGCTGTGGCCGCTCGAGCGGCCCGGCGATAACGGTCGTTATCGGGGCGAACATACGGGTCGTCCGACCCGGCCCACCAGGGTCGAAGGTCCCATCGGTCCCGACCGCCGCGCCGAGCCGGTTCGGAGGGGCGCGCCACTCGATGCGCGGGAGGCCGTCGGCGCACCGGCGTCCTCGCGGTGCAACGATGTCAGAGACGTCAGTGGGGGCCGATAGGCTCCTGCCCCTGTGAAAACGACTGTCGAGCCCCTCGAGGGCAACAAGGTGAAGGTGTCGGTCTCGGTTGACGAAGCCGAGTTCGACAAGGCCATCGATGCCGCCTTCAAGAAGCTCGCCCAAGAGGTCCGCATCCCCGGGTTCCGGCCCGGCAAGGCCCCCCGCAAGGTGCTCGAGAAGCGCCTCGGCAGCGAGGTGGGTCGCGGCCAGGCGCTGCACGACTCGCTCCCCGAGTTCTACGCGCAGGCGGTGAAGGAGAACGACGTCGACGTGATCGCGGCTCCCGAGCTCGAGATCACCGAAGGCGAGGAGGAGGGACCCGTCTCCTTCGAGGCCGTCGTCGAGGTGCGCCCGATCGTGCAGGTGCCCGGCTACGGAAGCCTGCGGATCACGGTCGACCCGCCCGAGGCCACCGACGAAGAGGTCGACGAGCAGATCGAGCGGCTGCGCAGCCAGTTCGGCGAGCTGACGGCGGTCGAGCGGCCGGTCCAGGAAGGTGACTTCGTCACCATCGACGTCGCCGGCAGCCAGGACGGCGAGCCCATCGATCAGCTGACCGCCGAGGACTACCTCTACGAGGTCGGTTCGGGGGGCATCCTGCCCGAGGTCGACGAGCAGCTGGTCGACGCCGAAGCCGGCGCGGTGCTCGAGTTCGAAGCGGCGTTCCCGGGCTACACGCCGCCCGCCGATGACGACGACGAGGACGACGACGCCCCGCCGACGCTCGACTTCGTCGTCACCGTCAAAGAGGTGAAGGAGAAGGTGCTCCCCGAGCTCGACGACGCCTTCGCCGACGATGCGTCCGAGTTCGAGACCCTCGCCGAGCTGCGGGCCGACATCGCCAACCGCATCACGCTCGTGAAGCGGGGCCAGGGCCAGATGCAGCTGCGCGAGAAGACGGGCGAGGCCCTCGGCGCCCTCGTCGAGGACGACGTGCCCGAGGCGCTCGTCAGCACCGAGGTCCAGCAGCGCCTGCAAGACCTCCAGATGCGCCTCCAGGCCCAGGGCCTCGACCTCGAGACCTGGATCCAGATGTCGGGCCAGAGCCCCGACGCGATCATCGACGAGCTCAAGGACACCGCCGAGCAGGCGGTCCGGGTCGACCTCGCGCTGCGGGCCGTCGTCGAGGCCGAGGCCATCGAGTGCAGCGACGAAGAGCTCGAGCAGGAGTTCGCCCAGGTGGCCGAGCGACTCAACATGAAGGCGAAGGAGGTTCGCCGCCAGTTCGAGCGCGCGGACCAGGTCGGGGCGGTACGCTCGGACATCAAGAAACGCAAGGCGTTCGACTGGCTCCTCGAGCGGGTCGAGATCGTCGACGCTGATGGCAACCCCCTCGATCGGGCTGCCTTCGAGGCCGACGAAGCCGATGACGAGGCTCCCGATCACGGCGCCGATGGAGGTGGCGACACCGGCGTCATCGAAGCCTCCGCTTCGACGGATCCAGAAGACCTCCCTGCCGACGACGCCGACGAGAACGAGAACGAGGACGACGAGTGACGATCGACCCCATCCGCAACTACCTGGTCCCGACGGTCATCGAGCAGACCAACCGGGGCGAGCGCGGGTACGACCTGTACTCCAAGCTGCTCAAAGAGAACATCATCTTCATCGGCACGCCGATCGACGACACGATCGCCAACTTGATCTGTGCCCAGATGCTGCACCTCGAGTCGGAGAGCCCCGACAAGGACATCAACCTGTACATCAACAGCCCCGGCGGCGACATCACGGCGCTGTTCGCGATCTACGACACGATGCAGTACGTGCAGCCGAACATCGCCACGATCTGCCTGGGCCAAGCGGCATCCGCCGCCGCTGTGCTGATGGCCGCCGGCACCCCGGGCAAGCGCATGGCGCTGCCGCACGCCCGCATCCTGATCCACCAGCCCTACGCCGGCGCGCAGGGCCAGGCCACCGACATCGAGCTGGCCGCCAAGGAGATCCTGCGGATGCGCCAGCTGCTCGAGGAGATCCTCGCCCAGCACACCGGGCAGCCCGTCGAGCGCATCCACAAGGACACCGACCGCGACTTCGTCATGTCCGCCGAGGAGGCCAAGGAGTACGGCATCATCGACGAGGTCATCAACAGCCGCGCCCGAGTCGACAACAGCGGCCCCATCACCGCCATCCGCTAGAGCAGCTGGCAAGATCTGAGGGCGGCGCCCCTCCGGTCGGGTGCCGGTCAGAGACGCAGAGCACACCAGAGCAGACGTAGTAGCGCAGACCAACCCAGAGAAGGCCCCGACACACAGGGCGCAGGGCTAAAGGAGCCGGGGGAGACGTGGCCAAGTTCGGAGACGGTGGCGAGCTGCTGAAGTGTTCCTTCTGCGGCAAGTCCCAGAAGCAGGTCAAGAAGCTCATCGCAGGCCCCGGGGTCTACATCTGCGACGAGTGCATCGATCTCTGCAACGAGATCATCGAAGAGGAGCTCAACGAGACCTCCGAGCTGCGCTTCGACGAGCTCCCCAAGCCCAAAGAGATCTACGAGTTCCTCAACGACTACATCATCGGGCAGGAGTACGCGAAGCGCATCCTGTCGGTCGCGGTCTACAACCACTACAAGCGCGTCCAGTTCCAGGCGACGCACGCGGACGACGTCGAGCTCGCCAAGTCGAACA
>CAYUOL010000098.1:5987-18746 GCA_964446345.1 uncultured Iamiaceae bacterium | reverse complement strand
TCGTGATCTCGACCTTCCCCGTGCGCAGCTCGCGCACCGGGTGGTTGCCGCCGTGGTGACCGAACGGCAGCTTGAAGGTAGTGCCTCCGAGCGCCGTCGCGAGCAGCTGGTGACCCAGGCAGATGCCGAACACGGGCACCTGGCCGAGCAGTGCCTGGATGTTGTCGACGGCATGGGCGACCGCCGCCGGATCGCCCGGACCGTTCGAGAGGAACACGCCGTCGGGCCGGCGGGCGAGCACCTCGGAGGCCGGGGTCGAGGCCGGCACGACCTCCACGGTGGCGCGCTCGCCGAGCTGGGCCAGGATCGAGGCCTTGATGCCGAAGTCGTAGGCCACGACGCGTCGGGGCCCCGAGCCCACGGTGTACGGCTCAGCGCACGTCACCGTGGCGACGAGGTCGATGCCGTCGGTGCCCGGCTCGTCCTTGGCGGCTTGCGCGATGGTCTCCTCGTCGGCCGTGCCGAACGCGCCCGGCATCGCCCCGGCGTCGCGGATGTGGCGCGTGAGGCGGCGGGTGTCGATGCCGGCGATGCCCGCCAGCGCGTGGCGGCGCAGGAACGCGTCGAGGTCGTCGTCGCTGCGCCAGTTGCTGCGGCGCCGCGCGAGCTCGCGGATGACCACGCCACGGCAGTGCGGTCGGCTGGCCTCGTTGTCGGCGGGCACGGTGCCGTAGTTGCCGATGTGGGGCGTCGTGAAGGTGATGATCTGCCCGGCGTAGGAAGGATCCGTGATGATCTCCTGGTACCCGGTCAGGGCCGTGTTGAAGACGACCTCGCCGGTCGAGACGCCGCTCGCCGGCTCGGCGCCGATGGCCTCGCCTTCGAAGCGCGTGCCGTCGGCCAGCACGAGCAGGGCTTCGCGGATCGGCGCGCTCATCGCTGCGCCTCGGTGTCGAGCACGACGGGTTCTCCCCAGAGGATGGTGTGGCGGACGCGGCCCGTGAGCGTGCGCCCGGCGAACGGGTTGTTGCGGCTGCGGCTGACCGAATCGGTCGGGTCGACCGTCCACGTCTCGGTCGGATCGAAGATGCAGAGGTTGGCGGGGCGTCCGACGACGATCGGCCCGCCCTGGTGGTCCGCGATC
This sequence comes from uncultured Iamiaceae bacterium, assembly GCA_964446345.1. Lineage (GTDB taxonomy): Bacteria > Actinomycetota > Acidimicrobiia > Acidimicrobiales > Acidimicrobilacustridaceae > CAYUOL01. The sequence goes on along the minus strand of CAYUOL010000098.1, from coordinate 17,662 downwards.
CCGGCGATGGCCGCCGGGTTCGTCGTGAAGAGCGCCACGATGGCCGGCAGGTCGAGCCCCACCGACGGCAGCTCGGTCAGTGCCAGCGCGAACGCCGTCTCGAGGCCGAGCATGCCGCAGGGCGCCTCGTCGAACGGCTGCTGCTTCACCTCGAGCGTGTGCGGTGCGTGATCCGTGGCGACGGCGTCGATCGTGCCGTCGGCCAGCCCCTGCTTGATGGCGGCCACGTCGATGTCGGTGCGCAGCGGCGGGTTGACCTTGAACACCGGGTCCCAGCTCGCGACCTCGGCGTGCGTGAGCGTGAAGTGGTGCGGGGTGGCCTCGGCCGTCACGGGCAGGCCCTTGGCCTTCGCGGCCCGCACGAGCTCGACCGACCCCGCCGTGGAGAGGTGCTGCAGGTGCACGCGCGTGCCGGTCAGGCGGGCCAGGGCGATGTCGCGGAAGACCATGAGCTCCTCGGCTTCGGCCGGGATCCCCGCGATGCCGAGGCGCGAGGACCACTCGCCCTCGTGCATGTGGCCGCCCTCGGACAGCGCCTCGACCTCGCAGTGCTGCGCGAGCGTGAGGCCGAGACCTCCGGCGTACTCGAGCGCCCGCCGCATCAGGCGGTCGTTCTGCACGCCGGCGCCGTCGTCGGTGAAGATGCGCACGCCGAGCTCGGCCATCTCGGCCATGGGGCTGAGGGCCGTGCCGGCGCGCCCGACCGTGATCGAGCCGGCGACGTGCACGTCGCAGATCGCCTTCGCGCCGGCATCGAGCACCTGGCGAACGACCGACGCGCAGTCGATGGCCGGCTCGGTGTTGGGCATGGCGACGACCGCCGTGTAGCCCCCGACGGCCGCGGCCCGGGCCCCGGTCTCGACGGTCTCGGCCTCTTCTCGGCCCGGCTCCCTCAGGTGCGTGTGCAGGTCGACGAAGCCCGGCGCCACGACGAGCCCCGTGGCGTCGATCGTGCGGCGGCGACCGGGGTCGATGGCCGCGCCCACCTCGGTGATGCGGCCGTCGTCACCGATCGCGATGTCTCCTTCGCGCACACCGTCGCCGTCGACGAGGCGGCCGCCGGTGATCACGAGCTCAGGCACGGGCGTCTCCTTCTTCGGGGCCGACGTCGGGGGTCGGGGATCGGTCGGCCGAGAACATCGCAGAGCCCGACCCGAGCAGCAGGAAGAGCACCGCCATGCGCACGGCGACGCCGTTGCGCACCTGGTCGATGATCACCGCGTTGGGCGCATCGGCGACCTCGGCCGCGATCTCGACGCCGCGGTTCATCGGGCCGGGATGCATGACCAGCGCGTCCGGACCGAGCAGCTGGGACCGTCGCTGCGTCAAGCCGTAGCCCATCGTGTACTCGCGCAGCGACGGGACGAGCGCCTCGGTCATGCGCTCGCGCTGCATGCGCAGCAGGTAGACGACGTCGACCTTGGGCAGCACCGCGTCGAGGTCGTGGCTCACGGAGACCGGCCACCCCTCGAGGCTGGGCGGCAGCAGCGTCGGAGGCGCCACGAACGTCACGTCGGCGCCCTGCACCGTGAAGGCGAGGGCGTCGGAGCGCGCCACCCTGCTGTGCTTGATGTCGCCGACGATGGCGATGCGGCGCCCGTCGAGCGACCCGAGGTGCTGGCGGATCGTGTAGCTGTCGAGCAGGGCCTGGGTCGGGTGCTCGTGCCACCCGTCGCCGGCGTTGATCACCGCCGACGTGCCCCACTCGGCGACCTGCCACGGCGCACCGGAGGACTTGTGCCGCACGACGATGGCGTCGACGCCCATCGCCTCGATCGTCTGCACCGTGTCGCGCAGCGACTCGCCCTTCTTCACCGACGAGGTGCCCACGCTGAAGTTCATCGTGTCGGCCGACAGGCGCTTGGCGGCAGTCTCGAAGGACAGGCGCGTGCGCGTGGAGTCCTCGTAGAACAGGGACACGACCGTCTTGCCGCGCAGCGCCGGAACCTTCGGGATGGCACGAGCGCTGACCTCGACGAACGAATCGGCCAGCCGCAGCACCTCGTCGATGCCGTCGCCCCCGAGGTCGGTGATGGACAGCAGGTGCCTCACTTGACCATCTCCCCCAGGTCGACGCCGTCGGGGTGCACGTCCACGACCTCGTCGCGGCGCGTCGGCAGGTTCTTGCCCACGTAGTCGGGGCGGATCGGCAGCTCGCGGTGCCCTCGGTCGACCATCACCGCGAGTTGCACGGCGCGGGCGCGACCGAAGTCGGCGAGCGCGTCGAGCGCGGCACGGATGGTGCGCCCGGTGAAGAGGACGTCGTCGACGAGCACGACGACGCGCCCCGTCAGGTCGAAGGAGATGTCGGTGACCGCTTCGGGCAGCACGGGGCGCAGGCCGATGTCGTCGCGGTAGAACGCGACGTCGAGGGTCCCCACCGGCACGTCGACGGCCTCGATCTGCTGCAGCGTGTCGGCCAGCGCACGCGCGAGCTCGACGCCGCCGGTCTGCAGGCCCACGAGCACCACCGCGTCGAGCCCGTGGTTGCGTTCGATGATCTCGTGGGCGATGCGCCACAGCGCCCGCTGCATGTCGTCCGCGGTCATCACCCGGGTCCGGGCAACAAAAACGCCCCCGTATGGGGGCGTCAGCCGGCGTTCGCGTTCAGCCACATCCGTGGTCCTTTCTGTCCGTTCGAGCCTCACAGGACTCGCTTCACGGTCAGGCCGACACCTTAGCGGGCGGGCGGACGCGGCACACAGTTCGGCGGGCAGGATCCCGTCGCGGCGCCGGCCGTCCGGACCTCCCGCGGCCGGTGGCAGGCCCTAAGCTGGCAGGACCTCGCGCGCCGCGGGGAGGACGACAGAGTCGGAGAGTTCGTTGAGCGATCAATCCCAAGGGCCAGGCTGGTGGCAGGCGTCGGACGGGAAGTGGTACCCGCCGCAGCCCGCGGCCGCGGAGCCCCCACCACAGCCGCCGTCCTCCCAGCCCACGCAGTCGTACCCCGCTCCCGGTCAGCCCGGCCAGCCGGCACCCACCTGGGAGAACGCACCGACGGCCCAGCAGCCGCCCGTCGCCCCGCAGGGCCCGCCCACCCAGCCGGGCCAGCCCACCGGGCCCCCGCAGTACGGCCAGCCGCAGTACGGCCAGCCCACGCAGGCGACGCCGCCCACCCAGCCCGGCCAGTACCCCACCACCGGGTACTCGCAGGGCCCTCCCGGCAGCCCCCCGGCCGGCGGCGCCGGCGCCACCGCCGCCGGCGGCCCGCCCGCATCGGGAGGCAGCAAGACCCCGCTGATAATCGCCCTCGCCGTGCTCGCCGTGGTGCTGATCGGAGGCGGCATCGCGTTCGCGCTGACCCGACCGAAGACCGAGGTCGTCGCGCCGCCGGTCACCACGGCGCCGACGACCGCCGCGCCCGAGACGAGCGCCCCGAAGAAGACCACGACGACCGAAGAAGAGACGACGACCACCAAGAAGAAGCCTCCGGCCACGTCGCGCCTCACGACGACCGTGCCCCCCACGACCGAGGAGACCACGACGCCGCCGACCACGTCGGGCAACGGCATCTCGCTGACGCCGGCGCAGCGCGAGGCGCTCATCCAGTCGGTCATGGCCGATCCGAAGGCCGGCCTCACCCACGACCAGGCGGCGTGCTACGTCGACGCCCTGCTCGCCTCGTTCACGGCGGAGGAGTTCGCCGAGTACGACAAGACCAAGACCTTCACCCCCGAGCAGCAGACCCGCATCATCAACATCATCAAGGTCTGCAAGGCCGCCGGGTAGTCGTCCTCGGACGGCTCGCTTCGCTCGCTGATCTACTCGTTTCGCGTTGCTCGTCCTATGGCGCTGAGGAGGCCGTTGACGAACTTGCCGGACTCGTCGGTGGAGTAGGTCTTGGCGAGCTCGACCGCTTCGCTGATGACGGCGCCGAGCGGGACGTCGGGGCGGTAGGCGAGCTCGAAGGTGCCCACGCGGAGGATGGCGCGATCGATGGCCGGCATGCGCTCGAGCTTCCAGTCGCGCGCGTAGGTGGTCAGCAGGTCGTCGATCGCCTCACGGTGCGCATCGACGCCTTCGAGCAGCTCGATGGTGAACTCCTCGGGGGCGACGGGGAGCGAGGCCAGCAGCTCGGTGGCCGTCTCGGACTTCGCCTCCGCCTCGTACAGCAACGCGACCGCGCGGTCCCGCGCCTCGCGCCGGCTGCCGATGCCGCCGGTGTACCCCGACGCCGGACGATCGGCCGGATCCTGGTCGGCGGGCTCGGCACTCGTCGCGTCGGTCACGCGCGGGTGATGTACTCGCCCGAGCGCGTGTCGACCTTGACGCGATCACCGGGGTTGACGAACAACGGCACCTGGACGACCAGGCCGGTCTCGAGCGTCGCCGGCTTGCGGGCGCCCGACACGCGGTCGCCCTGGATGCCCGGTTCGGTCTCGGCGATCGCGAGCTCGACGGCGGCGGGCAGATCGACCCCGACGATCTCGTCGACGTACATCTTGAGGACGGCGTTCGCGCTCTCGACGAGGTAGTTGGTGGCATCGCCCAGCGACTCGGTGCGCACGGTCAGCTGCTCGTAGGTCTCGTTGTCCATGAACACGTAGTCCTCGCCGTCGCGGTAGAGGTACTGCATCTCCCGCTTGTCGATGATGGCCCGCTCGACCTTCTCGCCGCCGTTGAAGCGCCGATCGACCACGGCACCGCTGCGCACGTTCTTCAGGGTCGTGCGCACGAACGCGCCGCCCTTGCCGGGCTTGACGTGCTGGAACTCGACGACCTCGAACAGCCCGTCGTCGAGGGCGAGGGCCATTCCGTTCTTGAGGTCGTTGGTCGTGATCGTGGGCATGGAGCAGGTTCCTCGGGGGCGGTGGGTGCAGAGATCGTGTGCGCGCGGCTTCAGTGGCGGCCGTCAGAGCGCACTGCGCTTCGACGTGTGCGTGAGCGGACGGCAGCCCTCGTCGGTGACGACGACCGTGTCCTCGATGCGCACGCCCCCGTGATCGGGGAGGTACACCCCCGGCTCGACGGTGACGACATGGCCGGGGGCGAGCGTAGCATCGCCCGTCGCGCCCACCCGCGGGGGCTCGTGGATCTCGAGCCCGACGCCGTGGCCGGTGGCGTGCAGGAAGGCGTCACCCCAACCGGCGCCTTCGATGACGGATCGGCACGCCTGATCGATCGCGCGCACCTCGACGCCCGCCGCGACGGCGTCGACGCCGGCCTGCTGTGCCTCGCGCACGACGTCGAGCATGCGTCGCTGCGTGGCGCTCGGCTCCCCCACCATCACCGTGCGGGTCATGTCGGAGCAGTAGCCGTCGACCAGCGCCCCGAAGTCGATGACGACCAGGTCGCCCTCGTGCACCCGCCGGGTCGTGGGTCGGGCGTGGGGCATGGCGCCGTTCGGGCCCGATCCGACGATGGTCTCGAACGAGCGGTCCTCGGCCCCGAGGCGCCGCATCTGCGCGTCGAGCTCGACCGCGATGTCCCGCTCGGTCTCGCCGTCGGCGAGCATCGGGCGGATCCGGGCCAGCGCGTGGTCGGCGATGATCGCCGCGGCTTCGATGCGCGCGACCTCCCCCTCGTCCTTGACCATGCGCAGGCCCTCGACGAGGTGCTCCGTGGCCACCAGCTCGACGTCGGGGAACCACGTGTCGGCGAGGCGGCGCTGGTGCGCCCAGGTGACGTCCTCCGCCTCGAGGGCCAGTCGGGGGACGCCCGCAGCAGCCGTCGCCAGGAGCTCTCGTTGGCCCGTGCTGGTCACTTCGATGCGGGCGTCGACACCGGCGCGGCGCAGCTGCGCCGCGGCCTGTTCGCCGTAGCGACCGTCGGTGACGAACACGATCTCGTCGGGCGTCAGCAGCAGCAGCGCGGCCGATCCGGTGAACCCGGTCAGGTAGCGGATGTTGAAGAGGCGAGTGACGAGCATCGCCTCGGCGCGCTCGGCGATGCGCTCGCGCACGAGCGGGATCCGGTCCGCGACCGCCATCGCCGGCAGCCTGCCGAGATCCGGCACGGGCGGCAGCGCCGCCGCGTCGGCCCCGGCCGCGGTCGAGGGACGGGCGCTCATGGGCGCTCGGCAGCGAGCAGCCCGACGAGGGCCTGCAGCGCGAGGTCGTACCCCGCGGCACCGAAGCCCGCGATCGTGCCGGTGGCGACCGGGGCGATGACCGAGGTGTGCCGCCATGCCTCGCGGGTCTGCGGGTTCGAGAGGTGCAGCTCGACGACCGGTCCGTCGTACGCGGCGAGCGCGTCGTGGATGGCCCACGCGTAGTGCGTGAACGCGCCCGGGTTGATGACGATGCCCGCCACCCGCCCGCGCGCCCCGTGGATCGCGTCGACGATGTCCGCCTCGTTGTTCGACTGCACGTGCTCGAGCGCGTAGCCCGCGTCGGCGGCGATCTTGCTGGCTGTCGCGACGTGATCAGCCAACGTCGCTCGGCCGTAGATCTCCGGTTCGCGCTGACCGAGCAGGTTGAGGTTCGGCCCCGAGAGGAGGAGGATCGTCGGTTCTGTGGTGGCTGGCTCGGTCATGGTCGCATCCGTTCGAAGGCCGCATCGAGGGCTGCCCGCTCGACGCCGGTCACCGGGGTGACGCCGTCGGGCCCGTCGAGCACGAAGGTGATGCCGTCGATGGCCTTCTTGTCGCGGGCCATGACCTCGACGAGCTTGTCCTCGTCGACGCCGGCGGGCAGCGCGGACGGCAGGTCGTACGCCGCGACGACACGCCGGTGCTCGGCCACGCGCTCGGCATCGATGCGGCCCAGCACGTTCGCGAGCTCGGCGGCGTACACCAGCCCGATCGCCACGGCCTCGCCGTGGCGCAGGTCGTAGGCGCCCACGGTCTCGAGGGCATGGGCCAAGGTGTGCCCGTAGTTGAGGGTGGCCCGCAGGCCGCCCTCGCGCTCGTCGGCGGCGACGACGGCCGCCTTGATGCGCACGCACGCCGCGACCTGCTCGTCGATCGGCAGGGCGTCGAGCCCCACGCCTCCGAGGAAGTGGTACTTGGCGAGCTCGCCGTACCCGCTGCGCAGCTCGCGTGGGGGCAGCGCCGCCAGCACCTCGGTGTCGCACAGCACGGCGGACGGCTGCCAGAACGCCCCCACGAGGTTCTTGCCCTCGGGCAGGTTCACGCCGGTCTTGCCGCCGATCGCTGCGTCGATCTGACCGAGCAGGGTCGTCGACACGTACACCACCGGGATGCCGCGGTAGTAGACGGACGCGGCGAAGCCGCCCACGTCGGTGACGAGGCCCCCGCCGACGGCGACGACCGCGTCCGCGCGGCTCATGCCCCACTGCGCGAACTCGCGGCACAGGGACTCGATCGTCGCGAGCGACTTGGCCGTCTCGCCCTGCCCGATCGTGAACACGCGGTGCTCGCGGCCGGGGTCGACCTCGACGCCGATGTCGTCCTGGGTCACGACCGCCACGCGCCGCACGCCGGCGGGGATGACCCCGGCCAGCTCGTGGCGCGCCCCCGGCCCCACGAGGACGTCGTAGGCACGGTCGCCGAGGCCGACGGGCACCGTGATCACGACGACAGCTCCGTGGCCGCGGGCACGTCCGAGAGACCGAGCGCGTCGAGCACCAGCTGCGTGACGACCTTGCGCTCGAGGTGATCGACCTCGATGACGTGATCGGCGACGTCGCGGTACAGCGGCTCGCGCTCGGCGACGAGACGCCTGATCGCGCCGTCGGGATCGTCGGCGAGCAGCGGACGGGACCCGTCGCGCTTGATGCGATGCGCCAGTGGTCCGGCGGTGGCGCGCAACCACACCACGACCGCCTGCTCGTGGAGGCGGCGGCGGGTTGCGGGATCGATCACGGCGCCGCCCCCCGTCGCGATGATCTGGTGTGCGCCCCGACCCAGGAGCTCCTCGATCATCGCGGCCTCGAGCCGGCGGAAGGCCGGTTCGCCCTGGTCGGCGAAGATCTCGGGGATCGTCTGCCCGGCGCGCTCGACGATCTCGTGGTCCGTGTCGACGAACGGGACGTCGAGCCGTCGCGCCAGCTTCTTGCCGACGTTGCTCTTGCCCGAGCCCATCATCCCGACCAGGACGAGGGGCTGATCCTCGAAGATCACGACGAGGCCTCGTCCGTGCCGACCTCGAACGCCTCGGTCTCGTTCCAGTTGAGCGGGCGCTCCCCCGCCGGCGCCTCGCCGGGCGGTTCGACCTCGGTGCGCTCCGTGTGGGCGCGGAGCTGCTCGTCGTACGCATCGACGTTGCGGCGCAGCTCGGTGATCGAATCCCCACCGAACTTGCGCAGCACCTCGTTCGCGAGGACGAGCGCCACCATCGCCTCGGCCACCACGCCCATCGCGGGCACCGCGGTGACATCGGTGCGCTCCTTGAACGACACGGTCTCTTCCTTCGTCGCCGTGTCGACGGTGCCCAACGTCGGCCGGTTCAAGGTCGCGAGCGGCTTCATGGCGACGCGCGCCACGAGCAGCTCCCCGGTGGTCATGCCTCCTTCGACGCCGCCCGCCCGTGAGCCCTCGCGGCGGTAGCGCCGGGCGTCGGCGTCCCAGGTGATGGGGTCGTGCGCCAGGCTCCCCCGTCCCCCGGCGACCTCGAACCCGTCACCGAGCTCGACGCCCTTGACCGCCTGGATGCTCACCAGCGCCTGGGCCAGCAACCCGTCGATCTTGCGATCCCAGTGGACGTGGCTGCCCAGGCCGACCGGTACGCCGTAGCCGAGCACCTCGACGATGCCGCCGAGCGAGTCGCCGTCCTTCGCCGCCGCCTTGATCTCGGCGATCATGGCCGCCTCGGTGTGCTCGTCGAAGCAGCGCACCGGCGACTCGTCGACGCGGTCGAGGTCGCTGGGCTTGGGGCGCACCGTCTGCGCCGCACGCACCGAACCGATCTGCACGACGTGCGAGATGACCTCGACGCCGACGGCGCGCAGCAGCACCTTGGCGATCGCCCCGGCGGCGACGCGAGCGGCGGTCTCGCGCGCCGATGCCCGCTCGAGCACGTCACGCGCATCGACGAAGTCGTACTTCTGCATCCCGGTGAGGTCGGCGTGCCCCGGGCGCGGCTTGGTCAGCCGCTGCGTCGTGGCCCCCGGGGCGGGCGACATCTCGTCGATCCACTTGTTGCCCTCCCGGTGCCACTCGCTGTTGCCGATCTCGATGGCGATGGGCGAGCCGAGGGTGCGCCCGTGCCGGATCCCCGCCAGCAACGTGAGCTCGTCCTGCTCGAACTTCATGCGCGGCCCGCGGCCGTACCCGAGGCGGCGCCGTTGCAGCTCGCGCTGGATGTCCTCGACCGTGACCGCCAGGTTCGCCGGCACCCCTTCGACGATCACCACCAACGCCTGCCCATGGGACTCGCCGGCAGTCAAGAAGCGAAGCATCCACCCAATCTACCGACCCGCGCGCGGACCCAAGAACGCGGTACCGGCTCGGTCTCTGCCCTCAGAACCCCATGCCTGCAAGCAGGGCGCCAGCAGCGCGGGGGTCGCAGGGGGCTTTGCCCCCCGAGCGCGCCGACTCGACGCCAGTCGTGAGGCGCTGGTTCGAGCGAACGAAGTGAGCCCAACACCGTCCCATCGAGCGCAGCGAGACCAACGAACCTCGCCGCAGGAAACCGAGCGAAGCGAGGTTTCCGAGGAACCGAGCGAAGCGAGGTTTCCGAGGACGATCAGGCGACGGAGGTCAAGAGCTGCGGGCTGGCGAGGATGACGACGACGGCGCCGAAGAGCAGGAACGGCCCGAAGGGGTACGGCTTGGAGCCGCGCCGGAACGCGAACACGACGATGCCCGCCGCGGAGCCCACGACGAAGCCGATGATCATGGCGTACAGCGTCGCCGTCACCGCCGCCAGGCCGTCGATCGTGACCCAGCCGACGTAGAGCCCCATGACGGCGCTGAGCTTCACATCGCCGAAGCCCATGCCGGCGGGCATCACGAGGTGGGCCAGCAGCAGGAAGCCGAAGTAGACCGCGCCGCCGAGCAGGGCGAACCGGATCTGCACCGCGTCGTGGTTGAGCAGGGACGCGACGACCACCAGCACGATCGAGATCATGAGCAGCGGGCCCACGATGCGGTCGGGCAGCCGCAGGGTGACGAGGTCGATCGCCGACAGCGCGACTGCGGCCGTGAAGAACATCAGGTAGCCCAGCAGGACGAGCGGCGGCGCATCCGCGAACCGGGCGAACGTCGCCAGGAAGAGCACCGTGGTGAAGAACTGGATCCAGGCCCGGCGCGCGGTCAGCGCGAACCCCGGGAAGGGCCGGAACAGCGACTTGTTGTCGGGCACGCGCTCGTCGAGCACGGCCGCGAACCACCCTGCCGGCAACGACAGCACGAGCCCGATGAGCAGCGGCTTCCAGTTCATCGGGGGGCGGAGGTCGACGTGGTCAGGAGTTGACCGACCCGAGGAACTTCAGGAGCAGTTCGCGGTTGATCGGGTCTTCGGAGTCGTCGACCTCGGCCAGCGCCGCTTCGCGCTCCTCCTGGGTCGTGGCCTTCGCAGCGGCGGCGACCGCCTTGGCCGCCTTCGGGCTCAGGTTGGCCAGCTGCCGTGCGATCTCGGCGGCGTCCGTCGGATCGGACGCGGTGGACGCGGGGGCGGGCTCCGGTTCGGGCTCGGGCTCGGGCTCGGCGGCGACGGGCTCGCTCAGGAAGGAGTCGACCATCGAGCTGGAGGACTCGGAGGACGCCTCGCCGAGCGGCGGCTCCTCGATGACCAGCGCGTTGGGATCGAACGGCTCGAACTCGTCGGACGCGTCGGCGGAGAAGAAGTCGTCGCTCTCGGCGGCCACGGGCTCTTCGATCGTGAAGTCGTCCTGCGCCGGGACGGGCTCGGGCTCGGCGGCCTGGGGCGCCGGCGCGGTGACCGTGCCCGGATCGCTCAAGGTGACCAGGCCCAGCTCGACCAGCTGCTTCACGGCCCGCGAGGCGCCGAGCTCGCCGAGGCCGAACTTCGCGCCCAGGCCCCCGACCGTGGTGCCGCCGCCGATGACCACGACGTACAGCCAGATGTCGGCGCGGATCGTGACCTCGTCGCCCGGGAGCTCGGGGTTCAGGGTGACCCCGTGATCGAGCGAGGGGACGACGGCCTCGATCTCCTTCCACTCGCTGAGCAGCTGCTCGGCGTCGGTCAGCAGCGTCTCGACGTCGACGGGCTCGGACGTCTCGTCGGCCTCGGCGTCGGCGTCGAAGACGAAGTCACCGTCGCTGTAGCGCAGCAGCTCGAACGCGACCTCGCGGGCATCCTTCGTGGGTGAGCCGGTGACCTCGCCACCGACGACCTGGCCCTCTTTGACCCACAGCGTGCCCGAACCCCGGTTGCCGTCCAGACGGTACGCGCCGGTCTTCTTGGTCGATGCCAAGAGGCGCAGGACATCGGGTAGGGCAAAGGTTTCGAGCGTGCCCTGAAGAGCCACGGCGACCTCCGGTTCGACGACACTGGTTCAGCTCCCACGCGAGAGCAGGCGGAGTGTAGCGGACCTCGTCACCTGCGGTTCCGCCCGCGAAGGGTCAGAGCAGGCGGGCCTCCGCCGCCGCCGTCATGACGTCCACGGGTGCCTCGACGCCCGTCCACAAGGAGAAGGCGATCGCAGCCTGGTGCACCAGCATCCCGATCCCGCGCACCGGGATCGCGCCACGCGCGGCGGCGCGCAGCAGCAGTGGGGTGTCGACCGGGTGCACAACGAGCTCGGCGACCACCTGCCCCTCCCGCAGCAGGTCGGTGTCGAACGGGGCCGGCCCGTCGAGGGCGCCGACG
>CAYUOL010000098.1:0-5887 GCA_964446345.1 uncultured Iamiaceae bacterium | reverse complement strand
CGCCGACGGCACCCGCGTCGCCCGCGAGCGTGGCGGCGTCGGCGGCGCGGCTGGCCGTGCGGTTGACCACGACGACCCGAGCCGCGCCGGCGCGGGCCAGCGCGAGCACGACCGCGCGCGCCGCCCCGCCGGCGCCGAGCACCACGCACGAGCGACCCGCCGGATCGAACCCGGCCGCCGCGTGCAGCCCGGCCAGGAACCCCGGGCCGTCGGTGTTGTGGCCGACCAGCTCGTCGCCTTCGCGCACGACGCAGTTCACGGCGCGCAGCGCCCGGGCGTCATCGCTGAGGCGGTCGACCGCTTCGGCGGCCCCCTGCTTGTGGGGCATCGTCACCGAGAGCCCGTCGATCCCCAGCGCCCGCATGCCCGCGAGCGCCGCCCCGGCGGAGCCCTCGGCGACCGGGAACGCCGTGAAGACCCAGTCGAGGCCGAGGGAGCGGAACGCGGCGTTGTGGATCACGGGCGACAGCGAGTGCCGGATGGGCATGCCGATCACGGCCGCCACGCGGGTCGTGGCGGTCGGGCTCCACGTGTCGCGGGCGAACGGATCGGCGCCGAGGCCGGCGTGCGGCGTCGTCACTTGGGCTGGTTCTGGGCGGCCTTCTGGAACTCGTTGTAGCTGCCCGTGAAGAAGTGGTGCCCTTCCTTGTCCACGAGCACGTAGTACAGCCACTTGTCGGATCCCGGCTCGGTCGACGGGTTGAGCGCCGCGAGCAGCGACTCCTTGCCGGGCGAGTTGATCGGGTTCGGGGTCAGGCCCGGCTTCTTGCGCAGGTTGAACGGGGAGTCGACCTCGAGGTCGCTCTTCGTGATCTCCTGCTTGTGCTCACCCAGGGCGTAGAGCACCGTCGCGTCGATGCCGATCGGCTCGTTCGGCGTCATCTTCAGGCGGTTGTAGATGACCCGGGCGATGCGCGCCCGGTCTTCGGGCACCTTGGCCTCGGCCTCGACGAGCGACGCCACGATGATGACCTCGTACGGGCCGATGTGGGTCTTGGTGCCGGCGACGCCGGACATCGTCGTGTCCGCGTGCTGCAGGCCGATCTCGTCGCCCACCTGCTCGAACTTCTTCACCATCTGGTCGAGCAGCTTCTGGGGGTCGCCCTTGTCGCTGTCGGCCACGCGGTAGCCCGCGGGGAACAGGAAGCCGTCGAGGGGCTTGTCCGCCGGGCGGTACTTCGACTTCAGGGACACCGCGGCCTGCTGCAGCGCCTGGGGGTTGGCCATCTCGGGGTACTTCTCGGTGATCTTCTGCAGCGTGTCGTTGAGCCAAAGGCCCTCGGCCAGCGTGATCTCGGTGAACTTCGGCGGCAGCGGACCCTGCTTCAGCCGCTCGATGACGTGGTCCATCGAGTCGTTCTTGTAGAGCTTGTCGTACTCGCCCGCCCGAATGCCCGGGATGTTCTTGGACTTGGCGTAGTAGCGGAAGATCGTCGCGTTGGTGATGATCTCCTTCTCTTCGAGGAGCCGGGAGATCGTGGCCAGGCCGGCGTCCTTCGGCACGATGAACGCCACGGCCTCGGTCTGCGAGCCACCTGGGTTCACCTGGCTGTAGAGCCAGTAGCCGCCCAGGCCCAGCACCAGGAACACGAAGACGAAGAGGCTGACCAGCACCGCGGTGATCTTGCGGACCACGCCCCGGTCCTCGGGCACGTAGACGAAGTCCTCGTCGTCGTCCCACTCCACATCGGGGACGACGAACTCGTAGTCGTCGACGGCGCTGTCCTCGATCCAGTCGACGTCGGCGTCGGTCGTGCCGGCGAGCTCGTCGCCGTCGGCGGGCCGCTCGTCGGTGGTACCGCTCGATCCTGAGGTTCGGGCCATCGGTCAGTCCTGTCGGTCCTGCGGCGCAGGAGCTCGGTGTTCGGGGCGGGCGGGCGAGGCACCATCGGTGCCGGCGCCGTTCGATCGGGGGTCGTTCGATCGGGGGTGGGTCGTTCGGGGGTCGGTCGATTGTGGAGGAGCGGCGGCTCGGCTGTCGAGCCACGCCTGCAGGATCACGGCCGCCGCGACCTTGTCGACGACCTTGCGGCGGGCCTTCGCGTCGAGGTTCTGGGCGAGCAGGCTGCGCTCGGCGGTGACGGTGGTCAAGCGCTCATCGTAGGTTTCCACCGGCAGCCCGGTGGTGGCACCCAGCTCTCGCGCCTCAGCGGCGGCAGCCTTCGCCGCCGGCCCCATGGACCCGTCGAGGGACAGCGGCAGGCCCACGACCAGCCCTTCTGCCTCGGCTTCGGCGGCCAGCGCCTTGATCGCCCGGTGGTCGCGCTGGCGGTCACCGGAGCGCTGGACGACCTCGTACGGGGTCGCGACGGTGCCGGCGGAGTCGCTCAGCGCCACGCCGATCCGCTTGCTCCCGAGGTCGAGTCCCAGCATCCGCATCCCTGCCATTGTGGCAAGGGGTCAGGCGATCCCGGCGGCAGCCCTGGCCTGCGCGAGGGCCTCGTCGAGGCCGGCGGCGTTCTTGCCCCCGGCCATCGCCAGCTCGGGGTTCGGGCCGCCGCCACCCCCGATCGTCTTCTTGGCGTCGGCGATGAGGGCCCCTGCGTCGAGCCCGCTGTCCTTGACGACGGCCGCGACGAGCGCGGCGCCGCCGCCCTCGGGCTCGCCCCCGAGCACGACGCCCCGGATGCCCGGCTTGTCGCGCAGGGCGATCGCCATGTTGCGCAGCTCGTCCCGGGCGACGCCGTCGATGCGCGCGACGACGATGCCCTCGACCGCCTGGTCGGCGAGGGCGCCCGCCCGTCCGGCGGCCGCCTGCTGCTTGAGCGCCTTGACCTGCTTCTGCAGGTCCTTGACCTCGGACCGCTGGCGCTCCACCGCGTCGACGATGTCGTCGACGGCGACGCCGAGCGTCGCGGCGATCCGGGCGAGCTGGGCGTCCTCCGCGCGCAGGCGCTCGAGCGGCCCGAACCCGGTGATCGCCTCGAGCCGCCGCACGTTCGAGCCGATCGAGCTCTCACCCACGATCTTGATCGTGCCGATGTCCCCCAGGGCCCGGACGTGCGTGCCACCGCACAGCTCGGTCGAGTGGGGGCCGGCTTCGAGCACGCGGACGATGTCGCCATACTTGTCCCCGAAGAACGCGATCGCCCCGATCTGCGCCGCGTACTCCTTGGTCGTCTCGTAGTGGCGCGCAGGGTGGTTGGCGAGCGTCTCGGCGTTCGCGAGGTCTTCGACGCGGGCGAGCTCGTCCGGCGTCAGCGCCTCGAAGTGGCTGAAGTCGAAGCGCAGCCGATCCGGACCGACCCAGGAGCCCTGCTGCTTCACGTGGTCGCCCAGCACCTCGCGCAGCGCCCAGTGCAGGATGTGGGTGGCGGTGTGGTTGCGACGGATCGCATCGCGGCGGTCGCCGTCGATGGCGGCCGTGGCCTCCTGACCGGGGCTGATCGTGCCGCTCGTCATCTTCACCTTGTGCCGGGTGAGCTGCCCGGGCACGCCGTACACGGTGTCGTGCACCTCGGCCTCGCCGGTCTCGGTGGTGATGGTGCCGGTGTCGCCGACCTGCCCGCCCGACTCCGCGTAGAACGGCGTGCGGTCGAGCACGATCGACAGGGTGTCGTCGGCCCCGACGACGCCGAGCACGCGCGCCTTGGTCTCGTACTCCTCGCGCCCGGTGAACTCGGTCGGGCCGAACTGCTCGAGCAGGCCGTGGTACTCCTCCACGTCGTCGCCCTTGCCCCCGACCCGGGCGGCCTTCGCGTCTTCCCGCTGCTTGGCCATCGCCCGGTCGAAACCGGCTTGGTCCACCTCGATGCCCTGCTCGCCGACGATCTCCTGGGTCAGCTCGAGCGGGAAGCCGTGGGTGTCGTGCAGCAGGAACGCCACGGAGCCGGGCAGCACCGTGGCGCCGCCGAGGTCGCTGATCTCGTTGGTCAGGATCGTCAACCCGGTCTTGAGCGTGGCGCGGAAGTTCTCCTCTTCGCGCACGATCACGTTGGTGATGAAGTCTTCGTTGGCGACGAGCTCGGGGTACGACTCGCCCATGACCTCGACCGTGGACCGCACGAGCGGTGGCGTGACCAGCTGCTGCTGGCCGAGGAGGTACGCGTGGCGCACGAGGCGGCGGATGATGCGGCGCAGCACGTAGCCGCGGCCGACGTTGGACGGGAACACGCCGTCGTTGACCAGGAAGCTGACGGCGCGGGCGTGCTCGGCCAGGATGCGCAGCGAGATGTCGGCGTGGGGGTCGGCACCGATGCGCCGCCCGGTGACGGACTGGGCCGCGTCGAGGATGGGGGCGATCGTGTCGATCTCCCACACCGAGTCGACGCCCTGCAGCACCCCGAGGATGCGCTCGAGGCCGGCGCCCGTGTCGATGTTCTTCTTCGGCAGCTCGTGGTCGACCTCGTCCTTGTCGCGGTTGAACTGCATGAACACGAGGTTCCAGATCTCGAGGAACCGCTCGTCGGCACCGTGCGCAGGGCCGCCGCCGTGGCCGTAGGCCTCGCCCTTGTCGACGAAGATCTCCGAGCACGGGCCGCACGGACCGGGCGGCCCGCCGGGCGGCCCCCACCAGTTGTCCTTCTCCAGGCGCTGGATCCGCTCGGGGCGGACGCCCACCGAGTCGCGCCAGATCGCCTCGGCCTCGTCGTCGCTCGTGTGGACGGTGACCCACAGCACCTCGGGGTCGAGCCCGAACAGGTTGGTGATCATGTCCCAGGCCATAGGGATCGCCTCGGCCTTGAAGTAGTCGCCGAAGCTGAAGTTGCCCAGCATCTCGAAGAACGAGAGGTGGCTGCCGTCGCGCCCGACCTCCTCGAGGTCGCTGTCCTTGCCGCCCGCGCGCAGGCACTTCTGCACGGTGGTGGCGCGGGTGAACGAGGGCGTCTCCTCACCGAGGAAGTACGGCTTGAACGGCACCATGCCCGCGACCGTGAAGAGCAGGTCGGGATCGTGCGGGATCAGGCTCGCCGAGGGCACCACCGTGTGGCCCCGTGCCTCGAAGAAGGACAGGAACGAGCGACGCAGTTCATGAGCGGACATGGCGTTCATAGGTCAGAGCAGCCTACCGGTCGAGTCGCGGGCGCCGACCGACGTAGTCGCGACGCAGCTCGTCCTCGGCCTCCCCCATGGCCTCCCGGCTCTCGTCCCACGCGTCGCGCACGGTCCCGCCGACCGACCGGAGCGTGGAGCCGACGGTGTCGACCAGCTGGTCCGGATCGACGAAGCGGTTGCGGGTCTGGCGCAACCGGAACAGGCCGTAGACCGACCCGAGCGCGCCGACCACCACGCCCACCGCGAACCACCGCAGCCGCTTGAGCATCAGGCCACCTTCCTCGGCCCGCCCTTGCGGACCGCCACCTCGGACACCTCGCGCGCCGCCCGCTTCGCCTCGAGGCGCCGGCGCCGCCGACCGCCCCGGCCGAGCGCCCGGCTCGACCCGCGGCCGAGGCCGCGGAAGAAGGCCACGACGCGGATGAGCGGATGGGCCATCGCCACGTAGGTCAGGCGCGATGCCGAGTCGACCGTCTGCTGGATGGCCACCGCCGCATCGAGCAGCTCGTCCACCCGTTCGACCTCGGCTCCTGCCTGCTCGACCGTCGCCTGCATCGACCCGAGGATCGGGAGGGCGTCGCGCTGCAGGCGATCGAGCGTCGAGCGCAGCTCCCGGACCGCCCGCAGCACCGACAGCAGGGCGACCACCAGCAGCACCAGCGCCGCGAGCGTCGCCACGGCGACGAGGACGACGACGAGATCGGCGGCGGTCATGAGGTGGTCATGCTCGCGCGCTCAGGTCGGTCCCCGCTGGGCCGCGCGCGCCTCGGCGCGCCGGCGCAGGACCTCGTCGCGGATGCGGGCCTCGCGACCGTGCTCGCTCGGCTCGTAGTACACGTGCGCCGCGAGCGCGTCGGGCCGGTAGGCCTGCTCGTTCCAGCCGCGGGGATCG
>CAYUOL010000097.1:1811-18784 GCA_964446345.1 uncultured Iamiaceae bacterium | reverse complement strand
CTCCCCGGTCGGCCGGAACTCGACGTCGTCGGGCGCCAGCACCGGCAGGTCCTCGTCGGGCACGGCGACGGCGCCGTGCGTGGGGCAGTACACGATCGGGATCGGGCACCCCCAGAAGCGCTGCCTCGACAGCAGCCAGTCGCGCAGGCGGTAGTTGACCTTGGCCTCTCCGATGCCCTCCGCCTCCAGGAACTCGGTCGCCTTCGCGATGGCCTCGGCCTTGCCCAGACCGTTCAGCCACTCGCTGTTGATCGTCTCGCCGTCGCCGGTGAACGCCTCCCCCTCCCACCCCTCGGGAGGCTGCTTCGTGCGGACGATCGGCAGGTCGTGCACCCGGGCGAAGTCCCAGTCGCGCTGGTCCTCCGCGGGCACGGCCATGATCGCCCCGGTGCCGTAGCCCATCAGCACGTAGTCGGCCAGGTACAGGGGCACGGGGTTGCCGGTGAACGGGTTGCGCAGGTAGGCGCCGGTGAACACGCCGCGCTTGTCGAGCGAGCCCTCCGACGACATGCGGTCGACCTCGCTCGTCGTGCTCACCTGCGCCACGAACGCGTCGACCGCGGCGCGCTGGCCGTCGGTGACGACCTCGTGCACCAGCGGGTGCTCCGGAGCCATGACCGCGTAGGTCATGCCGAAGCTGGTGTCGGGCCGGGTCGTGAACACGCGCACCGTGGCGCCACTCGCGCTGGGCACCCCCTGCGCGTCGACGACCTGCATCTCGAACTCGGCGCCCTCGGACCGCCCGATCCAGTTGCGCTGCATCGTCTTCACGCGCTCGGGCCAGTCCAGGTCGTCGATGTCGTCGAGCAACTGGTCGGCGTAGTCCGTGATCTTGAAGAACCACTGCTCCAGATCACGCTTCTCGACGACATCGCCCGAGCGGTCGCACGTGCCGTCGGCGTTGACCTGCTCGTTCGCCAGCACGGTCTGGCACCCCGGGCACCAGTTGACCGGAGCGTTCTTGCGGTAGGCCAGACCCGCCTCGTAGAAGCGCTTGAAGCTCCACTGGGTCCACTTGATGTAGCTGGGGTCGTGGCTCTTCACCTCGCGGCGCCAGTCGTAGACCGACCCGATGCGCAGGATCGACGAGCGCAGCTCCTCGATCTTCTCGTCGGTGAACGGCCGCGGGTGCACCCCGGTCTTGATGGCGGCGTTCTCGGCCGGGAGCCCGAAGCTGTCGAACCCCATCGGCGACAGCACCGCGTGCCCCTTCATGGTGCGGTAGCGCACGATCAGGTCGCCGAAGGTGTAGTTGCGCACGTGCCCCATGTGCGCCCGCCCGCTGGGATACGGGTACATGCACAGCACGTAGTAGTGCGGCCGGGGGTCGTCGTTGTCGACCTCGTAGGTCCCGTGGTCCCGCCAGTAGGCCTGCCACCGCGCCTCGATGGCCTGCGGGTCGTAGCGCTCGATCTCCGCAGGCGCCTCGGTCGGGGTGGAGCCGTCAGTCATGGCGGCATCGTACCGACCCCGCCCCAGGCCCCCGAAACCTGTTGCACCGGCGCTCGGCGGCGCTGTCACAGCCCCTGACCAGACTGGGTCCATGTGCAAGGTGTGCATTGATTTCGAACGCCGCGCGGACGCTGCTAAAGTCAGCGAACCCTACGGGGATATAGCTCAGTTGGTAGAGCGCTTCCATGGCATGGAAGAGGTCCCGGGTTCGATTCCCGGTATCTCCACTGGAAAAGTGGGAAGAGTCGGCGGGGCTCGGGTCCTCGACCAGTTCTTCCAACCGCTCTTTGACTCCTTCGACTGCGTGGGCCACACCTTGGGCGGACTGGTCGCAGGTGAAGGCTCCTTCCGGTTCACGACCAAGCAGCCGCCGCGCTCGGATGGCAGCCTCCGGCTCCGGTTCGTCTTCGAGATCTCGATGGCGCGTCGAGACCGTCCGCTCCTGGCCGCGCTGCAGCAGGCCCTCGGCGTGGGTTCGCTCAGAGACCGGCCACCGCGGAAGCTCCACTGGCAGCCGACCAGCACCTTCATCGTCGGGTCGCTGAGGGCCCACCACACCGCGACGATCCCCTTCTTCGAGCGCTACCTCCCCCGCACCGCGAAGTACGAGCAGTTCACGTCGTGGCGGCAACGGATGGACGAGCACGAGCGGGCCCATCCGAACCGATGGGGCAAGGGTCCTTCGCGGTGCGCCATCGCCGCCTGCAACCTCCCGGTGCGGGGCCGCGGGCTCTGCCGAGTGCACTACTACCGTGCGACCGGCTACTGAGGCCGCCGCACGCATCGCCGGCTTCGTGGCTGCCGAGGCCACGTTCGTCGCGTCGACGGGACCGACGGCGACGACGTTCGCGTTCGCGGTCGAGCTCGGGGCGAAGGACGAAGGGGCATGCGCCTGGCTCGCCGTGTTCTTCGGCTGTGGGACCGTCCATCGGTACGAGCGACGGCGGCCGAGCTACGACGACGAAATGCGGTTCCAGATCCGCAAGCTCCGCGACCTCGTCGAGATCGTGGTGCCGTTCATGGACGAGCACCTGCCTCCCTCGTACAAGCGCGACCAGTACCTCGTCTGGCGGGCGGCGCTCCTGCCGTACTGGCAGCACCAGGCGCGACGCCCCTCCATCTGCACGTGCGACGGCTGCGACGCCCCCAACGTCGCCCACGGCCGTTGTCACCGGCACGACATGCAATGGCGACGGGAGAAGAAGCAGCGCCAACAAGACCATGGCGCCTGAGAAGTCGGTCAGGTGCGCTCGTCGCTCTGATCGACTGCGCTCGTGGCATCCGTCGCGGACTCGGCGCGCCAGTCGAGGCGCGGCACGTCGGCCCAGAGCTTCTCGAGCGCATAGAACGCGCGCATCTCCTCGTGGAACACGTGCACCACGAAGTCGCCGTAGTCCATGAGCAGCCACTGCAGCGCGTCGCGGCCCTCGATCCGCTTCGGCTTCGGGCCGCCGGCGCGCGCGACCTGCTCCTCGATCTCGTCTGCCAGGGTGCGCACCTGGCGGGGGTTGCGACCGGCGGTGATCACGAAGTACTCCACGATCGCCATCACCGGCGCCACCTCGAGCACGACCGTGTCCTCGTCGGTCTTGCTCGCCGCCGCGGCAGCGGCGACCGCTGCCCAGTGCCGGGCGTCCGCGCTCCCTGGCGCGCCGCCGAGCCCGGCCTCGCTCGGTGACGTCGCTTCGCCGTCTGCTTCGGGCACCGGCTCGGTTCCCTCGGTCAGAGCCCCGGTCACGGGCTCGGTCACGGGCTCGCTGACGGGCTCGGTCACAGGTTCGCTCACGGGTTCAGCCATCGATTCAGTCGGGGTTGTCGTCCGGTCGCTCCCGCTTCGGGGAGGCGCCCCAGTGTGCCCCGTCGACACGGGACGCCGCGCCGAGTCACCCGCCCGCGCCGACGATCGTGGTCGTCGCCGAGCCGCGGGGGACGGTGCTGACCGGGGTGAGCACTCGGGCCGGCTGGGCCAGGTAGTCCTTGCCGAGCGTGATGGTCACGTCGACGGCGCTGCCGGCGGACGTGCCCTTGACCACCTCACCGAGCCCGAGGGCCTTCTGCAGCGCCTCCGCGGCCGGACGCTGCGCGTCGTCGTAGTACACGAGCTGGGTCACGGCCTGGTCCAGCGTCGGCCCGTTGCCGATCTGGTCGATCTGCCCGCCACCCTCCACCACGAGGGGCGCCGCCGCGAGCCCGTGCTCGAGCTTGCCCGTGCCGTCGAGCAGGCGGACGCGCGGGCGCGCACCGGGCGGCGAGCCGATCGGGAACGGGATGAGGCGAGCGACGATCGAGCTGACCTGGTCCTTGACGGGCAGGTAGAGCTCGGACGTGCTCCCGGGGATGGCGACCGGCTGCACCGGTAGCGGGAACATCTCGACGCGGTCGTCGGCCAGCGCCCGCACGAAGCGGCCGAGCCCCGTCTCCTTCTCGCCGGGCACCACGCTCGGGTCGGTGGACGCGCTGACCTTGCGCAGGTACGCCTCCCAGAACACCTTCTGGCGCTCGAGCCGGTTGAGGTCGCTCTCGCCCGGGCTCGTCGTCGCCAGGTAGGCCGCGACGTCCTTCGGTTCGAGGTTCAACTGCCCCTTGGGGAACAGCACCTTCTTCTGCCCCTTGGCGTCGGCGACGAAGACGTCGTCAGGGTTGGCCACCGTGATCGTCCCCACCGGGGCCACGAGGTCGGCCCACTGCTGGGGCGACACCACCCGCACCTCGGTCATGCCCGCGCCCAGGATGCCCTCGACCGCCTTCTGCAGCCCGTCGATGCCAGCCTTCTCCGCCACCACGTTGAGCGGCAGCTTCCCGATGTCGGGCAGGTCGAGCACGGTCGACATGGGGACGAAGACGAGGCCGCCTGCGCCGTCGCCGGTCAGCGACATCACCGTGAGCCCCACCGGGGTGCCGTCGTCGCCGGTCTGCACGAGCAGCAGGGTCGGCGTCGGCTCGGTGAGCGCCTGCCAGTTCGGGAGGTTCGGGTCGGTCACCTCCGTCAGCACCTTGCCGTCGGTGCTCTGCAGCACCGTCTTGCGCCCCGCCAGCAGCAGCATGGGGATGGCGATCACGATGAGCACCATCACGATGGGGAACGCGACGGTCCAGAACCAGCTGCGGGGCCGGCGCCGGGGACGCTCGTCGTCGACGAGCGCCGGCTGCGACGGTCGCGCGACCTTGGCGGCCCGTTCCTGAGCCAGGGCCGCGAGCGGGTTCGGCTCGCTCGGGCGGCTCGCTGCGTCAGCCGGGGCCGTCACGACCGGCGCGCCCGCGGCGGCGATGGTCGACCCGGTCGTCGCCGAGGAAGCAGCCGGTGACGCTTCGGCCTGCGCCTGCAGTGCCTGCGCAACCGCGTCGAGCCCCGCGGCGGCGCTGCGCCCGACCTCGGGTCCACCACCATCCGCGCGCGTCGACGCCGATGCACTCGGCGTGCCCGCGCCCGTCGCACCTCGGGCGGGCGCGGAGGGCGTGACGTCGGGGCGCGACAGCTTGGGCCTCGGGTTCGACGCGACCGTCGCGTCGGCCGTGCGGGAACGTGGCACCCGGGGCGCGTCGACCCGCGCATCGGAGCCGGGCGGTTCGGTGCCGGTGCCGGTGCCAGGAGCGGCAGGAACGCCCGCGTCGGTCATCGAAGCTCAGGGAGCGGTAGGGCGTTCATGGACCTCCCCACGATAGAGGCCACGCTCCGTGATCAGGGAACTGACCCCGGCCGGGGTGAGCCCGTCGATCGACCGCCCGGCCCGGACGCGCTCACGAATGAGGGTGCTGGTGATGGCCAGCGTCGGGATCTCGACGCGGACGAACGCGAAGGCGCGGGCCAGCTCGTCGTCGGGCGCCGCCACACCGGCGCGGTCCACCAGCACGAAGGTCGCGAGACCGGGCAGCTCCGCCCATCGGTGCCACGTCGCCAGACCCGACGCCGCGTCGGCTCCCAGGATCACGAACAGGTCCGCCCCGGGTTCCTCGTCGCGGATGGTGTGCAGCGTGTCGACCATGAAGGTCGTGCCCCCCCGCCGGATCTCGACGTCGCTGGCCGCGAGCCCCGTCGTGCCGTCGAGCGCCCGCTCGACCATCGCGAGCCGCAGGGCCGCCGGGGTGACGCGGCGGCTCCCGGTCTTCTGCCACGGTTCGTTGGCGACGACCAGGCGCACCTCGTCCAGCTCCAACGCGTCGCGCGTCCAGGCGGCGGCGACCACGTGGCCCAGGTGGGGCGGGTCGAACGTCCCACCGAGGAGCCCGACTCGTCTGCGTGCCTCGTCCGCCCCGGGCTCCCCGTCTCGCACCGTTGCGAGTGTACGAGCGACCGCCCCGGGCGTCGGCGCGCCTGCGGCGACCGGCCACCGGGGCACCCGGGGCACCGGCCCGAGAAATGGGCTCGTCGGCACCGCGAGGGGTGCGGGAACATGGGCCCTCGGGTCTGTCCGCCCCCCCAGCGATGTGACACACGTCATGCCAAAACGCACCGGCCCCGGGGTCTGTGACCCAAGTCATGGGTAGAGGAGGAACATCGGGGCGCCGAGCGGTGCTTCAACCACCGGCGTTTCTGTCGTTCTCGGCGCAGCATCGGTCCAGAAAGGGCTGCGTCGGCTGGTCTTCCCCGATCAGACGGCACGGGTGGGGACGCCGCAACGGCGAGAGCGTCGACCGGGCGATCGGCGGCGATTCTCCTTATCGAAACAGGTCGGGCATGGGAATCTTCCTTAACACCGGCCGGTTGGAGAAGCTGACATGAGCGATTCAGTTGGCCAGTACCTCAACGAAATCGGGCTCGTCCCCCTCTTGACGGCCCTGGAAGAGCGTGAGCTCTCCCAGATCATCGAGAAGGGCGCCGAAGCCCAGCAACGACTCGACGCCGGCGAGCGCGGCCGGGAGCTGCAGCGGGCGGTGCGCAACGCCGCCAACGCGAAGGACCGGTTCATCCGGGCCAACCTGCGGCTGGTCGTCAGCGTCGCCCGGCGCTACCCCCTCCCCCCGGGCATGGAGCTCCTGGACCTCATCCAGGAGGGCAACCTCGGCCTCGAGCACGCCGTCGACAAGTTCGACTGGCGCAAGGGCTTCAAGTTCTCCACCTACGCCACGTTCTGGATCCGCCAGGCCATCGGTCGGGCCCTCGATCAGAAGGCCAGCCTCGTCCGCCTGCCGGGTGATCGGTCGGCGAGCCTGCGGGCTGCCCTGCGCCAGGTGGCCGGCGACGGCGACGAGCTCGACGACGAGCACGCGCTCCTCCATCGCCTCACCACCCCGACCTCGCTCGACCGCACGATCGGTGACGACGACAGCAACGAGCTGATCGATCTCCTCGCCGATGCCAACCCGGGCCCCGAGGCCCAGGTGATGGCGAACGTCGAGGACCAGATGATCACCGACCTCCTCTCCGTGCTCGACACTCGGGCCCGCCTCGCCGTCGAGCAGCGGTTCGGCCTGAACGACGGTCGCAAGCGCAGCTACCGCGAGGTCGGCGAAGAGCTCGGGGTCACCGCGGAAGCGGCTCGCCGGTTGGTCAAGCGAGCGGTGATCGCCGTGCGCGAGCAGGCCGGCGATCGCATCGAGGCCTTCTCCGCCGCCTGATCGGCGACGAAGATCCCGCTCCCGCGATTCGGCCCACGGAGAGAGCCTACGCCGACGACGCAGCTCGGACGGCCTGTTCCCCCGAGAGATGATGCCGACGACCCCCTCCGCGGGGGTCGTGGCGCGTCACGGCTCCGCGGCGACGGCGGGTCTCGTGCCGCCGATCAGGGCGCCGCGGGGTCCACCGGCGCCGCCGGCTCCACGATCGGCGCGTTCAGCGCCATGGTGAGCCGTCCTCCGCGAGCCGTGGTCGTGTGCCCCACGGCCTGCATCACGCGGGTCAGGCGTCCGGCGACCTCTCGTGGCTGCGCCTCGGCTTCGCGGACGTTGGCCGAGGTGCCCCACAGCACCGTCTTGAGCTGGAACGGGCGGAGATCCGGGTGCTTCGACTTGATCAGCGCCGCGATGCCGGCGATGTGCGGGGCGGCGAACGAGTTCCCCGTGGTCGTCGTGGTGCCGTGCTCGAGCCACGGCACCTCGACGTCGATGCCGCGGGCGAGGAACTCGGTGGGCGGATCCGGGTTGTGGTGGAACCGGAACGGGTCGCTCGCGGTGTTGCACGCGACGCTGGTCACCGACGCGAACAACGAGGGGTACGTCACGCGGTTGATGTTGTTGGCCGCGGTGACGAGGAACTGGCCGTTGAAGTAGGCGCTGTCGCACACGTCGTGGAACGCCAGCGCCCAGTCCTTCTTCCGCGTGCCCAACGACAGGTTGATCACGTCGAAGCCCTGCTCGACGGCCCAGGTCAGCCCGGCGAGGAAGATGTCCGAGGTGCTGCTCAGCGTGGGGCCGAGCACGCGCACGCTCGTGATCCTGGCTCCCGGGGCCAGCTGGTGGATGATGCCGGCGCACGCGGTGCCGTGGCCGAACGCGTCGTCGTGCGGGCCCGGCACCACCTGCACGCCGCCGGCGCCGTCGGGCTCGACCGTGACGCCGCCGTCGACGTCGACGCTGTCGCCCAGCGCGGGGTGGGTCGCGTCCACCCCGCTGTCGATGACCGCGACGCGGACGCCCTCGCCGGTGGCGCCACCCCACGCCCACTCCGGCGTCACGTCGACGAACGCCGGTTCGCGCGGATCGATGCGCAGCACCATGGACTCCCGGGACCACGCCGGGCGCATCGAGCTGATCTTCGGGCGCACCGGAGGCGCCGTTCGGCCCGGCACCGGTCCCGAGACGGGCTGCGCGGGGTCGTCCACGTCGTTCAGGACTGCGCCACGAGCGCGCTCAGGGCCTGGGCGACGGCCACGTACCGGGTCGGATCGGCGTCCGCCAAGCGGGCGAGGTCGGAGGAGAGCTGGTCCGGCGAGGGCACCGCCACCGCGCCACCCGGTCCCTCCGCGACGGCGGCGCCGGCGATCTGCGCCAGCACGACGGCCAGCTCGATGTCGTCGAAGGAGAACGACGAGCCGTCGACCTTGTCGATCAGCTCGAGCGCCCCGATCGCCTGATCGTCGCCGTGGCACGGCACGCACACCAGGCTCTCCGGCTGATGCCCGAGCATCTCCGCCGCCCAGTCGTCGCTGCTGCCTCCCTCTTGGGGCCGCAGGGCGACGGGCTGCCCCGTCTGGATGACGTAGCTCGCGCTCCCCCGGCCCACCGCCGTGCGCTGCCAGAGCACGCGCTCGACCACGTCCGTGTCGCCGGCGGCGGCGATGACGGCGAGCTCGGTCGCGTCCACGACGACGGCCAACCACCCGAGGCGGGCGCCGGTCGCGTCGACCGCGCTGCGCACGATGGTCTGCAGCAGGGGGCGGGGCAGGTAGTCCACGTGGTGTCCGATCGCTTCGGGCAGGCACCGCGCTCGGGACGCACCCGCGCGGCACCGCAGTGCAGGGAGCGACCGGAGGACCGGTCGGCCGAGCGCCGATGATATGCCGGAGGCGCCGCCGCGAACCGGGCGACGAGGCGGGTGGCACTCGTCATCGTCGCGGGGAGCACCGGGAGCGCGGGCGTTACGCTGCGACGATGGCCACCACCACCGAGCGAGCGCGATGAGCGTGCGCGCCGGGGCGCACCGCTGATGCGACTCGATCGTCAGCTCGTGGTCGAGGCGCTGCCCAACTACGACGTCGGCGAGGAGATCGGGCGCGGGGGGTGGGCCATCGTCCTGCACGCGCGGCATCGGATCCTCGACCGCGAGGTGGCCGTGAAGCAGCTCCCCGTGGCGTTCGGCGCCGATCCGATCGTGCGGAAGCGCTTCATCGAAGAGGCCCGGCTGGTGGCGAAGCTCGACCACCCGCACATCGCTCCCGTCTACGACTTCGTCGAGCGCGACGGCGTGTGCCTCATCCTCATGGAGTACCTGTCGGGAGGATCGCTCTGGGACCGCTTCCAGCGCATCGGCGTGCGTCCCGACGAAGCGTGCGCGTACATCCTCGTCGTCGCCAGCGCCCTGGAGCATGCGCACGAGTACGGCATCCTCCACCGCGACATCAAACCGGAGAACTTCCTGTTCGACGATCGGCCCGGGATGATCAAGCTCAGCGACTTCGGCATCGCCAAGGTGCTCGGCACGTCGGCGGCGCAGCTGACCGCCGCCGGCCAGATCATCGGAACCCCCGCGTACATGGCGCCCGAGCAGATCCTGGGCCAACCCGTGACGGCGGCGACCGACGTGTACGCGTGCGCCACGATGCTGTTCGAGCTGCTGACCGGAGAGCTTCCCTTCGAGGCCGGCGACGATGCCATGAGCCAGCTCACCATCAAGCTCAAGCAGGCGCCGCGGCGCCTGACCGACGTCGATCCCTCGATCCACCCGGCGCTCGACGCGGTGGTCGCCCGCGCGACCGCCGCGGCCCCCGGCGATCGGTACGCGACCGCCAGGGCGTTCGGTGAAGCCCTCGCGGATGCTGCGACCCAGGCCCTCGGGGTCGGGTGGCTCGACGCGTCGGGCGTGCGGCTCCACGCCGCGAGCCACCTGGTGTCGATCACCGAGCGGGCGAGCGCGCCCCGTGCCGCCGCCCGGACCTCGGACGAGCCCCGTCTTGCGACCACGCTGCACGACCGCATCGGCCCGCTGCTCGCCGAGGCACGCGAGCAGATCGACGCCGAGGACGCCGCGGCCGCGCAGGCGGAGGCCCTGGCCGAGGCCATCCGGGCCGACGGGATGGCCGACGGGGTTGCGGACGGGGTGGTGATCGCCGCGACGGCACCGTCGACCCTCAGCGGCGTTCCGGCGGATCGTGTGCTCGCCGTCGCCCAGCCGGGCGCCGAGCAGATCGACGAGGCGGCCGCGGCGCCTGTCGCCGCCGCCGTCGCCTCAGACGGCGAGCCGGCTGCGGAGCCCGTCCCTCGACCGATCACCGGGCCGGTCACCGCACCGGCGGACGCGCAACCGGGGCCCGGCGCCGGCTCCCCGCCGGGCCCGCGCCTCCGTCCCCACGCGGCCGCCCCTTCGCAGGACGCCGCGGGGGAAGCCAACCGGCAGGCCAGCGAGGACGACGGTGGGGCTGCGGGCGAGCAGGGCGGCTGGTTCCCCGACCCGCTGCAGCGCCACGAGCACCGCTACTGGGACGGCGCTGCCTGGACGGCGCACGTCGCCGACGCCGGCCGGGCGACCCTCGACCCCCTCCCGTGACCACCCAGCCGCTGTCATCCAACCGCCGTCATCCAGCCACCGTCATCCAACCGTCGTCGAGGCATCGTCATCCTGGTCGATGAACGGGTGATCCCCGAGGTGTAACCCCTCCCCCGATCGGCCGTCCAGAGCAGGAACGCACCGTGCCTCGCTGGCACGACGCCGTCCAACCGTTCCCACGCAACCGCCCGCACCGCCCCCACCGCCCCCACCGCCGCCGCCGCCCGATGGCCCGCCGAGGAGGACCCATGGCCCAGACCACGATCACCAACGACGACATCGCTGCCCTGGCCACCAAGCTCGACGCGATGGCCGATCGCTTCGACGAGCACGAGCGGGCGGCCCTGCACGCCGTGTTCCACCTCGCCGGCGCCGCCATGAGCGACGTCGCCATCGAGGTCGAGGGGTACGGGCAGGGCCTGACGCCCACCTCGTTCTCGGTCACCAGCGACACGTGGAACGATGCCGGCACCTTCGGCGAGTCGTTCGACGGCGGCCTCCTGCAGAGCGGCGGGTCCTCGACCCGAGGCGCGTCCGTCGCCGACGACGGGTCCGTGACGATCGAGTTCACGCGATGAGCGGCGCCGACGAGCTGGATCCGGCAGTCGCGTCCGCGGCGCTCGCGAAGCTGCGGGTCTTCGTCGAGTCGCTGGACGAGGACGAGCGCTCTGTCGTCGCCGCCCTGCTGGCGCCGGCCGTCGCCCAGGCCTACGCCGAGGAGCCCGACGTCGTCGGCTTCGAGGCCGAGGCGGAGGCCTGGCTGCCCACGCACCTCCCCGACGTGCTCATGGACGAGGTGCGCACCCACGGGTGGCGCATCGAGCCCCGCCGGGGCGACTGAGCCCGACGCCGGGCGCGGGCCCGGTCAGGACGCAGTGGCGGTCCGTCGGCCCGAGCACGTCGGGCACCCGCGCGCGTGGATCGCCGCGGGCACCAGCTCGCCGCGGTCGATGAGGGCGCGGAACTCCGCGCAGCTGGCCTTGGGCTGGCCGGCCGCCTCCTGGAGGAGCATCGACTGACGGAGCCGGGCCCGCGCCCGGTGCACCGCGACCTTCGCGGCCGTCTGGCTCATGCCCAGGGCATGTGCGATGTCGGTGGGGGTGAAGCCCATCAACGACACCATGGCGAGCAGCGTGGCGTCGAGGGGCGCGAGGCGACCCACGCTCACCCGCACGCTGGCCGCCAGCTCGCGCAGCTCGATGAGGTCCTCGGTCGTCACGTCGACGTCGGGCAGGTCGGTGTCCTCGAGCGAGTCGGTCGGGCGCCGACGCGCGGCGCGGCGGTGATCGAGCACGGCGTTGCGGGCGATCGAGTAGATCCACGGACGGAAGCGCTCCGGGTCCTGCAGCGACGCCAGGTTGCGCAGGGCCCGGAGGAACACCTCTTGCACGAGGTCCTCGACGTCGGCCCGGTTGGGCACGCCGTCGATCACGATCGTGCGGACGCTGCCGCTGGTCTCGCGCATGAGGGCGTCGAACGCGCGCATGTCCCCTGCGACGGCCGCCCGCACCAGACCACCCAGGTCCTCCACCTTCTCCACGACGGCAGCGTACGCGGCCCGACCGGCGCGGCGAAGCCGGCGCCCTCCGCGCGCTCCGTTGCCACGCCGCCGCATGCCGCGGCGGCGGGGCGCGAGGGAGCGGTCGGTACGCTGGGCCGGGTCCCCCGGCCGCTCCCGTGCCCTCACGTTCGGAACCGCTTTGCACAACCACCCCGACCCCGGCCACCCTTTTGCGATGGACCCCACCTGGACGCCCGACTCGTGGCGCGCCCTCGCCGCGCAGCAGCAGCCGGATTGGCCCGACACGGCCGACCTCGATCGCGTGACCAAGGTGCTGTCCACCTATCCCCCGCTCGTGTTCGCCGGCGAGGCGCGCAACCTCAAGGCCGACCTCGCCCGGGTCGCCCGGGGCGAGGCGTTCCTGCTGCAGGCCGGCGACTGCGCCGAGTCGTTCGACGCGTTCTCCGCCGATGCCATCCGCGACAAGCTGCGCGTGATCCTGCAGATGGCCGTGGTGCTCACCTACTCGTCCGGCGTCCCCGTGGTGAAGGTCGGACGCATCGCCGGGCAGTTCGCCAAGCCGCGCTCCGCAGGGACCGAGACGATCGAGGGCATCGAGCTGCCGTCGTTCCGCGGCCACATCGTGAACGACATCGCCTTCACCGCCGCGGCCCGGCAACCCGATCCCGAGCGCCTGCTGACGGCCTACAACCAGTCGGCCTCGACGTTGAACCTCGTGCGCGCGTTCACCAAGGGCGGCTTCGCGGACCTCAGCCGCGTGCACAGCTGGACCCAGGAGTTCGTGGCCTCGAGCAGCGAGGGCCAGCGCTACGAGCAGGTGGCCAACGAGATCGACCGCGCCCTGCGCTTCATGACCGCCTGCGGCATCACGACCGAGGACAACCCGAACCTGCACACGGTCGACCTGTACACGAGCCACGAGGCGCTCATCCTCGGGTACGAAGAAGCGCTCACTCGCACCGACTCGACGAGCGGCAACTGGTACAACTGGTCGGCGCACATGCTGAGGAGCGGAGAGCGCACGCGCCGGCTCGAAGGCGCGCACGTCGGGTTCCTGTCCGGCGTCGAGAACCCGATCGGCGGCAAGGTGGGCCCGACGATGACGCCCGACGAGCTGATCGCGCTGTGCGACAAGCTCGACCCTCGCCACGAACCGGGGCGGCTGACCCTGATCTCGCGGATGGGCGCCGGCAACATCGAGTCGAAGCTGCCGCCCCTGCTCGAGGCCGTGAAGGCGAGCGGGCACCCGGTCGTGTGGGCGTGCGACCCCATGCACGGCAACACCTTCAGCGCCCCGAACGGCCTCAAGACGCGCCACTTCGACGACGTGCTCGCCGAGATCGCCGGCTTCTTTCGAGCGCACGCGGTCGCGGAGACCTGGCCCGGCGGTGTGCACATCGAGCTCACCGGTGACGACGTCACCGAGTGCCTCGGCGGCTCGACCGAGATCCTCCACGAGGACCTCGACTCGCGCTACGAGACGATGTGCGACCCGCGGCTGAACGCCCGCCAGTCCCTCGACCTCGCGTTCCGCGTCGCCGAGCTGCTGCGCTGACCCTCGCCACGGCGGCGCCCCCACCCGCTCCGAACCGGTGTGACATGTGCCGGATCTGGCCGATCGGGCACTTCGCGTTGGGGCGCGGGCGCGTTCCTTGCTACAAAAGAGGGAATACCTGATCGGATTACTCGGTTTTCGATCCCCAACGGGGGACGGCAGTGCCGGGGAAGGGATCGAACCCGACCCATCGAGAGCACGAGGGAACCCGGGCCCCACGAGAACAGAAGAGGTACCGCCGATGGTCCAGCAGCGAGAGATCGATCTCGAAGCAGCCGCCGACATCGCCAAGTTCGAAGAGCAGTTGGAGCGGTACCTGGCGGGCGATCTCGAAGAGGACGTGTTCCGCGTCTTCCGCCTCAACAACGGCATCTACGGCCAGCGCCAGGGCGGGCACAACCAGATGGTGCGGGTGAAGCTGCCGTACGGCTCCGTCTCGGCGGAGCAGCTCGACCTGTTCGCCCGGATCGCCGACGAGTACTCGCGGGGCTGGGGCCACATCACCACCCGGCAGAACTTCCAGTTCCACTTCGTCCAGCTCGAGCGCATCCCCGAGCTCATGCGCGAGCTCGCCCTGGTCGGGCTCACGTCGCGCGAGGCCTGCGGCGACACCGTGCGCAACGTGATGGGCTGCCACCTCGCCGGCGCCTGCCCCTACGAGGCGTTCGACATCAGCCCGTGGGCCCAGGCGGCGTTCGACCACTTCCTGCGCCACCCATTCGCGCAGCGCCTCCCCCGCAAGTTCAAGATCAACTTCTCCGGCTGCGAGACCGACTGCGGCCAGGCCATGTTCAACGACGTGGGCGTCATCGCGACGACCCGCACCCTCGACGACGGCACCGTCGAGCAGGGCTTCCGGGTGTTCATCGCCGGCGGCCTCGGCGCGAACCCGCACCCGGCCCTCGCGCTCGAGGAGTTCACGGCGAAGGAAGAGCTGCTGCCGACGATCGAGTCGGTGCTGCGGGTCTTCGAGCAGACGGGCAACCGGGACAACAAGCTGCGGGCGCGCCTCAAGTGGGTCGTCGACCAGCTCGGCTTCGAAGAGGTGCAGCGGCGCGTGCTCAAGACGCGACGGTTCCTGCTCGCCTCCTCGAGCTGGCCGGGCGGCATCCCCGAGCTGGTGCAGAAGCTCGGTGACGCACCCGCCGGGCTGGCCTCCGGGAGCACCCCCACCCCGATCGGCCAGGGCGTCCAGGTCTCCTTCCGCGGCACCAAGCCCTACGAGCGCTGGGTCGATGCGAACGTGATCCGCGGCGCCGCCAAGGGAACGGTGTCGGCGATCGCCTGGGCGAAGCTCGGCGACGTCACCTCCGATCAGTTCCGGGCCCTTGCGTCGATCACCCGCGAGCTCGGGCTCGAGGTCCGCATCACGAACCGCCAGAACATCGCCTTCCGGGGGCTCTCCGAATCGCAGCTGCCCACCCTGTTCGCTCGCCTCGAGGCCATCGGCATGGCGCAGCCCGGCGCCGAGCTGTCCCGGGACGTCGTCGCCTGCCCGGGCGCCGACACCTGCAACCTGGCCGTCACCCAGTCCCGCGGCTTGGCCGACGCCATCGGCAGCGCCCTCGAGGAGGCCGGGCTCGCCGAGGTCGGTGGCATCCGCACGAACATCTCCGGGTGCACGAACTCGTGCGGCCAGCACCACGCGGTCGACATCGGGTTCTTCGGGGCGGAGCGCCGCGCCAACGGGGTGTCCGCGCCGGGGTACCAGATGATGCTCGGCGGCTACGTCGGCCAGACCGAGATGAAGTTCGCCGAGAAGGCGCTGCGCCTCCCCGCCAAGAACGCACCCGAGGCCACGGTGCGGGTGGTGCGCCGGTTCAACGACGAGCGCCAGGCCGGCGAGGACTTCCGCCACTGGATGGAGCGGGTCGGTGGCGCCAAGGTGCTCGGCGCCGAGCTCAAGGAGCTCGACCACTTCCCCGCCCCCGACGAGGCCCCGGAGTACTACGTCGACTACGGCGAGACCGGGCCCTACGTCGCCGAGGTCGGCGACTCGGAGTGCGCGACCTGACCTCGACCATCGCCCTGCGTCCCGCCGCACCGGACCGACCACTCGGGGGACGCCGTCCCCAGGACCACCGCCCCCCTCACGCCCCGCGGAGTTCGTTCATGAGCACCACCACCCTGACAAGCAGCTCCTCCGGTGAGACACCGGGCGCCGTGCCCGGTTCCCCGAAGACCCCGGAGGACTTCACCGATGCCGAGCTCGCCGAGCTCAGCATCGAGTTCGAGCGCCTGCCCGCGACCAAGATCATCCAGTGGGCCGTCGACAACTTCGCCCCGCACC
The DNA here is from genome assembly GCA_964446345.1 of uncultured Iamiaceae bacterium. Classification (GTDB taxonomy): domain Bacteria; phylum Actinomycetota; class Acidimicrobiia; order Acidimicrobiales; family Acidimicrobilacustridaceae; genus CAYUOL01. The sequence goes on along the minus strand of CAYUOL010000097.1, from coordinate 2,826 downwards.
TCGCGCTGACGGCGTCGATGACCGACGCCGTGCTCATCGACCTCGCCGTCAAGGTGTACCCCGAGATCGAGGTCGCCTTCATCGACACGGGCTACCACTTCCCGGAGACGCTCGAGACCGTCGAGCGCGTCCGCCGCCGGTACGGCCTCAACCTCAAGATGATGACGGTCAAGCACCACAACGAAGCGCTGTGGGAGGTCGACCCCGAGAACTGCTGCTCGGCCGTGAAGGTGGGCCAGCTCGACCGCGCGCTGCTCGGGAAGTCGGCGTGGATGAGCGGGCTCCGCCGCTCCGAGGCCGACACCCGGGTGAAGGCCCCGCTCATCGCCCGCGACCTGCGCGGCCTCATCAAGATCAACCCGATCGCGATGTGGTCCGACGACGACGTCGCCGGCTACATCCAGGACAACGACGTGCCGTACAACCCCCTCATCGACCAGGGCTACCTGTCGATCGGGTGCCAGCCGTGCACGCAGCCGGCGCTCGACCCGAACGACCCGCGCTCGGGGCGCTGGGCGGGTCGGGACAAGACGGAGTGCGGGCTCCACTCGATGTGATCCACGCCGTTTGACCGCCTGGGAGCGGTCGGCAACGATGGCGGTCGTGAGCGAAACGACCGGCCTGTTCGCGACCGGTACGGGCGGGCGGCTGACCGACCTCGAGATCCCGACGCGCGTGCTCGTCATGGGGATGGCCCACCACGACGGCCGGATCCTGGCCGCCGAGGTGTACCCGGTCGCCGAGGCCTGTGGGCAGACCGCCGATCAGGTGCGGTCGTGCCTGCGGCGACTCACCAACGAAGGTCTCTTCACGCGCACGGGCGAAGGGCGCGAGGCCGTCTTCGAGGCCACGGCCGCGGGGCGGCGGGCGCTCGGCGCGACGCTGGAGCGCACCCGCCTCGCCTACGCGCAGGACGCGTCCGGGAAGGGCTGGGATCGACGATGGCGCCTCGTCGCCTTCGCGATCCCCGAGGCGAAGCGCACCGCGCGCGACGCGTTCCGCGACCACCTGCTCG
>CAYUOL010000097.1:0-1711 GCA_964446345.1 uncultured Iamiaceae bacterium | reverse complement strand
TCGCCCACCACGTCACCACCGCCACCACCGACGACCTGGACATCGGGACGACCCGCGACCCCCGCGAGATCGCAGCCAGGCTCTGGCCGATCGACGCCCTGGCGCATCGCTACCAGCGCTTCGTCGACCTGTACGCCGGCATCCCCGAAGCCCTCGAGGCGATGCGCAGCGAGCATCGCCGCCTCACCGAAGCCGAGTTCCTCCCCGGCGCACTGATCATCGGGATCAAGTTCGCAGAGTGCTTCAACGCGGACCCGCTGCTGCCGCCGGAGCTGCTCCCGCGCCCCTGGCCCGGACGGGCTGCACGCGACCTGTTGGTGCGCAGCCGGCGCCTGGGCGTGCTGCTGCGGGAGCAGCAAGACAAGCCGCAGCTGTTCGCGCCGTTCGACGACGTGATCGAACGCATCGCCTGACGTCGGCGGGTGGGTCCTCCGCGCGCCGGATGGTGCCGGCGGCGCCGGTAACGTGGCCAGCCATGTCCATCGTGCGGCCGACGGCAGCTCCGCGTGCGTCGCAGCGACGTCATGCGCTGGTCGTGCTGCTCGCGATGTTCGGCTGCGTCCTCGGGGTCGCCGCCTGCAGCTCCGGGGGCGGCTCGGCGTCCGGCGGCCCGGGCCCGTCCAACGCACCCGGAGCGACGGGCGCCGCCACCGGGGCTCCCGCGGCCGCCGGTTCGTCGATCATCACGGCACCGCCGACCACCGACCCGCCCGGGACGCAGCACTTCACGCTCTACTGGATGCGCGACTGCGCGGATCCCGAGCGCGCGGTCGACATCGCGACCTGCCGCATCGCGGTGGGCGAGACGCGCCTGACCGACAAGTCGGACGTCGCGCGAGCCGCGCTGGACACGCTGCTCCTCGGCCCGAGCGACGTCGAGAAGCTCAACGGCCAGCAGAGCAACATCCGGCGGGGCACCGCCGTCACGAGCTTCGTCGTGGACGACAAGGGGGTCGCGCTCGTCGGCTTCAACCGCCTGTTCGAGACCGCAAAGACGCGCCCGCAGGTGGCGCAGGTGGTGTTCACCCTCACGCAGTTCCCCGGCATCAAGAAGGTGCAGTTCCTCATCGACGGGCAGACCAACGGCGCGACGGGCGTCGCCGCCCAGGATCGCACCGACCTGAACGACATGGCACCCGCCGTGCTGATGGAGTCCCCCACCCTGGGCGCCACGGTGCCCGCCTCGTTCAAGATGCGGGGCAACGCGGTGGCCGCCAGCGGCGACACGTTCGCCTACAAGGTCCTCGGCCCCGCCGATGCCGAGCTCGTGACGGGCCAGGTCAAGGTGCTCGCCAGCCCCGGCACCCGCGGCCCCTTCCTCGAGCCGGTCAAGCTCCCGCCCGGCACGAAGGGCCCCGTCACGATCGTCACGACCGGCCCCAAGGGCGAGATCCGCACCCCCATCATCATCAGCGAGAGCTAGCCAACACGCGGCAGAAGGGGCTGCCGAAGCGACCCGCCAGGGGAACGGGGTCGCAGGGGCGGGCCCCCGGGGAGGCGACTCGGCGGAGGAACGGAGTCTGTGAGTCTGTGGGTGCCTGCAGATCCGACGTGTCCGTTTGATCTGCGGTTGGCTGGTGTCGGTGGCTGTCGTGACTCCGAACGGAGTTGACCCTCGCAAGGGTGTCTTTCTCACGAACTGTCCGATGGTCGCCCTGAGCATCCCCCTGTTGGGCGGACACCTCGTATAGGAGGAAGTCCATGTCCAGCA